>CAYVMN010000006.1:0-43827 GCA_964452575.1 uncultured Desulfobacteraceae bacterium | reverse complement strand
GGGTATTATCAACCAGCAGCGGGATTCCATTCTGGTGGGCAATCTCTGCCGCACGGGTCAGGTCAGGGACATCCATCTTGGGATTTCCTATGGTCTCCAGGTAGACAAAACGGGTCCGCTCATTGATGGCCTTCTCTATTGCATCCATATCAGCAGATTCTACCAGGCGTGCAGTAATCCCATATTTTTTGAAGACATTTGCAAAAAGGATGTAAGTCGACATGAAAAGGGAATTACCGCTCACAAACTCATCACCTGCGCGCAGAAGTGCCATGCAGGCATTGGTTATGGCAGCCATGCCCGATGCCATCACCACTGCGCCAGCCCCCCCCTCCAGGGCAGCCAGTTTTTCCTCCAACACCCTGTTGGTAGGATTGGTAAGCCGCATGTATATGTGATCGGTCCTCTTTCCGGCAAACGTCTCGCTAAGCTTCTCCGCGGTTTCGTGCAGGTGGGATGCTGTCTGAAAGACCGGAGGCAAGGTGGACCCCGCCCAGTCTTGAGGTGACTGTGCCGCGTGGATAACCATGGTTTCAAATTGATATGCCCTTTTTGTGCTCATGACCCCTCCTTCTCACTCAGCAGCGAGGAAACAAAAACCTCGCATGCCCTGCATATCTTGATCTTTTCCTTCCAGTCTTTCTGGACTGTTCCCTCACAAATGGTCCCGTTGATGAACCAGCATAGCCTGCCGGCCCGAAACTCCCAGGCCGGGCATTTTTCCCTGCGGCCAGAGGGACAATCCCTAATCTCCCAGCATGGCCTGAGCGAGTTGTCGTTCATACCTGGTGCGGCGATCAAAAAGAAGACCTGTCGCTCCACGTGGACCGGTATGGATCGCCAACCCTGTTCGTAGCCCTGGACTGCCTTATGAGAACTCCCTAAGAGCTGGGACATCTCTTTTTGCGTCTTTCCCAGTCTCTTCCGGAAATATATAAACTCTTCCCCGTCCATGCCGAATCTCAAGACCGACTATTGAGGCGTCGGAAAAAATTGTTGACATGAATTACCACATTGTGGTATTCGTTGTCAATAGGAAAAGATCCTTTTTCTGAGGGGTCTTGAGTGAAGAGGCTATTTTTGATTTTGGCTGCTGCTGTTTTCGTCTTAGTGCAGGGGTGTAGCCGTGATCAGGAAATTACCCTGGTAGACTTTTCAAAGACTGTTGCAGTCGAAAGACCGGAAAAGCATTCTACTGATCGCACTCATTTGAAAGTAGCCGTGGCAGCTATGATCTCCCCCAAAGAGACCTTTGCCTGTTACCGGCAGCTCTTGGACTATATCGGCAGAAAGCTCGACCGGGGGGTCGAGCTTATACAACGAAAGACCTATAGAGAAATAAATGACCTCCTCACCAAGGGGACAATTGACTTGGCCTTCATCTGTTCCGGCCCTTACGTTGCGGGAAAAGGCAAAGATAGCTTTGAACTGCTGGCCACTCCCCGGGTTCACGGGAGCCATTTTTACCAGGCCTATCTGATCGTAAATTCAGACAGCCCCTTTTCCACACTGCAGGACCTGAAGGGACGAGTCTTCGCCTTTACAGATCCAGACTCCAATACGGGCAGGGTTGTCCCCACATATTGGCTGGCCCAGATAGGTGAGCGGCCGGCATCTTTCTTTGCTGAAACCATCTATACCTATAGCCATGACAACTCAATCCTTGCCGTTGCCAGGCACCTCGTGGACGGGGCCTCGGTAGATAGCCTCATCTGGGAATATTATAACCACATTGACCCCGCGAAGACATCCCGAACACGTATCATCAAGAAGTCAGAGTCGTACGGAATCCCGCCCCTGGTCGTCTCCGTGCATTTTCCCCCAAAGGAGAAGGCTCGGATCCGGGACTTACTTCTTTCTATGCATCTGGATCCGGCTGGTCAGGGAATTCTCAAGAGACTGATGATAAGCAGGTTTGAAAAACCTCTCGAAAAATGGTACGAACCAATACGGCAGATGAATGCGGCGTTAGCAATGATTGAAGGGAGGTCCCATGCGCCCGAAAAGCCTTAAAGGCAAATTGCTAATCGCTGTCTCAGCGCTCGTAATTGGGAGCGGTATCCTCATATCTATCTTAGTGACAGAACGCTACAGCAAGAGCCTCCTTTTGGCGATGACTGCCCAGGCAGAAAATGTAGCCCATGCTGTGGCGCTCCAGGCGGCAGACGAGATCCTGATAAATGACCTCGTTTCACTCCAGAAGATGCTGGATCATCACCTTCGGAGCAACCAGTCAATTGCCTACCTCTTTACCTTAAGGGATGGACGCATACTGGCCCATACCTTCAAGAAAGGGGTTCCTGCCCAGTTACCCGGTGCCAATATTATGACTTCCAATAACAAAGCCCACTTTCAGAAGATCGTTTCCACCACCGGAGAACGTTATCTGGATATTGCCTATCCCATCTTCGAAGGAAAGGGAGGAATCTTACGGCTGGGTTTCTCCGAGACACCATACAGGGACCGTGTAAACAGGCTCTGGATCGAGATGGGGGCATTTACCCTTGGAATTCTTTTACTTGCCTTGATCGGGGCACTCCTTCTTGTGCGACGGGTTACAAGGCCTCTTGCCTCCCTCACGGAGGCCACCCAAAGAATCGATGCGGGACAACTTGGCATAAGGGTGAGTGATGTCAAAGACGATGAAGTGGGGTTACTCGCCTCATCCTTCAACCGGATGGTCGCAAGAATTGAGGATTACACGAATCGACTGGAAGAGCAGACCATGGAGCTGGATCGTGCCCATCAGCAGACCCGGCTCTTCTGCTCCATTGTCCAGGAAATCGGTGCACTCCAAGGATTGAACGAGATGGGGGCCTTTCTCATCAAGCGGTTCAAAGGCATGCTACCGTGTGATCATGAGATGGTCCTGTTATTCTTTTCGACCCACCAAGACCTGATCTTTATATCGTCTCCAGAGGGCCTGACGACCTCGGGAGAGCCCGAGAGAATTCGATCAATCATGGCGCTAGTGGAGGGGCAAAAAGGTGCCTCGTTCCTTGACGAAATCCAGCTCCCCCCTACTATTGTTCCGGATCACTTCTTGAGAGTTCCGCGCTTCAGCATCATCCCCTTACACCATGAACACCTGCCACTTGGAGCGCTTCTTATCGCCAATGGGGAGCAATGCCACTGCAGGGTTCAAGAACTGGAGCCGATAGGCATCATCTTGAACCAGGCTGCTGGAGTCATTCGCAGGGCTATCGTTCACGAGGAGGAAGCACGGGCTATGCAAAACCGGCTGGAGGTCTCTGCTGGATATCTAGATATAATTGGCAGGGACCCCAAGATGCAGATGCTCTATCGCCTCATTGACGATATCGCCCCCACTGATGCCACTGTACTGATCCAGGGAGAGAGCGGGAGCGGAAAAGAACTCGTTGCCCGTGCCATTCACACCTTAAGCCATAGGAAAGATAACCCTTTTGTGGTCATCAATTGTTCAGCCTATCCCGCAGACCTCCTGGAAAGCGAGCTCTTTGGCCACGAAAAGGGGGCCTTCACAGGTGCCGTGCGCCAAAAAAGGGGCCGCTTCGAGCAGGCCGATGGGGGAACGGTCTTTCTGGATGAAATCGGAGAGATCTCTTCCTCAGCCCAAATCAAGTTGTTGCGAGTCCTTCAAACCCGCAAGTTCGAGCGGGTCGGGGGAGAACAAACCCAGTCCGTGGATGTAAGGGTTGTGGCTGCCACCAACAGGGATCTTCTGTCTGAAGTGAAGGCAGGAAGGTTCAGGGAAGATCTCTATTACAGGGTTAATGTCATTCCGATTCATCTTCCCCCGCTCAGTGAAAGGCAAAATGATGTCCCCCTGCTGGCAAAGTATTTCTTAAAGCGGTTTTCACTGGAACAAGGGAAGAACATCCAAGGTTTCAGTCCTGAGGCGATGCGATGCCTCTTGGAATATCCCTGGCCCGGCAACGTCCGGGAACTGGAAAATGGCGTGGAGCATGCCACCGTTCTGGCAAAGACCGGCCGGATCGAGGTTACAGATCTCCCCGCTGCTTTGCTGCCTGCCCACAAGGACCTGTCCCAACCTTCAAAGACTCGCTCCGGCACCTTGGCCGAGCATGAGAGCCATCTCCTCCAGCAAACCTTGGAGGAATATGGATGGAACAAGAAAGAGGTAGCCCGAATCCTGGGGATAAGCCGCAATACCCTTTATGTGAAACTCAAGAAATATGGTATTGACGCCCCCACCACCCATTAATTCCCAAAAACACACCCTGACTGAGCCCCGGAGTCGATGGTCTTGTGTAAGCCTTCACCTTCAGGTCGCCCTGATTCGCATACCATCTGTCCTGATTCAGGACACTCCACGGACCTTGAGTCCTCCATCCGGACACCTTCCTGACTGATTGCCGCCGGCGTTTCTGAGGAAAGTCTCTCATTTCCAGTTTGCAGAGGCCTGAAATTTTACTAATTATTTAAGTATATTATGATCTTTCTTCACCTTAATTCGAAGGTTGGGACATACCTGTATACCCTTCGGCATGGAAGTTGCCTTTTCTTCCGGCAGACGATCTGCTCAATCGGCATGTTCCAAAATGGCGAGGTATGCCATGCCAGGTGAAATCTTTCTGGTGGACCCTGATGACGATCAACGGCGGGTCCTTTCCTCTGTATTGAGAAATCAGCGCTACAAAACCATTGAAGTTCCCACTTTCCTGGATCTGTCAACTGCCCTATCTCACAAGAAACAGCCTATCGTGATCCTCAATTTAGATGCCGAAGGGGTAGATAGTCAATTTCTCAGGGGCCTTATGAGGGGATCTATTCGGCCACATATTATCGGCCTTTCTGAACGGATGTTTCATCCCGAGCTGAAGGAGGCCATGAGCAAACACATCTCCGCTTGTCTATCCAGGCCGGTGGACCCGGAGGAACTCCTGTACTGGATCAGGTGCGTCCTTCAAAACAGCGAAGAGCGCAGAGAACGAATAGATCACTGATCCAATTTCAAACGATAAATTCGTGGATTTCAAGGAGGAGACAGGGATGCAAAACCCAAAAAAAACCTTGGACCGAAGGGAGTTTTTCCAAACCCTCGGCATACGTGCTACAGCCCTAGCCGGCGGCACAGTCCTGTTGCAATCACCAAACTTGCTCCAGGCGGCAGTGCCACAAAAGAAATATGGCATGGTGATCGACACAAATCGCTGCATTGGATGCCATGGGTGCACCATCGCGTGCATCAGTGAAAACAATGTGCCGGATGGTTATTATAGAAGCTGGGTGAAGATTGTTGAAAAGGGGACTTATCCCACCACAAGCATCCACTTCTTGCCTCGCCTTTGCAATCAGTGCGAAGATGCACCCTGTCTGAATCTCTGTCCCACTGGCGCCACCTATCGGACCCGTGAGGATGGGGTTGTGCATGTAAACCGCGATGTCTGCGTGGGTTGCCGGATCTGTGTGGTGGCATGTCCCTATGGGTCCAGATTTGTAAACCCCCTTACCCACACCGCAGACAAGTGCGATTTCTGTTATCACCGTATTACAAAAGGCCTTGAACCTGCTTGTGTGGATGCCTGCACGGGTAGGGCAAGGATCTTTGGGGATCTCAGTGATCCGAAAAGCCAGGTCTCCCGGTATATGGAAGGCCGCTCGACCCAACGGTTGCGTGTAGATCTGGATACCAGGCCCAAGGTCCACTACGTGAACGCCGATGAATCCATCATGGGGCCGGACTATTATAGGCTATTAGGAGGGAGAGAATCATGAACGAATCCGTACAATACATTTACTGGATCGAACACGGGGTGGCCCTAGGCTATCTCATTGCATGGTATCTTTGGCTCATTTCATTGGCAGAGGGGACCCACATCGTGGCCCACCTGAGCTGGCTCTATTATCGGAGTGAGGGTTACCGCCCTCTCGAAAAGGTGGGCACGTTTCAACCCTTCCTTATCCTGGCCCTGGTTCCCCTGTTTCTGGTGGTGGATCTGGGACATCCCGAACGCTTCTACACCATGTTTTACCATTGGCACTGGACATCTCCTGTGGCCTATGGCGTTTATATCATCACCTTTTGCATGATCTCCTATGCCATTCACTCTTATTATCTGTTTCGCCCCGAGTTGATCTATCGCGCACGGGAAAAGGGGCCCCTGCAGAAGCTCTATCGGCTTGCCGTCTTCAACAGGGTCGAGGGAGGGAGCCTGGGGGAAATCAGGTCTAGACAGAAAAGGAGAGAGATGTTTTGGGCGGGGATGAGCCTCGCCTTTTCCTTTCTGGGGCTTATATATCTGGGCATTCTCCTTTCATCATTTAAGGGGAGGGTCATGTGGCATTCTTCCGTGATGGTCTTTATCTTCATCAGCTTTGGCATCTGCTCGGGATCTGCCTTTCTGATCCTGTTGACACATCTCAAGAACGTCTTTGTTCGTACTCCTTTTAAGGCCCTGGTTGAGCAGCAGCAATACCTGGCCGAATTTGGAATCATACTCAAGTATGCCCTGGTGGGTCAGGCAGCCGTGTTTTTCATCTACTTTGTCCTTCTTCAGTATACCGGCATTGGCGGCAGGCTGGCAAGCCATGTATTTTTCAGCGGTCCCCGTTCTTTCCAGTTCTGGTTTTTTCAGGTGATTATCGGCCTTGCCCTGCCTTTTGCCCTCATGCTCTTTAAGCGGTTGAGGGAGAGTGTCTTTGTATCCTGTTTCGCCGCCGTGGCCGCCATGACCGGAACCCTTGTGGGATGCGTAAATATCTTTATTGGCGGCCAGATGCTTCCCATGACCAATTTCCGCTGGGAACAACTCGCCCCTGAACCCCTGAAGATGGCCTTCGGCATCATTACCATGGGTGTCATGTTCATTGCATTCTTGCTGACTTACAGAATCCTTCCGTACGAAAATTTGGAAACCTAAAGAGGAGGGCATATCTCCATGGACACGAATCGAAGAAATTTCATTAAGGGCGCGCTTGCCCTATCCGGTCTACTGATGGGATCGGGATGTCTTGCAGAGGCACCTAAACCCAAAGAATGGATCACGGGCGGACCCGATCCGGATTCGGCAGAAGGTGCAAAGGTGGTGAGAACCGTGTGTTTGGGGTGTCACAGCGCATGCGGATTGCAGGTAAAGGTCAAGGACGATGTGGTGGTCAAGATCGATGGCAATCCCTACCATCCCAATGCCCGTGAACCCCATCTCCCTTACGAGACCGACCCTAAGAAGGCGGAAATGCTCAATGGAACCGTCTGTGCAAAGGGTGGGGCCATGATTCAAACCCTGTACAATCCCTATCGTATTCGCCACCCCGTCAAACGGGTTGGGCCGAGGGGATCTGGAAAGTGGAAAACCATTACGTGGGAACAGGCCTATGATGAAATCATCAATGGTGGGGACCTCTTCGGAGAAGGGCCTGTGCAAGGATTAAAGGCCATTCGCAGTTTTACCCCCATCGATCCGGACAGGCCGGAGCTTGGACCAAGAGCCAACCAACTTGTGTTCATGCCCGGACGCATCGAACACGGGAGGAAGGAATTTACAGACCGTTGGATGAAGGACGCCTACGGTACC
The DNA here is from genome assembly GCA_964452575.1 of uncultured Desulfobacteraceae bacterium. Lineage (GTDB taxonomy): Bacteria > Desulfobacterota > DSM-4660 > Desulfatiglandales > Desulfatiglandaceae > CAYVMN01. The sequence continues at coordinate 36,307 of CAYVMN010000006.1, read as the reverse complement.
GTGAACAAGCGCCTGGATCACACCTCCATCTGTGAAACCTCCCATCACGTGGGTCTTGGGCTTTGCTTTCATAAGCAACACCACACCAAACCGGATATCAGGCATGCGGAATACATTATCTTTTTTGGCGCAGCGCCTTACGAGGCCAATTTCCCCATGCAGGCCTTGGCCAGAAAGCTCAACTCCTTCCGAGAGCGGGGTGGAACCATGGTGGTGGTGGATCCGCGATTTTCCAACTCTGCGGCCAAGGCGGCACGCTGGATTCCCATACTTCCAGGAACGGATGCAGCCTTCGCTCTGGGTATAATGCGTTGGATGATAGAAAATGACCGGGTGGACTTACGCTACCTTTCCTACCCGAATGCCGAGGCGGCACAAGAGGGAAATGGGCATCTTACATGGACAAACGCCACCTATCTCGTGAGAGAAGATGACAGAAGGTTCTTGCGGGACGGAAACGAGCCCCTGGTACTGGAAGGGGGGAAACCTGCACTTGCCAAAGAGGCAAAGCAGGGGGACCTTCTGGTGGATACGGTGGTAAACAATCTGAAGGTGAAGAGCGTATATAAGATGCTGGTAGATCGCATCATGGAAAGGGGCGTCAAGGAGTATGCCTCCATTTGCGGTCTTGAATCCCGTATGATTGAAGAAGAGGCCGATGACTTTACCTCTCACGGCAGAAAGGCTGTGGCGGATTTTTACAGAGGATCGGTTCAGCACACCAATGGAACGTATACGGCCAGGACCTTGGCGGTCCTCAACTTCCTTATCGGAAACGTGTCCTGGAAAGGGGGCTGTGAGGCCCACGGCGGCAGCCACTGGCACGAAATGGGTGGAAAGCCTGGAAACCCTTACAACCTCGCAAAGGAATTTCATCCGGGAAAGGTCAAGGCGAGTGGGGTCCCGATTGATCGTCACAAGGAGCGGTATGAGGAGAGCGCAGAGTTCAAGAAAAACGGATATCCTGCCAAGCGCCCCTGGTTTCCATTCGCCCATGATAACGTGTACCAGGAAGTAGTGCCAAGCATTGCCGCCCAATACCCTTACCCCATAAAGTGCCTGATTGCCTACTGGAACAACGTCGTCTATTCTGCCCCGGCCGGCCTCCATCAAGTGGAGTTGCTCAAAGATACCCAGAAGCTCCCCCTTTTTGTGGCCATCGATATCGTGATGGGGGAAACCTCCTCCCTGGCCGACTATATCTTACCGTGCCGACATTTCCTGGAAGACTATGGGACCCCCCACGTCGCCCCCACCATCTTGACTACCACGAGCGGCGTGAGACAGCCTGTTACCAAGCCGGTATACAAGGATACCAAGATGCTTGAAGAAATCTTCATCGACATCGCCCTGAAGATGAATCTGCCGGGATTCGGCAAAGACGGTCTGGGACCGGGCCGTGACCTGTTTACGCCCTGGGACTGGTACAAACTGCTCGTAGCCAACATTGCCTATGGCGATAAACAAGGAGATGCGGTTCCCGGTGCAACCGAAGAGGAAAAGGTGCGGTATGTGGTCGAGAGGGGGGGCCGTTTCGAGGGCTACGAGAAGGCCTACAACGGGCCTTATACCCGTCATGCCTACAAGGGCCCCTGTATCATCTATAACGAGGAATTGGCCACGACTCGAGATTCCATGACAGGGGAGTCTCTGGATGGTCTACCCAGATTTGAGCACGGGAAAGGCTGTCGAGGGAAGCCTTTGAGTCTGGAGACCTCAAAATATCCCTTTTACGCCATTACATATCATCCCGTTTACCATGCCCAGGCCAGGACGGCGGCGAGTTCCTGGCTGATGGGTGTCACGCCCAAGGAATCGATTCAGATCAACAGGGGCGATGCGAGACGCCTCGGGATTCAGCATGGGGATGATGTAAAGGTGTTTTCAGAAAGCAACAAAAAGGGCGTCATCGGGAAGGCATGGGTAACAGAAGGGATTCGTCCGGGGGTAATTTGTATACCCCATTCCCTGGGACACTGGCAATATGGCAGCCGTTCTTTCGACCTGGATGGCCAGAAGACCCCGTCTGCACAGTGGATCGGGCAGGGCTGTTCCCTAAATCCGGTGATCCTGCTGGACCCATATCTGAAGGACGTGTGTCTCCAGGACGGAATTGGAGGAAGCTCTTCTTATGGAGATTCCCGAGTGGCGGTCGTGAAAATATGAGAGAGGGGAGCATGGACCAAATAGAACAAAAGGCTGTTCAGGAGGCCCGTGGTGCCATATACGGTTTTTTCTCCGCACTGTTTAGGAAGCCTCTTTCGCCAGGAGATCTCAAGAGGATCCTGAGTGGGGAAGGCGTGTCCGCACTATGTTCCCTTTTTTACGAGTGCCCGGAGGGCAGGGACCTGGAAAATCTACGGCAGGCACATGACGGGTCCAAATGGGAATCCGAGGCCCTCCTCATAGAGTATGAATCCCTATTTCGAGTTCCCGGCAGACAGTACGTGCATCCTTATGAATCCGTATATAGACGTCCCAGGCCCCCTGATCACCCGAATGAGTGCCCATTTATGGATGCTTCCATCACAAAAGAAGTCCTCCACTTATACAAGACAGAGGGGTTAGAGCCATCGCAGGGGTTCGACGGACAGGCCGACCACCTGGCAACCGAGCTGGAGTTTATGGCCCAACTCTGCCGCTGGAGTGCGAATTCTCTGGGACTTGGGGAAATGAATGAAGCCAGGATTTATTGGGAAAGGCAGGCCGCATTTTTCAAGGATCACTTAAGCCGGTGGGCCGGTGCATGCCTCGAGAAGATTCGTAAGGAGGCTGTTTATCCCTTTTATAAGGTGTTTGCAGCCTTCTTGGATTCCTTTTTGAAAAATGAAAGGCATCTACTGGAGACGGTCGGCCATGAAACCGTTTGAAGAACTCCTGCAATCTTCGGCCGAGGCCCACGGTCATCCGTGCCCTGGCCAGGTGGTCGGGGTCCGCATGGCCCTCTTGGGATGTCGACTTATCGGGATTGACGACCCCAACTGTTACGATCAAATCAAGAGGCTAATCGTCTATGTAGAGATGGACCGATGCACCGCAGATGCGGTTGCCCATGTAACCCAGGTCAAACTGGGACGAAGATCACTAAAATTCGTGGACTATGGGATCATGGCGGCGACATTTCTCAATCTGGAAACCGGCAGGGCGTTCCGGATACTTTCTACTGAGGAGTCAAGGGACCTTGCCCCATTTTACGCACCCGAGGTTTTCGATAGGTCTCGGCAACAACTAGAAGCATACAAACGAATGCCGGATAGTGTCCTGTTTCGAGTTCAACAGGTTCAAGTCACCCTTGATGAATTCGATCTTCCCGGACCGACCCGAAGCAAGATCTCCTGCTCACATTGCGGTCAGGTTGTCCGTGATCACCGTGAGATTGTCATGGATGGCATCACACTTTGTCGACCTTGCGCACACGGGGCGTATTTCAAAGACGCCCGTGAGATCCTATTCCCTGATATGAACTGGGCGCCCAAGGAAGGCAACCAGCACTACGCCTATAAGCGACGTTCTGAAAACGCACAAGCACCCGCAGCCCACTAACGGAGGATATGGGCTTATGCTGAAGACGATACCATTAGAAGAGGCGGTAGGCACTATCCTTTCGCACGACATAACCGAAATCCGTCCTGGTAAATTCAAAGGCCCAGCCTTTCGGAAAGGCCATACCGTATGTGAGGAGGAGATCTGTCACCTTCAGCGGCTGGGCAAGAACCGCCTCTACGTCGTCGACCTGGAAAAGGATGAGATCCACGAAAACGAGGCGGCCGCCATCCTCGCCAAGGCCATCGCAGGAAAAGGCATCGTCTGGAAAGATGACCCGCAGGAGGGAAAGATTAGTCTATATGCCGGAAGTGACGGTCTGCTTATTGTGGAGACCCTGGCACTCGCTGCCTTTAACTTGGTGGATGAGGTCATGTGCGCCACCCTTCACAACCACACCCGGGTGAAGAAGGGGGAATTGGTAGGGGCCACGCGTGCCATCCCTCTGGTCATGAAGCGGGCATCTATAGAACGGGCAGCGGCCATTGCCCGGCAGAACGGATGGGTCTTATCGATTCGGCCCATTCGAAAGGCCCGGGCCGGCCTAGTGATTACCGGAACTGAGGTCCACAACGAAATCATTGAGGACCGCTTCGCTCCAATCCTCACCGAGAAGCTCAGGGCGCTGGGCTCTGAAGTGGCCGCTTTGGACTTTGCCCCGGATGATGCTGAGGTCATCAACCGGGTGATTCGCTCCCACCTGAGCCGGGGTTGCGATCTGCTCCTGCTAAGTGGAGGGATGAGTGTTGACCCCGATGATGTGACCCGTCACGGGATTAGACTGGCCGGGGCCGAGGAAATCTATTATGGGGCGGCCGCCCTCCCTGGTGCAATGTTTCTTGTGGCCTATCTGGGAGGCACGCCGCTCCTGGGGGTCCCTGCCTGCGGCCTCTATCACAAGGTCACAGTTCTAGATCTCTTGTTGCCCCGGGTTCTTGCTGGAGAGAGGATCGGTAAAAAAGAGCTCGCTTTCCTTGGCCATGGAGGTCTCTGTCGCAACTGTCCTCAATGCTCGTATCCCCGCTGCGCGTTTGGAAAAGGCGCGTAACAGTGGCATTGAAGCTCCTGCCTATCAACCCATCGTATCTGACGTTTACCTCCCTCTTGAGGATCGGCCATCAGATTCCCTTTGGTCTCTTGATGCTCGGCGGGCCACTCCTGAATGCCGGACATGGGGTAAGAGCGCCGGATGCAGAGCGCCATCCCCTATCGCTCAAGAAGATAACGGCGATTTTTTCAGGGTAGTACATAGGGCCACGCACATGCCCTTTTGGCACCCGTAAAGTTTTTCTTGAATTTTGTGCCACAGCCCAGTATAAATAAAAGAAACTGCAAGGAATGGCCTTCCCAAGAAGAAGGACAGGCAATCAGGGCATCTCAGTCCCATTTTCATTTACTCCTTTCATCGGTACCCAAGGATTGTCTGGCTGGTCATCCAATGGATCTGTATCTCCCAGTCCAGGACTAAAATATATTGCCGAAATAACCTCAAAGAAACCATTGTCAACAAGGAGGCACATGAAAATCATAGTTCCAATGAAAAGGGTCGCTGACCCCGACAATGTGGACAAGGTAACGATCGGCAGCGACGGCAAGGGCGTGAGCACGGAAAGGCTTGACTGGAAACCCAATCCCTTCGACGAATATGCGGTCGAGGCTGCCCTCAGGCTGCTTGAAGATGCTGCTGGCAAAATGCGTGGCGAGATCGTGGTCGTAAGCATAGGCCCTGAAGAGGCGGCCCATCAGGTGCTGTGGTGTCTCGCGATGGGTGCTGACCGCGGGATCATTGTCGCGGGCGAGGACCAGGACCTGGATGCGACTGTAGTCGCCCGCACCCTCGCCAAGCTGATCGAGAAGGAATCACCCGATCTCGTCCTAATGGGCAAGCAGGCCGTGGACGGCGACTCAAATCAGACGGCCCAGATCCTTGCCGGAATGCTCGGTTGGCCCCAAGCCACGTTCGCAGGCCGGCTCGAGGCCCCGCCCGACCTATCCCAGGCCACCGTCACCCGTGAGGTGGATGGAGGATGTGCCAGCGCTACGGTGAAATTCCCGGCCGTGATTTCGGTTGACGTGCGGATCGTGACTCCAGGGGGTGTCAATAATAATGTGAGCCCTCAGGAGAGGCTCAATAAAGACGGTCCCCGTTTCGCGTCACTTCCCGGCATCATGAAGGCCAAGAAGAAACCTTTGGAAAGACACACACTCAAAGAATTAGGTGTGGATACCAGCAGGAGGGTAAATACGATCGCCTTTACCCCGCCCCCGGTTCGCAGTGCCGGCATCATCGTGGACTCAGTCGAAGAGCTTGTTAAGCGCCTGAAGTACGAGGCAAGAGTCATCTAGAGAAAGGAAATGCACATGGGTAAGGTATTAAAGGTATTAGTGGTAGCGCAGATCCTCGATGGCGAGGTCAAGAAGTCGACAAACTCGGCCGTTACCTTTGCATCACGGGCGGGATCTTTCATCAGTGGCACATACAGCATCCTTGCGCTGGGCGATGACCTCAGCGTCCAAACTTCCTACCTTGCCCATCTTGGGGCCGACAGGGTACTCCTGGCAGAGGCCCCGGGGCTCGATCACGCCCTGGCCGAGCGCTGGACACCGGTTATCGAACAGGTAGTGCGCAGTGGCGGCTATAAGGTCGTTGTCAGCCCTGCTTCGAGTACGGGCAAAGATGTCCTCCCCCGGCTCTCTCATGACCTTAAGGCCGGCATGGCCAGCGACGTTATTGACCTCTTTTTTGAAGACAGTAAGCTTAATTACATCCGCCCTATGTACGCAGGGAACGTGAATGCCACCGTGCAGATAGACACTGAAATTGAGCTTGTTACAGTGCGTCAGACCGGATTCGACCCATTTGAGCCGGTGGCCAGCGCGAGCCCGGTGGAGAAGGTTGATGTCCCTCCCCCGCCCAAGGTACTCGGCCGGATCGAGTTTAACGGTTTCGAAAAAACGGTCTCCGAAAGGCCCGATCTGCCAGATGCGCGGGTAGTGGTCTCCGGGGGTCGGGGGCTCAAGTCGGCTGAAAATTTCAGGCTTATTGAAGGGCTCGCCGACCTATTAGGCGGCGCTGTCGGCGCCACCCGCGCTGCGGTGGACGCTGGGTATATCCACAACGACTTTCAGGTGGGCCAGACCGGGAAGATCGTCGCACCAGAGCTTTATATCGCTGTCGGCCTTTCAGGGGCACTTCAGCACGTGGCTGGCATGAAATCTTCGAAGGTCATTGTGGCCATTAACAAGGACGAAGAGGCCCCAATATTCAAGGTAGCAGATTACGGTATTGTTGCAGATCTCTTTAAGGCCGTCCCAGATCTAATTGAGGAGATCAAGAAATTAATGTAAGAAAGATCAGGAGGGACAAGTCATGTTCATCAATGAGGTTGAACTGTTCAAGGGGATTCCTTCACACTTTATAAACAAAATAGCGGCTGATGCTGAAGAAAAGGTTTTTCCTGAAGGCCATGTCTTATTTGAAGAGGGAGATTTTGCGGACTACCTGTATATCCTGGAAGAAGGGGAAATAGATATCAGGATCCATGTAGAGGACAGATTCTCTTTTCGGGTGAACCAGCCAGGCCAGTTGTTTGGCTGGTCAGCCTTGGTTGAACCAAATCGCTACACGGCCGGCGCCAGGACTCTCAAGGAGAGCAGGGTAATAAAAATTGACGCTGATCTCTTAATAGGGTTGTTTGAAAAATACCCCCCGGAGGGTCTAATCATTATGAAACGACTGGCAGGTGTGATTGGATCAAGACTTGTCAAGTGTTATCAAGAGACCATTATGCCTCATGGCACGTCAGCAGAAGAAAGGAGATGAACCTGCTGATCCGACTCTCTCCACCGAGCCCCCAAGTTTGACACTCCAATAACTAAATGGTATTGATTTCAAAGGGCTAGATATGGGGACCGACATCCTCATATCTGTCCCAGGAGGGATAAATTCGGTCGTGGAAAAGGACCTCAAGGAGAAGTAGTCCAATGGCCTTGCTATCTTCTAGTGAAACCGTGGAGCGGAAAAAAAAGGCAAAGGTCGTGGTTGGCCTGAGCGGGGGCGTGGATTCTTCGCTCGCCGCTGCCCTTCTCCAGAATGAAGGATACGATGTGGCAGGGACTACCATGATGATCTTTGATGGGTCCGTGGCAGTCAAGAATTCCGAAAGACACGGGTGTTACGGCCCAGGTGAAAAAGAGGATATAGAAATGGCAGACTCTGTCTGCAAGAAACTGGGCATACCGTTTCATGTGGTGGACCTGAGAGAAGAATATGGGAGGTACGTCCTGGACTACTTCAGGAGAGAATACCTTGCAGGGAAGACACCTAACCCTTGCATCGTCTGCAATCAGGTGGTGAAGTTTGGCTTCTTGCTGGAAAAGCTGAGACAGGCCGGGATTGGATTTGACTATTTTGCGACCGGGCATTATGCACAGATAGAGAGATCGAAGGAACGGTTTTTCCTAAAAAGGGCCGCTGATCTATCGAAAGATCAGAGCTATTTCCTGTACACCCTCAGTCAAAAGCAGCTCTCCCGAACACTATTTCCCGTAGGAGGCTACACAAAGAAGACGGTAAGAGAGATGGCCCGTTTCTTGGGTCTTGAAACCGCAGCTCGGCCGGAAAGCCAGGATTTTGTCTCGAGTGGCGGATACACTTCTCTTTTCAGCGACCAGGTGGTAAAGGAAGGCGATATCGTGGATGCAGCCGGGAACATCATCGGAAGGCATCGCGGGATTATATACTATACGGTAGGACAGCGCCGCGGGCTGGGCATTTGGTCAGAGCGACCCCTCTATGTCACCAAGCTCGATGCACAAGTCAACAGGGTTGTGGTAGGTGAAAGGGAAGGCCTCTTTTCGGATGGCCTTACAACAAGAAATCTCAATCTGATAGCCATAGAGAGACTGGACAGGCCTTACAAAGTAAAGGCAAAAATCCGCCTCAAACACAAGGAGGCCGACGCAACGGTCTTTCCGCTGAGGCATGGCAGGGCAAAGATAGTCTTCAACCGACCTCAGATGTCCGTGACCCCTGGCCAGTCCGTGGTACTTTATTCAGGAGATATGGTCTTCGGGGGCGGTATTATTGAAAGGGCGGTTTGATAGGGCAGATAGATTTGACCAAGAAAGGTGTACTATGAAGAAGAGGGTTGTCATAACCGGATTGGGGCCTATTACGCCGATTGGTATTGGAAAGGAAGAATTCTGGGCCTCATTGACGAGTGGCAGGTCCGGAGCGAGGAGGATCAACTTTGAAGGCTACGATATGGATCAGTATGACTCCCAGATAGCATGTACCGTTGAAGGGTTCTCATTGGCGCAGTTCATCGAGAGAGGCAAGGATTTTAGATACTTCAGCAGGACGGCCGAGTTTGCACTCGCCGGGACCAAACTGGCCCTCATTGACGCCGGTCTCGACCTCGAATTTGTAAAGGAAGGCAAGGGACCTGGAAGTTACGTGATCAAAGGAATAAATTCCTGGACGATCGGGACGATCCTTGGGGTGGGTGCCCAAAACATGGACCTATGCGAGAAGTGGCATAGAAGCTTCCTAAAACACAATGGCCCCAGAAAGATTTCCCCCTTTGCGCTCCCACACACCCAGATATGTGCCGTGGCCGTCAACGTTACCATGAAATTCGGAATAAAGGGGATTGCATTCAACGTCTCCACTGCGTGTGCCTCTTCAAACCATGCCATGATAGAGGCATACAAACAGATCCTCCTCGGAGAGGAAAAAATCATGGTCACAGGAGGCGCTGATGCCTGTATCACGCCCTTTGTCTTCGGGGGCTTTGTTGCCCTGAGTGCCATGAGTAAAAGAAATCACGAGCCTGAAAAGGCATCAAGGCCCTTTGATGCGGCTAGGGACGGGTTTGTTATGGGAGAGGGCGCCGGAATTTTCATCCTCGAGGAACTTCACCATGCGCTGGATCGTGGGGCACATATCTATTGCGAAATGACCGGATATGGGGCAACATCAGATGCCTACCATATCACTGTGCCTGACCCATCCGGTGGTGCCCAGGCGAAGGCCATGGAGGACGCACTAAAAAGAGGTATTACATCTCCTGGAAAAATCGACTATATAAATGCCCACGGTACCTCAACACCCCTGAATGATCCCATTGAGACCTCGGCCATAAAGAAGGTCTTTGGCACCCATGCCTATAACGTACCCATTAGTTCCACCAAATCCATGACAGGCCACCTCATAGGTGGATCAGGAGGGATAGAAACGATTGCAACAGCACTTTCCATAGAAAGGGGCAAGATACATCCAACAATCAATTTGGAAACCCCTGGAGATGGTTGTGATCTGGACTACGTCCCCAACAAGGCGATAGAAAAACCGGTCAGAAAGGCATTAAACAACAGTTTCGGGTTTGGGGGACAAAATGCCTCGATTTTGTTGGAGAGATATGATACATAATCCTGTGATAAATGGGTCGTGAAGCTAACAGCAATACCGAAATTTAAAGATAAATGCTCAGATTTTGCGTGAAAAACCCCTTCGGAGTAGTTATAATCTCTTGGAATATGTAGCTCGATAACATAAGTAGACTCAAGGGTAATGCATGGATGTTGGTCATAAAGGCTCATACACTTCCCGGATGATATGAATGTGTAGGGGCCTTCTGACTCATCGGAAAGGGAGGTCATAATAGTTAAAAAAGTGATCTGATAAGAATAAGAAAGGTGGTGTCTTATATGGGAGCTCTTGAAGATTTGAGACCTTCCACTGCTCGTTCCAGGGAGACTGCCTGGGCCCCCATATCTGGCAAGAAGGGCCCGGCCACATCCTATCACTTTAACAACCTGAGTCGAGCTTATAGAAGCTGGCTTCTTCCTTACCTGAAATCCAAAATCCTCTCAAAGCAATTCAGGCCAGTCCTCTGCTTTCTCTACACAGATCTTAACTGTAATCTAAATTGCCCGTATTGTTACAGCAGGGGTAACAGGATCCCTGGCATGACTATGGGAGTCGCAAGGGATGCGGTAGACTGGCTTGAATCAGTGGGCTGCAAGGTGCTGGCCTATATGGGGGGAGAACCACTGGTCCGTAAGGAGTTCATCATTGACCTCACACGATACGCCACAGACAAGGATTTTTTTGTCTACCTGCCCACAAATGGCATCCTCCTGGACAAGGAATTTATCGATGAAATAGGTAAGGCGGGGGTATCTACTATAAATCTAGCCGTTGACGCGTTAGGGTACCGGGAAGGGACACCCAAATACTTTAACCGCATAAAGGAGCAGTTCGAATACCTGGTGGAAAGGCAAAAGGAATATGGCTATATCACCTTCTTCAACATCAATATTACCCACAGCAATGTGGAGGATGCCAGGAGACTTACAGAGATAGCGCATGAGTATAGTATTGCAACCGACTACCATATCAATGAACCTCCCCCTATAAAATATGATAACTACCGACATGAAACGGATGGCGGGTGGATTACAGAAGATCAGATTGAGGCAGTGGACGACCTTATAGATTGGTTGACCGCGAAAAACCTTGAAGGGTTTACCATGGTCAACTCCATTGAGCACCTGCAGGCCATGAAGTTATTCATTCGTAACCAATTGCCTTCCTGGCCCTGCCGGGCGGGTGAAATGTCTGTGGTAATCCGACTGGACGGCAGTCTCGCGCCTTGTTTCGAGCTGTATGGGTCAAAGGAAGATTGGGGGAATATATACGATGGTCCTAGGTTCGATCAAGAGACCCTCAATAAACAGAAGCAAGGATGCAGCCAGCGCTGCCTTTCCACCTGCAATTTCCAGGTCAACCATTATACCCGCTCACTCCGCTATTCAATGCAGTGGGTGGCAAAACATGCCTATGCCAAATTCTTTGGTACCTCATAAAGAGCAATTATGCTGGAGATGACCTGCCAGCTCATGTTCCTGGGGTCCCCTCTCCTCTTGGCAGCTGTCGCCCAGGGACTCTGCATAAGGCACGATTGGATGAGTTGGCTCAAGAGACCACTTGACCTTGCTCTGACCTACAGGGGAAAAAGGATATTTGGTGATCATAAGACCTGGAGGGGGTTTGCGATTAACGTGGTTTTTTGCAGCCTCGGGGGAGGTATTCAGGGTTGGCTTCAGAAAGAAAATTATGTCTCTCCCTGGTTCTTCTTGTTGGACTACACAAAGAGCGGATATCTTATAGGTTTAGTTATTGGCCTTGGCATGACGCTCGGTGAGTTGCCCAACAGTTTTATTAAGCGTCGGTTGGAGATCTCCCCCGGAAAACGAAGCAGGGGTATCATGGGAATAGCCCTTTCCTTTCTTGATCAGGTGGATCTGACCATAGGCATATGGATATTTTTACTGTTTCTTGTGAGGCCTTCTCCCATTTTGATCCTGTGGTCTTTTCCGCTAACCATAGCACTGCATCTCCTTGTATCAGGCGCAGGCTACTTACTGCGGATGCGTAAGACCCTTTTCTAAAATCAGTAGCCCGGAGGGAGATGGGGATATTCCCATGCCAAGCTTTGTACCAAAACAGTCTGTTATTCGACGCCTAGTGCTAATAACGGCGTGTCTTGTTATGCCATTTTCTGCTGTGTGTTCACAGGGCGGAGGCAAGGAAGATATGAAGAAAAAAGGTGATCGAACAGTCAGGAAGACCTTTGGGGACGGGAGGTGGTTTCCAGAAAATGGACAGGTCTTAGGCCCCATGGTCAATGGATATATTGAGAATGCCGAGGTTGAAGGTGTGGCTGGAAGGATTGTGGGGGCTATTGCACCGCATGCAGGCTATCTATATTCCGGAAAGGTGGCGGGTTATACCTTCCGTGCCATAAGGGAAAATGTCATGGCTGGCCATCGACCCGAGACGGTCGTAGTTCTAGGGATAAGCCATAGGGGAGGTTTTCAGGGCGTGGCGATTATGGACGGCGATGCCATAGCCACGCCCCTCGGTGAGGCGAAGCTCGACCAACAAGCGGCAGAATTCTTGGTGTCACAAAGTGCGCGGATATCTTTTGACTATGCCCCGCATGCAGGCGAACATTCCGCCGAAAACGAGATCCCCTTTGTCCAGGCGGCCCTGCCTGATACAAAGATCGTGGTGGGCATTATTGGTGACCATGACTCCAGAACCCTGGACGACCTTGTAAAGGCGCTTGGTGGGCTTTCGAAAGAGAAAAAGATACTGGTGATCGCAAGCTCTGACATGCTCCATGATCCAAGCTATCAGCTTGTCGCACGAACGGATAGGAAAACGCTCGAAAAAGTAAGGTCCGTGGATTATGCCGCTATCCTAAAGGATTGGAGCCCCTCCAGGCAGACCTTCTGCGGGTTAATGCCGGTCCTTGCAGTTATGCAGTTCGCAAAGTCGCAAGGGTGCAAGAAAGGTACAGTCCTTCACTATCGGAACAGCGGAGATGACTTTCCCGAGGGTCGTGGTAGATGGGTTGTTGGTTACGGGGCCGTGGTCTTTGCCGTCCCTGAATAATTCCTTTAATGGAGGCTCGGATATCTTCCTGAGAGTACGGGATGGATCGATTGGCCAGGACAATAAGGCTCGCTGCTGGCAAAAATGCCTCAGACATACACATCATGGCCGGCAAACCTGTTGTATTCAGACAAAACGGAATGATCATTTTCCAGCATGACTCCTGGAGTCACCAGGAGATCAAGGAGTTGGCCGAGAACCTCCTATCCAGCAGGGATCGGACAGTGCTCAGGGAACGTCTTTCTGTCGATTTTGCAAGGACTGTCAGCAATATCCGTATCAGAATAAATCTCTTCCACTCACTTTCAGGGCTAAGCCTGGCCCTTAGGCTGCTGCCCGGCCGTGTCCCTTGTATTCATGATCTTAACCTTCACCCCTCACTTCAGGAGTGTTCGAGACTCGCATCTGGACTGGTGCTGATTTGTGGAACCGCGGGTTGCGGGAAATCCACAACCGTGGCCGCGATAATAGAAGAGATTAATGCGCACCGAAACGTCCATATTGTTACCCTTGAAGACCCGATTGAATATGCCTTCACATCAAAGAAGTCGCTCATAGCGCAACGGGAGCTCGGGACGCATATTCCGTCATATGAGCAGGGGCTCCTGGATGTTCTGCGTGAAGACCCTGATGTAATAGTGGTAGGGGAACTCAGGGAACCCGAGACGATCCGCCTGACATTGCATGCCGCCGAATCCGGCCATTTGGTGATCGGCTCACTCCATGCCTCCTCTGCAGAGGATGCCCTGCATCGCATCTGTAACTCGTTCCATCCCGAGACCCAGGACTCGGTTCGTAACCAGATTGCCTCCACGCTCTCCTTTCTGGTCATTCAAAGGCTCGTCTTTATGCCGTCACTCAATTACCGGGTCCCCCTCCTTTCCATCTTGAGGGGCACGCAATCCGTCAAGAGCATTATACGTGATAACAGGCTCATGCAGATAGAAAGCGCAATCCTTACCGGAAGGAATGAAGGGATGTTCAGCATGGATCAATACCGATCTTATCTCGACAGCAGGCATGATTTTGTTCCTCCGGCTGCGATTTTTGCCCCTTCAGAACCCGACCGGTCTCCAATTCATACCCCGTCAATCGAACCTTTACCCGGCCTTTTCGCAAAAGATGCCGTCCAAAGCGAGTTTGAGACTATATTGGAAATTGATGAGAAGGCCACACTTAGCGAATTGATCGAAGAGGCTGATAAGCTCTTGAGCAGGTAAGCCCCGGATGCCTGAAGTTATTTCTCAGCGTTTCTTATTATTAACCCTTTTCTTGATGTGCCTTACGATTTCCTCCATGGGTGTCCCCATGCCGTAATTGCCGGTAACCCCCATTTTCTCCAGCAATGGCCTGTCCTCTTCGGGGATAATTCCCCCTGCCACGACACAGATATCGGTTGCTTTCTGATTCTCAAGCAATTCCATCACATCCCCCGCGATCAGGCGCATGACCCCGCAATGATCACTCAAGGCGATAACATCGACATTCTCCTCAATTGCAGAACTTACTACTTCCTCTGCGGTTTGAAATTTGCCCAGGAAAATGACCTCCATTCCGGCCTTCATTAACCCTTGAGAAAGGATGAGGATACCCCTATCATGGGGATCGAATCCTACCTTGCCGATCAATACTCGTATCTTTCTGTTCTCCTCTTTCATGACCCTACCCCTCCCTCTCCTAAACGATATCCTTCATGAATTCCGGCATGGGGATTCGCCCGTAGGGATCATAGGGGAGCCCGTTCGCTAGCCGTATTGTCCCCACCATCTCGCCCAGGGTCGCATAGGCCTTGGTAGCCTCAATGGTGGGCCTCAAAATATTTTGACCTTCTTGCACCGACTCGACGAGTTCTTTTAGTCTTTCCTTTACCTTTTTCTGATCACGCTTCTCCCTAAGCTCCTTGACTCTGTCAATGGCGCCGAACCTCTTATCATCGGGCGGCACCTTGTAGGCCCCTTCAATGATCTTCTTGCTGATCTCGCCGTCTTCCCCCTTGAAGGAATTGGCCCCAATGATCAGCCGCTTGCATTCATTGATCTCATTCTGGATCTCTGCGGTGGTGATATCAAACTGCTTCTGGAGCCACCCGGTCTCTAGACACCGCCACATGCCCCCAACTTGATCGATCTCATCCAGCAGTTTGACGGTCTCATCTTCCAGCTTGTTGGTAAGCCATTCTATGTAATAGGACCCTCCCAAAGGATCAGCGGTGAGGGGAACATTATTTTCGTGAGCTATGATGTGCTGGAGATCCAGTTCGAAAATCCTGGACTCTTCAGAGGGTAAACCGAAGGTCTCGTCAATCCCTGAAGGATCAATGGATTGTACGCCGCCTAATACGGCGGCCAGTATCTGCATGGTAATTCTCGCGGTATTGTTTAGGGGCTTTTGGGGATAGATGGAGTTCCCGGCCGTCCGGATACCTATCCGACAGGCCATATTACGCGGTTTGGTGGCCCCGAGCCTTTCTTTGGCAATCTTGGCCCAAAGCCTTCTGGTGGCACGGAATTTGGCGATGGTCTCGAAAAAATCGGACTCAGAGCTCATTGAAAAGACCATAGGTCTGAAATCGTCGAATTTCACGCCCCGCTCCTTTATGGCATCCCCGTAGTACTGCAAGGCGTTGCCCATGACAAAGGCCATCTCCTGGATGGAACTGATCCCGGCATCACGCATGTCGTATCCGCACGGGGTGCATGGATGCAATTTCGGGGTATTCTTGATTCCAAATTCTATCAGGTCCAGATTTACCTTTCGGGCGAGTTTAGGAGGAAACTCTGGGGTTCCATATACGATGAATGCGTGAATTGGGTCGTTGATATTCGTACCCCTCAGCCTTGAGATATCAGAACCCCTTTTTTCCATCAGGGAGACCAGATAGACATAGGTAAAGAAACTGCCGGAAGGGGTAGAATTCGCCGATTCAAAATCGATATCCTCAAGCGCGATTCCGTCCAGCATTGTCTCGTACTCGGTCAGTGCAAAGGTCGGATTGCCGTTGCACATGATGTCATATCTTGCAAGCGGATGATCAGGGTCAACCCCGGAAAGGGTTGAGGTATCCGTGAGCACTCGAAGGCCTGTCTGACCGGCAGCAATGTACTGTTTGAAGGCCCTGTTGGTTTCCTCTGGCGTTGCGTAACAGACAATAAAGGATTTGAGCCACAGGGCCTTTCTATACATGTCCGGATAAGTCCCTCTAGTAAAGGGAACCTGCCCTGGATTTCCCAGGTCCTTTTCATAATCAAGGCCCTCGATATCCTCTGGCCCGTAAAGCTTCTTGATACGAATGTTGCTTTGCGTTCTGTCTCTCACCAACGCCCCATAGTTTCGATCATAAGGAATCGTCCCGTTTCCCATGACTGCTATACCTCCCTCTGACTATCTGTTTTCACTACATCTTTCCTGCCAATTCCTTCCAAGACAAGCTCAATAAGTGTTTCTTTGAAGCTAAAGAGACTGCACTCTTTCAACTTATAACGCTTGAGGGCCCAGCAATGGGTCATCAGCGTTAGGAGGTTTGCGACCACAAAGGGATCCCGAACCTGAAAGAGTCCCTTTTGCCTCCCCTCCTCCATAATCCGTAGAAAAACATCAATAAAAAAGTCCTCCTGCTGGAAGATCCCCATTAGATCCTGCCGTTTGAAGTATTTTGATTCCCGGTAAGTGATGAGCACATATTCCTGAAACCGATCTATGACCGTCAGGGTTGCCTCGATAACCGCCCTCAACTTCATCAAGGGATCATCCAGACCCTTGACTGCCTTTTCAACCTCCCTTTGCAGGTTATCAAAGAAGTTCTTTGAGACCAGAAAAAGGATGTCCTCCTTATTCTTGATATAGTCATAAATCGAACCTGTGCTGATCTTCGATAGCCTGGCAATGTCCCGGACGGTGGTATTGTGATACCCATTCTTGGCAAAAAGCCTCATTGCGGCATCAGATATCTGCTGCTGCCGTTTTTCAACGAGTTCCTTGTTCTTGATTTTTTGCACCGCTGGGAACCTCCACGACATCCTCTCTGGTCTGTTCACTCAGCATGCTCTCTTGTCATCTTAGGTGGCGAACTGTTATTCGTTTTTGTAGCTAATTTTTTCCTTTCGGATAATAATTCATTATCAGGAGATTTTTAGGAGAGTCAAGTTATTTTTTCAATCAATACCAAATAGAATATATTTAGCCATGTATTTCAATAGCATATGACAATAGCTGCTCTCAGGAATAGACGCATGTACTCATTAATCTTGAATACAAGTTCAAGGAATTTTGAGGCTACCAGACGTCAGGTAGTATTATAATCTTCTTGTGCAAAGAAAAAGGCCCTGACCGTTAGGCAGGGCCTTTTTCAATTGCATAGATGTCTTAAGACATTATTGCTCTCCGCCGTATAATTCCTTTATCTTGACCCTATCGGGTTGGCCATCATCCAAGAGTGGAAAATCGGTTATGAATTCCACGTATTGGGGTTTCTTATATCTCGCGATCCGGGCCCCTACAAAATCGATCAATTCCTTTGGCTCTAAGGTCTCGCCCTCCTTTAACTGACATACCGCCTTGATCCCTTCTTTCCACTTGGGATCAGGCACTCCGAAGACCACGGTCCTTTCTACCGCCGGGTGCTGAAGCACGACCTTTTCCACCTCTGCAGGATAGACATTTTCACCTCCGGGCTTGATGAGTTCCTTCTCGGCCTTGCGGCCCGCATACCAGAGAAATCCGTCTTCATCAAACCGGCCCAGATCACCCGTGTGATGCCAGCCATCGCGGAAGGTGTACTCGTTGTCTTTGGGGAGATTCCAGTAACCCTTGAATACCATGGGGCCTTTCATGGTAATCTCCCCAACCCCTCCCACAGGGACCGGTTGATCATGGTCGTCCACAAGCCTCACTTCTGCCAGCGGAAGCATCTTGCCCGCGGATCCAGGCCTTTCATTATATGCACAAAAAGTGGCCACGCAGGAGGTCTCTGTCTGGCCATACATGCAGTAGAAGGTCCCTCCGGTGATCCGTTGATACTTTTCAATGGTCTCAGGCGTGTCAAGCCCAGCGGAAATCCTGAGGCTGCTGATATCTCGGCCTGTCTTCTCATGGGCCTCCAGAACAGATCCGAGGATGGGCGCAAAGGTGAACATCATGGAAACCTTCTTTCCCTCAATCATCTCTGCGGCCTTATTCGCATCAAATTTGGCCATATTGACATTCAGTACCCCTGCATGAAAGCTCGATGTCACCATGAAAAGACCACCCACATGGAAAAGGGGTAAAATGTTCAAATGGACATCGTCCGCAGTAAGGTTGAAAAAGTATCCAAAATGCATATCCGCGCAAAGGACATTACCGTGGCTCAATAAAGCCCCCCTGGGTCTTCCTGCCACGGCTGCCGTGTGGATAATTACGAATCCGTCATCTGTCGACACGTTTTCCGGATTGAAGACATCGTCATGATCCATCAATGAGCCGAACTCTAAAAATCCTCCCCCTTCAGGACCAAGGTTGAAATATTTTCTCACCGACGGGAGCCTTTCCTTAACCCCGCTAATGATTTCTTGAAACTCCTGATCCGCAAACAACAGTCCTGGCTCACAATCATTCAGGTTGAATGCCATCTCATCGGCCGAAAGCCTCCAGTTGATTGGTAGTACAATAGCCCCAAGGCCTGCAGCAGCGCCGTAGAGGAGAAAGTACTCAAGGCTATTTTTCCCCACAACACCCACGCGGTCCCCCTTTTTGACCCCTGCCTTTCCCAGACCACAGGCAAGCAGGTCAACCTTTTCCTTATATCTGGAAAAGGTCAGGGACCGCCCGTCATCTACCTCAAACCATGCCTCCTTGCCCTTAAAGTTGATCGCATTTCGCCTTATCAGATCATAGAAGGTAAAATCGTAGAGTCCCATATTATTCCCCATGAGGGTCAGGCCTTAACACGAATTCTCTTGCGATCCTTCCTTCAAGAGGGATTGTGTCGAATATCAAGGCCTGACCCCCTGATTATGTTACTGCACATTAACAGAAAAAGGATAGACCTTTGTGACACCGTCGGCCGTGAATGAGAAAGTACACTCTGTCAAAGTAACCTTAACAGTCCCCTCGGGGACCCCCTTCCACCATCTTTCGAGGGTCGCCCATGGATCCCATCCCTTGGCCTTGAGTTGTACGGCGTTGGCGAGCAACAGTCCCACCAGGGCAGAACGAACAGTGATCATTGTGGTCACACTTACCTGATCTTCCATGCCGGCCGGAATCCAGTTGGAGAGCTGGTCAGCACTTGTAATCATTTGAAAGTCTTTATCAAAAACAACGGTATACTTTATTTCATCCAGGCGGATCGGATAGGCATTGGGATTCTTGACGTTAAAGACAAACGTCATAGGCAGGAACGCGCCCCGGTCTCCTGCTTGCCCTTTAGTTGGTTTCACAGATTTTGCGATATACCAATACTCATCATAGAAAGGAACCATAAATGATTCCAGCGAAATCTTTGGGGCGACAAAGTTGGCCGCAGTGGGCTTGACCTGTGTCGTCACACAGGACATAAGAGCAAGACTGAGGCCGAAAGTCAAAAGCATCATCAAAGCCAGTTTCTTCTTCATCATAAGAGACCTCCCTTTTCTATTTCGGAATTGGGATTTCGGAAAGAAGATCTCCAATTCCTCACTCCCAATTCCTCCGCACGACTTGGAGTGTTTCCTAAATCAACTTAACCACCTTTTCCTTCGCTTGTAGTGCTTTACATCGCGAAAGCTCTTCTTCCCTCCCCTTTCTCCCAAGCCAAGGTAGAAATCCTTGATATCTTCATTCTGACTCAGTTGGTCGGAGGTATCGTCCATAACGATTCTGCCTGTCTCCATGACATAGGCATAAGGCGCGACGTTCAGGGCCAGCTTAGCGTTCTGTTCCACAAGGAGGATCGAAATCTTTTCTTCCTTGTTGAGCTTCATGATGATATTGAAAATTTCATGGATGAGCATGGGGGCCAAACCCATGGAAGGCTCATCCAGCAATACCAACTTGGGCTCGGTCATCAAGGCCCTTCCCACGACCGTCATCTGCTGCTCTCCGCCACTAACAAAGCCGGCTACTTCATTACGCTTCTCCAGAAGCCTTGGGAAATAGTGATAGACCGTCTGAAGACCGTCCTTCACCGAACCGGTCTTTCTCAGGTGAGCACCCACCTTGAGATTTTCCTCTACAGTAAGGTGCTCGAACACGCGGCGGCCCTCGATGACCTGAATGATGCCGGCCTTGGCTATCTTTGCAGCCCTTTCGTGGTGTATGTAGCGTCCCTCATATTCAATGCCGCCGTCAGTGACCTCGCCCTCTTCTGTCTTGAGCAGGCCGGAGACGGCCTTGAGGGTCGTGCTCTTCCCGGCGCCATTGGCACCAAGTAGTGCCACGATACCTCCCCTGGGGACCTCGACAGACACCCCCTTGAGGACCAGGATCACCTCGTGGTATTTGACCTCGATATTATTGATCTTAAGTATCGCCTCTGACGTCTCCAAGGTCTACCTCCAGGGGTGAGATTGTTAAGATACTACCATCCGAGCCATTTTTTCTCCCACAGTTCCGGCCATCTCTGTTTGAGATCGACCCTCTCGACTTCAACAAGTTTTCCACCCTTCCATTCCTGGACGAGACACCCTGTGGTAGGTCTGTGATCAGTCGGTGTGAAGCTGATGGGCGACGCGCCAAGGCCGATATCAAAATTGCGAAATGTCTCAAAACCTTCGGTCATGATTGCGGGCCCGCAGCCGGGCTTGGTGAGATCAACGCCCTTCTTCGCCGCCCTCTTCATGGCCTCCCAGAGAATCAGGGCATCGCCCCAGGCCTGGACAGTCCGGACCAGCCGATTGCCCAAAGGCACGCCAGGGCTGTAAAGCTCAGCTGATGATACCACTAGGTCCATGTTCGGGTAATTCTGCCCGAAAAAGGCACAGGGAGTGGCTCCCATCAAACCTTCGGCCGCCTCTCCAGCCAGACGGAATAGGTTCTCATCAAAACCCCAGTTATTTATTATCCAGTCGGCACCAAGCCCCAACGCGTATGCATCGCGAACCGTGGCCGCTACCGACATGGTGGTATTTCCGTGCCAGACCACATCTGGGGCGAATTTCTTAAGTGCCATCACCTGGCTCTTGGCATCCAGGGCAAAGAGAGATGCGTCCTGATCATCACCGATCTCAAAGCCCAAGAGTCTGGCCTGGTCTTTGATGGCCTTGATGGGTGCACTGCCATACGGTGATGCGAACATATAACAAGCGGCGAATCTCGGTTTCCTCTTGCCATAATCCTTGTGTTTGGGCCATTTCTTGTCAAACCAGGCAGTCAGGCATGCCCTGGCATTGGTTGAATAATCCGAAGAAAAGAAAAGGTTATATGGCGTCTTTTTGGGATCTGTCAGGTGGGCTGAGTAAGATGCAGATACATAAGGAATTTTATCCTTGTTGATGGTGGGTGAAAGGGCCTCGGTATCTCCGGTCCCCCATCCCATGATTGCAATGTTTCCGAGTCTTTTCAGCAGCTTATACTTTGTGATAGCCTCCGGAATACGATACCCATAATCAAACCAGGTATATTTGATCGGTATCCCGTTGACGCCTCCCTGTGCGTTAATGTACTTATAGGCGTCCGCCATGCCAATGGCATAATCCTTTCCTACGTCCGATGTTGCCCCGGTGGTATCATTGAGACCACCTATTTTAATCTCTTTGGTCAGCGCCGTGGTAGAAACCCCCACTACCAAGAATACTGCCAGAAACGACACCAACAGACTTAGAAAGATGTTTTTCTTCATAAATTTCCCCCTTTCCTTTGCAAATGACCTTTACGGGTTTCTTCTAGCCACTAAAATTCTTGATTTGGGAAAGCCTTACTCACCTCCTTTCTCCTACAGGTTAATTGTAGACCTGCCGAATCGTCAAGTGGGGCAAAATGATTTAACCAAACTCTAGTAAGAAAACGGCCAGAGGTTAAAGTAGTTCTTGACCTGCCACCATCGGTAGGCAAGTCCGTTGGGCTCATAGATCAGGAAGCCGCAAATTGCCAATCCGAAGGCCATGTCCTTGATGTAGGCGAAATCCACCAGCAACTTGGGAAAATAGTCAGCAAGGGGAATCACCGCCATCTGTAGCAACTCCATGACAACAACCATAAATATGGAACCGAAAATGACCCCCTGGATGGAACCGACTCCCCCGATAAGGATCACCGCCACCAACCAGAGGGAGAGAAACCACTGGAAGTGTTCGGGACTAAGCGCAGCAGTGTTACAAACCCAGAAGGCGCCTGCAACACCGGCCATGAAACCAGCAACGAAAAAGCAAAGCAGTTTGTACCACACGATATTGATGCCCAGGGCCTCTGCCGCAATATCGTTATCCCTGATGGCCACCCATGCACGCCCCGGCTTAGAACGAAGCAAGTTGGCCAACACAATCACCATCAGTGTGAGCAAAACGACCATTACAAAATAGATTTGCACCTCATTCTCTATGACCCATGGTCCGATCTTAATGGTGCCCGGGGGCAGAGAAAATGCCTGGCCCCTCCCTCCGATCTGGCTGACATACTGGGTCAGGATAAAATCAACGGTGATAAACTGGGCCGCCATGGTGGTAAGGATCAAATAAAAGCCTTTGACCTTGGCAGAGGGGAGCCCGAAGAGTACACTCCACAGCCCTCCAACAATGCCCGCTACCATGATACTGATGGGATAGGCAAGCCCCCAGTCTACAATGAACCGAGGCCAGGGAAACTGCAACACCAACATGACGCTCGTATAGGCCCCTACGGCAATAAAGGCGGCATGACCCAGAGTAAGCAACCCGGTGTAACCGATGAGCAGTTGAACGCCCAAGGCACCCATGGCCGTAAATCCGACCATAGTCCCCACACTTATCCAGTACTCATCGGCAATCAGTGGAATGCCGACAAAAACGACGGCTAAGAGCAGGATCATCTTCCCCTTTAGAAAATTGGTCTGCCACCAGGCCTGGTCCTGTGCATAGTCCCAGTGATAGTCACCACACGGTAGCCATACGCTGGACATAGGATAACCCTCAAAAACGATCTTGGATTGCGAATTTCAGATTGCGGATTGTGGATTTGGAACAGCCCCTAATCCCCTGCGCCGTTCCGCATTCCTTACTCCGCATACTGCCCACTGCTCACTGCATAATGCCCGCTGTTTACACTCTCTCAATCCTCTCCCACCCCCAAAGACCATAGGGCTTGAACAGGAGAAATACCGCCATAAAGGCAAAGGGCACGATTTCCTTTACGCCGCCCGGGAAAAACTCGTCGAGGTAGGTCCCTGAAAAATTCTGGAGCAGTCCGATCATGATACCCCCGACAATGGCCCCCGGCACGGAATTGAGGCCGCCAAGGACCACCGCAGGCAATACCAACAACCCCAAATAGCCCACGGAGATATTGATACCGTTGATGTTCCCGAGCAGTGCGCCCCCAACGCCCGCACTCATGAAGGCTATGGCCCATGCGGCTGCATAGACAAAGCGGGCACTCACCCCTAAGGAGAGGGCTGCCGTTTCGTCATCGGCCGTGGCCTGCATGGAAAGACCCCAACGGGTATACTTGAAGAAGGATACAAAGACAATAAGGAGCACAATGGACAGAATAAATGACCAGAGATATACCGGAGATATCTTGAGCATGCCAACCGTCATCGGTTTGATGTCAAAGATGGAAGGGGTAAAAACCCTTGTATCCGCTCCCCAGAGATATCCAATAAGGCCCTTCAAGAAAAAGGAGAGCCCCGTCGTCACCATGATGACCGATAAGATGGGCTCCCCGATGAGCTTGTCTAGGAAGATACGCTCGGTCAAGAAACCTAGGACAATTCCCACTACCAAGGTCAAGAGCACGGCAGCGACAAAGGGGGCCCCCGCCTCATAGAAGCTGTAGGTCACATAGGCCCCTATAAGGGTTAACTCTCCCATGGCCAGGTTGAGCACGCCGGAGCACTTATAAATCAGGACCCACCCCAGGGCCACCAGGGCATAGATACCACCCACCATAATCCCGGTGGTCAGGCTCATAAAGAACAGCTCCATTCCTTTTACCCTCCATGTTCAGTAACCAGCAGGCAGTAATGTTTCTTTGTAGCTTGCCCTTCAGACCTTAACCTCCTGGATACGCAGGTCGGTCTTTATCCGTTGTTCTCTGCCATCCTCGTAGGTGATTGTCGTATCCATGTGGACCATATCTACATCTGAGTAAAGGGCGTCTACGATATCCTTGTATCTCTTTTCCACGAAGGCACGCCTTAGCTTTGAGGTCCTTGTAAGTTCCTCGTCATCAGCGTCAAATACCTTATAGAGGTTCACGAATTTGCGAATCTTTGCCGGCCCTGGAAGGTCTTTATTGGCCTCCTCTATCTGTTTCTGGACCAGGTCATAGACCTCTTTTTTCTGGGATAATTCCGGATAGCTTGTATAGTTGAGCTTCTTCTCGTCGGCCCACTTACCTACCACCGAATAATCAATGCACATAACCGAGACAACGTATTCCCTCTTGTCCCCGACAACCCAGGCCTCCTGCACAAAGGGACTAAACTTCAGCCTGGTCTCCAGATACTGAGGAGAGAATGGCCTGCCATCACTCAGGGTCATCACATCCTTTGAGCGGTCAAACACCACCAGATGGCCATCCTCATCGATAAATCCCTTGTCCCCGGAATGGAGCCATCCGTCTACCAGGGTCTTCTCTGTGGCCTCTTCGTTCTTGTAGTACCCATGGAACATCGAGGGGCTCCTGGATATGATTTCCCCCTCTTCGGTAATCCTGACCTCTGTCTCTGGGATGGGCGTCCCCACGGTGTCGAACTTTACGTCCCCATCGCGATGGACAATGGAAATGCCGGCAATCTCGGTCTGACCGTATATCTGCTTAAGATTGACCCCAAGGGCATGGAAAAACCTGAAGTGATCCGGGCCCATGGCTGCCCCGCCCGTGTAGCAGTGTCTGAGCCGTGACATGCCTAGATGGTCCTTCAGCTTCTTTTGGACAATCGCATAGCCCAGCCAGTTCAATAATCTCAAATACAAAGGCACGGCCTTCTTTTCGAATTTGAGATTCGCCACCTTATGGCCCACCTTTGTGGAAAACTCATAGGCCTTTCTCTTGATCCAGGTGGAATCGATGTACTTGACCTGAACGCTCCGGGTCATCCCCTCATACAGCCTGGGGGGCGCAAACATGACGTGTGGCCCAATCTCCCTGATATTTTCCTGGGCCGTTTCCGGCTCTTCCGGAAAGTTGAGGGTGTATCCCACCTGCAGACCGCAGGAAATGGACATCATCTGCTCCCCGATCCAGGCATATGGCAGATAAGAGACGAAATCATCGGTATCATAACAGGGGTCGGTAGCCATGAGATTGCGCCCCATGGTGAGCATGTTCCAGTGACTCAAGAGGGCCCCCTTGGGAAGGGCTGTGGTCCCGGATGTATAAAAGAGGAGACAAATATCATCACCATTGCCCTCATTCACCAGATTCTCAAAGAGATCAGGCTCTTTCTGGTCCAGTTCCTTTCCCCGCTCCTGAACCTTCTTGAGGCTTATCAAATATTCCTGTCGGTAGTTTCTCATTCCCTTTGGATCATCCCACACGATCCATTCCAGCTTCGGGCAGTCGCCCTTGATAGATAAGGCCTTATCCGCCTCCTCTTGGGACTCACCAACAAATATCTTGCTATCTGAGTGGTCTATAATATACTTGACCTCCTCCATCATACAGTCCTGAAAGAGCCACACGCCCATGCCCCCTGCGCAAAGGGCGGCCATTTCAGCCCAGAGCCCCTCGGGCCGATTATCCCCGATCATTGCAACCTTGTCTCCCCGCTTGAGGCCGAGGCTGACCATACCGAGACAAAGATATTTGACATTCTCATAATAGTCCTGCCAGGTAAATGGAATCCATATACCAAATTCCTTTTCCCTCATGGCCACCTTTTTACTGCCATACTTCTTGCACTGCCTGAGAAACAGCTTAGGAATCGTGAGGTCCTTGGTGATTTCTATCCCGGATCCATTCATCCCTTCACCTACCTCCTAGTAGAATACATATCCTCCTCGCCCAGGTAGGCCTTTATCACCTCTGGGTTATTCTGGACCTCTTCTGGCGACCCGTCCATGATCTGATTTCCGAAATTCAATACAAAGACCTTTTGAGAAATGTCCATTACCACACCCATATCATGTTCCACCAGGACACAGGTGACCTTCCAACGCTCTTCCTCATTGAGATCCAAGATAAAACGCGCCATATCTTCAACCTCTTCGAGATTCAACCCTGCCAGCGGTTCATCAAGCAGCAAAACTTCGGGGTTGAGGGCCAGGGCCCTCCCCAGTTCCACCCGCTTTTGCAGTCCATAAGGTAGCATATGGACCGTCTTATCTCTAATGCTCTCTATTTCCAGCAAGTCGATTATCTCTTCCTCAATGAATTTCCTGCTTTCCAGTTCCTCCCGCTTGGTCTTGCCAACATATACAGAACCGCTCATAATACCACTCTTGAGATGGATATGCCTTCCGAGGCGGATATTGTCAAGGACGCTCATCCCCCCAAAGAGTTCTATCTTCTGGAAGGTCCGTGACAGACCCATCTCAGCGCGCCGGTAAGGTTTTAGATCATTGACCCTCTGCCCTTTGAAATAGATGTTTCCCCTTTGGGGTCTATAAAGGCCATTGATGCAATTCATCATTACCGTCTTACCGGCCCCGTTTGGACCAATAATGGAGTGAATCTCGCCCTTCTTTACCTCCAGGCTAACTCCGGCCAAGGCGGCCACCTTGCCAAAATACATGTGGACGTCTTCGAGCTTTAAGATGGTGTCTCTTTCCCTAAGCTCTCCAAACGGGACCATCTTACAGGCCTCCAATCACAGTAAGCGATCTCTCCTGGATCTTTAGATGTGGTATCCATATCCATTGCGCCTCTCTTTGTCAACCAGTATAAGCAATAATTTCATTATATTCTGTCATATCTTTAAAAGATACCTGTTTTCCTTTGCGGAACCAGGTTCTTATTGCATTGGTTAAGGAAGTACTCGTCTGTCATTCCTGCAATGAAATCGCGCACCATTTCTGGATTTGATGTCTTCCCTTTGTATTCCTGCGACATGCCATCCAGGTATCCTCTAAAGATATCCGAGTCCTCATTCCCCGTTTCAAGGTCCCGAAGATATTTTTTAAATAACAGTTCAAACATCAGCCTGATCTTGGGGGTCTGCTCCTTTACCTTTTTGTTCCTGTAGATAGACTCTTCATTGAATTCCTTCAATTCCCTGAGCGCCGTCCCCACTTTGATGCTGAAGCTTACACTGGGCCTGTCCAGGCTATTTGAAACAAGGTCTTCCACCAGGGTGTAGACTATGGTCCCATTGGTGTCCCCTAGGACCATCCTGCATCCTTGGGGAAGATCCTCACGCCGTATCAGGTCGAGCCTGATGGCATCCTCAATATCCCGGCCGATATAGCTTATGGTATCGGCCATCCTTACGACACATCCCTCCAGGGTCATGGGCCAGACATCCAGGGAGGCATCTTTCATTCTTTGTCTCACCTCACGGTCCAAGGCCTCAAAATCCTTCCCTTCTTGCGGCTCCAATGCCTGAGAATGCAATTCTCCGTTATGGCAGAGTATGCCGTCCAGGACCTGCAAGGTCAGGTTCCAGCCCCTCCCTTTTCTCTCTATCTCCTGCAGGAATCTGACACCTTGTATATTATGCAGAAATCGGCCTATATTATGATATTCACATAGTTCCGAGAGAAATGTCTCGCCATCATGTCCGAAAGGGGTATGTCCTATATCATGCCCTAGTGCAACGGCCTCAATCAGGTCTTCATTGAGCTTGAGGAGACGACCTATGGTCCTGGCGATCTTTGAGACAAGCTGGACGTGCAATACACGATGGGTAATGTGATCGTTTCTTATGAGGTAAAAGACCTGTGTCTTGTCAATGTAACGGGAATAAGCCAAGGAATGGAGTATACGATCAGTATCGACGGAGAAATTCTGTCGGTGCCCCCTATCTACTTCCACCTCCTCTCTCTTTCTGATTGCGTCGCGACTCCGGCAGGCCCACGGTGAGAGCCTGACTTCCTCCTCCTGATCTAGGGCTGCCCTTATATCGCATAACAACTCTATTTTTTTCACTCGCCCGGTCCTTTGGCACTGTCTCGGTCTGAGTAGGCCTTCTTAAGCTCATTCCAGAAGGTCTTTCCCCTCCTGGTAATGACCTCATGGGCACGGTCAGCCACATGACGTGATTCATATTCGAGCCTTTCCTCCAAGGGAATCTCCTTGCCTTCCTTCTTGTATTTCCAGCGGAGTACGGACTTAGTTAGCCCCACCTCGGCACGCTGAAAGGCCCTCTTTATGCCCCTTTTTATCTCCTCATCCATAATAATCCCCCGTCTCCACGGTATTGGACCCGGGCAAGAGGCCGGGAAATATCTGTTAATTTTTTCTTGCAAAAGGTGATGAATAATGTTAAATAAATTAATTCAAAATTTTTTCTGACGGCAAGGCCTTGAAATCCCCCGCTTTTGGCGGGGTTGTTGATTATAACGGGTAGAATTAATTATAACAGGTTGACCCAATGAGCTCAAGCGCTTATTGGGCCTAAATCACAGATCCGGAATCTTGCCCGGTGCCTTGCTTGCTGTAAGGTGGGAGTAATTCCGGGTCGAGGACAAACCGTGGCTAAGAGACCGAGAAGGGTCTCTAAAAAAGGAGGATTGGATGGCAGTTACGAATATGAAACAGCTCTTGGAGGCGGGCGTACACTTTGGACATCAGACAAGGCGATGGAATCCCAAAATGAAACCTTACATATTTGGGGCGCGCAACGGTATCCATATCATAGATCTTCAAAAGACGGTAAGACTCTTTAAACTAGCGTACGAATTCATTACCAAAATTGTATCGGAGGGCTACTCGGTGCTTTTTGTGGGAACCAAAAAGCAGGCCCATGAGTCGATTGTGGAAGAGAGCGAACGTTGCGGAATGTTCTATGTGGTGAACCGTTGGCTCGGTGGAACGCTCACCAATTTCCAGACTATCCGGCAAAGTATCGCCCGTTTGAGAGAGCTGGAGGCCATGGAAGAGGATGGCTCTATTAATCGGTATACAAAAAAGGAAGTCCTGAAGATGGAGAAAGAGCTATTCAAGCTAAACAGGAACCTCGGCGGCATCAAGAACATGGACGAACTGCCCGGGGCCATCTTCGTGGTTGATCCGAAGAGGGAAAGAATTGCTGTCAGAGAGGCCAGAATGCTGGGAATTCCGGTTGTCGCTATTGCTGACTCGAACTGCAACCCGGATGAAGTAGACTTCATCATTCCAGGCAACGATGACGCGATAAGAGCCATAAGATTGATATGTTCAAGGATCGCTGATGCATGCGTGGAAGGTCACCATCTTGCCGAAGAGCGATTGAGGGCAGAGTCTGAATTAATCAAAGAACAGGAGGTAGTAGAAGAGGGTGAATTCCCGGAAGCGATTGCGCCTCAATTGGATGAAGAAGAAGAGGAAGGCCCCGAGGTCATTATTCTTCCAAGAAGGGAACTGGCTGAGGCAACCGATGAGGCAGGGCCGGAGGAATCGCAAACTGATATCGCATAGACCCCTGATAATGGTTGCTTAAAATACTTGAGTGGGAAAAGAGATACGGAGGAAATAGGAATTGGCAATTTCAACTTCACTGATAAAAGAGCTGAGAGAAAAAACCGGTGTCGGCATAATGGACTGCAAGGCGGCCCTTACAGAGTCAAACGGAGACATGGACAAGGCAGTCGATTATTTGAGAAAGAAGGGGATTGCCACTGCCAGGAAGCGAAGCGGACGGAGCACCTCCCAGGGACAGGTACAATCTTACATCCATGCCGGTGGCAAGATTGGAGTCTTGGTGGAAGCAAACTGTGAAACTGATTTTACAGGGAAAACTGAGGATTTTACAAGCTTTGTCAAAAACATAGCTATGCAAATTGCTGCCACCAATCCCATTGCCATAGATCCGGAAGGTGTGCCGGACAGTGTTTTGGAAAAAGAGAGGGAGATCTATGCCACCCTGGCGAGGGACTCCGGCAAACCAGAGAAGCTGGTCGAAAAAATTGTCGAAGGCAAGCTTAAGAAATTCTTTTCCGAGGCCTGCCTCTTGGAGCAACCCTTTGTGAAGAATCCGGATATCACGGTAAATGACCTATTAAACGAATTAATGGCCAAGACCGGAGAAAATATCATGATCAGGCGATTTGTGAGGTTTCAACTGGGAGAGTCCGACGAGGGGGACAAATAGACGCCTTAGTGCAAGGGGCGATTCATGAATGATGAAATCCTTTCGGAACTTAGGGAAAAGATGACTAAGACCGGGGAGGCCCTCAAGAGGGAATTCAAGAAGATTAGGACCGGCCGGGCCTCCACTGCGCTGCTTGACGACATAAAGGTGGAGTGCTACGAGATCCAGATGCCCATTGAACAGGTTGCCTCCATCTCTGTACCAGAAAGTCGGCTTATCACCATCCAGCCCTGGGACCAGTCCATCATTGGAGACATAGAAAAGAGTATCCTAAAGTCTGAACTGGGCCTTACTCCCATAAATGATGGCAAGATCATCAGGATACCCATCCCGCCCTTGACTGAAGAAAGGCGCAGGGGACTGGCAAAACTGGCAAGAAAAATGGCTGAGGAATGTAAGGTTTCGATTCGAAACCACAGGCGGGACGCCAATGAAATGTTCAAGGAATTGAAAAATGAAAAGGAGATTTCAGAAGATGAACTTCATAGATCCCAGGACGAGGTGCAAAGAATAACGGATGAGTTTATAAAGAAAGTAGACGAGATCACTGCCCAAAAGGAAAAAGAGATCTTGGAATTTTAATCCTTAACGTCTCATTCCCTCAGCCTTTTTAGCCCCTCTAAGCCGCTAACCCGGATAAACCGGAAAATTGGGTTCGCTCCGCGGTTTACTAAACTGCTGACTTTAGGCACCTTAACTTACTTTTGTTGCTCAAGTCTTATGCTATGATATCCATAGACCCCATTAAGCTACCAGAACATGTGGCCATAATCATGGACGGAAATGGCAGGTGGGCCAAGAAGAGATCCATGAGCCGCGTGGCCGGCCACCAGCAGGGAGCCGAGGCCGTCAGGGAAATTGTGAGAACAAGCCGCGAAATAGGTATCAAGTGGCTGACCTTGTATGCCTTCTCCGAGGAAAACTGGACAAGGCCCCAGAGGGAAATTGGGGCCCTCATGAAACTCCTCAAACGTTTTCTCAAGGACGAACTGGACGAGATGCAGCAGAATGGTATAAGGCTTCGAAGTATTGGAAGAATAGAAAAGCTCCCAGAAGATACACGTGAGGTCCTCCTTGATACTGTGGAGCAGACCGCTTCCAACAAAGACATGGTCTTGACCCTGGCCCTGAGCTACGGGGGCAGACAGGAGATCCTGGATGCCGTCAGGAAGATAGGTGCCAGAATAGAAAGGGGCAAGATCAGTGCCAATGAGATCTCGGAACAACTGATTTCAAATTCACTGTATTTGGCAGAGATGCCAGATCCTGAGTTACTCATCAGGACCAGCGGCGAATACCGCGTCAGCAATTTCCTCTTATGGCAGATAGCCTATACGGAAATCTATGTTACTCCAACCTTGTGGCCCGACTTCGGCAAAGAGGAATATCTCGCTGCTATAAAGGACTTTCAAAGGAGGGAAAGGAGATTCGGGGGCACGGA
Source organism: uncultured Desulfobacteraceae bacterium (assembly GCA_964452575.1). Taxonomy (GTDB): domain Bacteria; phylum Desulfobacterota; class DSM-4660; order Desulfatiglandales; family Desulfatiglandaceae; genus CAYVMN01. The sequence goes on along the minus strand of CAYVMN010000006.1, from coordinate 4,537 downwards.
AAAGAAATAGAGAAATTCCTTTTCCGGTGAAGATGAAGCCACATGCATTTGAAGCGATGGCTCACAGCCATAGTACTGACACCAATTCTGATCTTTCTCATCGGCCCAGGGCCAAGATGGGCATTTCATATCTTCCTCTACCTCGTATCCATGGTCGGCCTGGTAGAGTTCTTTAGGCTGGGCGGCCCTCATCTCCCAAGATTCGTTCGCTTGTCCTGTTATATTCTTACATTGATATTGTTTCTTGTGATCCACCTGCATCAAATCTTCATTGCGCCCATCATTATCGTATTGTGGGCGGCAGTCCCCATGACCTACTTCATGCTCAACCATCCCTTACCCGACAAAGAACTTTCGGCGGATACTGGCAAGGCAGTCCTTGGACCAATTTATATTGCACTCCCAATAGCCCTGCTGCAATTGATTGATATTTTGCCTCATGGAAATTTATGGATCTTCTTTCTCCTATCGGTCAGTGTGGCGAACGACACCCTGGCCTTTTATACAGGAAGGCTCTTCGGAAGGCATAAGCTCCACGAGCCCATTAGTCCGGGGAAGACCTGGGAGGGGGCGATAGGTGGAGTTATCGGTAGCGTGTTTGCAGGGGCCCTTTTCGTCAAGATAGTACATATCCACCCGTTGAATATGACTATATTACTCCTTTCCTTTGCCCTCTCAGTCGCTGGCCAGACGGGCGACCTGGTAGAGTCTATGGTAAAGAGGGCCCATGGGGTAAAAGACTCAGGCCGTATCCTCCCTGGGCATGGCGGGATACTGGACAGGATAGATGGCCTTATATTCGCCATCCCGGTGCTATATCTCTACATCTCTCTTTGGGTAATATGAGTCGAGGGAGGTGAAATGAAAAAAATAGCCCTATTAGGCTCTACCGGCTCTATCGGAGTTAGCGCCCTCAAAGTGATCCATGCCAATCCTGAAAAGTACAAGATAGTGGCCCTGGCTGCCGGCAGAAACCTTGACCTCCTTTCAGAACAGATAAAGGGCTTCCAGCCGATTGTCGTCTCAGTCCTGGAAGAAGAACTTGCCTCCCAACTCAAAGGTCGTATTGGCAGTTCCAGAGGGCCGGAGATATTGTATGGCACCGAAGGGTGTCTGCACCTTGCCACGTTGGATGAAGTTGACACCGTTATCTCAGCAATGAGCGGGGCGGCTGGCCTGTTGCCCACGTACGAGGCGATCAGGGCGGGCAAAGATATAGCGCTGGCAAACAAAGAGACCATGGTGATGGCTGGTCATCTGGTAATGAAAGAGGTGGAGAGGACCGGTGTTTCACTGATCCCTATTGATAGCGAACACAGCGCCATACTCCAGTCTCTACAGGGTCACACCCGTGAGGATGTAAGGCGCGTGATACTAACCGCATCCGGGGGCCCATTCAGGGGGTTATCTATGGAGCAGATGAAGACCATAACCCCGGCCCAGGCCCTAGCCCACCCCAATTGGAATATGGGTGCAAAGATCAGCATCGATTCTGCCACCATGATGAATAAGGGACTTGAGGCCATCGAAGCCAAATGGCTTTTTGGGTTGGACATGGATCAGATAGGCATCCTCATACACCCCCAGAGTATTGTACATTCCATGGTTGAATATAAAGACGGCTCTACCATCGCCCAGTTAGGTATCCCTGACATGCTTATCCCCATATCCTATGCCCTCTCATTCCCCAACCACCTGGAAAACAGCCTTCCCAAACTCCAGCTTGAACAGGTCGGGATCTTGAATTTTGAAAAACCGGATATGGAGACCTTCAGATGCCTAGAACTCGCCCTCAGGGCAGCAGAATTGGGTGGGAGTATGCCAGCGGTCCTAAATGGGGCAAATGAGATAGCGGTTGAGTCCTTTTTGCAGGGGAAAATTGGATTTTTGGACATCCCGGAACTGATCGAGAAGAGCATGGAGGCACACCGGCCTCACCCTGTCGATAGCATTGAGATGGTCATGGAGGCAGACAGATGGGTCCGAAAGATGGCTCTAAATCTCTTGGAGGGGTTAGGATAAAAGGGCATTTGACGTATCCAGGAATCCCCCTATAATATGATTTGAAAAAATCCTTCTCTTACCACAATGTAAAGTAAGGTAAGGTGTTGTGACTCACTCGGAACAAGTTTAAAAGAAATCCGGATAATTTATGCATATTTTTATCTATTATATTGTACCTTTTGTCATCGTACTAGGTGTCCTGATCTTTTTCCATGAGCTGGGCCACTTTCTGGTAGCCAAATATTTTGGTGTGAAGGTCCTCAAATTTTCCCTGGGCTTCGGCCCCAAACTGGTTGGAAAGAAGATAGGAGAAACTGAATACCTCATTTCCTTTTTTCCGCTGGGGGGATACGTGAAGATGCTCGGCGAAGATCCCCATGAGACTGATGAACCCCTTAGCCCAGAAGAACAAATGAAGTCATTCAGCAACAAACATGTTTTTAAACGAATTTCCATTGTTGCGGCAGGCCCTCTTTTTAATCTCTTCCTCGCCCTAGTGATCTTCTGCGGTTTTTACCTCTTTGCGGGCAGCCAGGTCATGACCCCTGAGATAGGGCAGGTCAGAGAAGGTTCCCCGGCTGATAAGGCAGGGCTCTTGAAGGGGGATGAAATTGTGGCTATAGGAGGGAAACCGCTAGAGACCTGGAGCGAAATCAAGGGCGTTGTCCAGAATAGTGCGGGAAGGCCTCTAGAATTCACGGTAAAAAGGGCTGGCAAGCTCCTGACCTTCACAGTGGTACCAGAACTCTCAGTCGTCAAGAATATCTTTGGTGAAGAGGTCAAATCAGCCCTTATTGGGATAGTAGCATCAGGCAAGTTCAGAAAGGTCATATTCGGTCCTTGGGATTCAATCAAGGAGGGCCTTAGAAAGACTTGGGAAATCGTGGAACTGACCTGCCTCACCATCCTCAAGCTTTTTCAAAGGGTCATACCAATAAAGACTATCGGCGGGCCCATCTTGATCGGCCAGATGACCGGACAGTTGGCCCAAGAAAACTGGATTTATCTGTTCCCTTTTATGGCAGTGATAAGTATCAATTTGTGCATCTTGAACCTGCTTCCCATCCCAATCCTCGACGGCGGCTTTATCATATTCCTCCTTATTGAACTCGCAGTCGGAAAGCCGATTAATATCAAAAAGAGGGAACTGGCCCAAAAAGTCGGTATCTTCCTCCTTGTCATTCTGATGGCCGTTGTAATCTACAATGACCTGACCAGGCTCCTGAAGTAGGTTTCGATCTATGATTCTGGCGATCAACACGTCAACGCTCCAGTACGGCATAGCCTTGCTGGATGAGGAGGGGACAGTCCTGGCCGAATACTTCATGTCCGAAGGGAGGGGCCATTTTGGGGGGCTTATGTCGGCCCTCAATTTTCTCCTCAACGACTCCAAGTGCGATATCCAGACCTTGAAATGCCTTGCAGTTGCAATAGGCCCTGGAAGCTTCACTGGGCTTAGGGTGGGGCTATCTGTGGCCAAAGGGTTGTGTCATGCACTCCAAATTCCTATTGTGGGCATCTCCAGCCTGGAGGCCTTGGCCAGCCAGCTTCCCTATTCGGATCTGCCAATTACCTCGATCCTTGACTCCAGAAAGGGAGAGTTTTTTGCGGCCCAGTTTGCCTGGGATAATGGGCATGAACTTAGGAGAATAAGAGAGGATATCAGCGTAAGACATGAGGATTTCCATTCCATGCTCGATCCCAGATCAGTCTTTGTGGGAAACAATTTTTCCCGTCAGGGACCCCTAATAAGAGAAAGGCTTGGCCCCCTGGCAGAGTTGGCACCTGCATTCTGCTGGAACGTGAAGGCATCTGCAGTTGGGTCATTGGGCCTCAAGCGGCTTAACGCTCAAGCCTGTGATGACCCAAATAGACTAACCCCTATTTACTTGCGGCCACCTGATATTCGTCCCAACCCTTTCCCCCTGTTAAAGGACCTCATGTGACCTGTAATTGACTCCACGAACCTACCTATAAGGTAATACTTCAGCGCTTTGAAAACACTGAGGAATAAGATGACCGTGAGGGTCTTTTTTCCAAAGGACGTAACCCAAATTCTTCACAGCCTCTGGCACGCCCCCTTAGCTTTAAATACAGGTTCTGCCAGGCAGGGGAAAGGAAAAAAGACCCTCACGGTCATCTGCATTTCTTTCAAGACGCCAAAGTGTTATCCTATAAAAATGGCTTCCTGGTTTCACTGGGCAGGCCCCGGGTAATTTATGATTGCAAAGTATGAGAGGGGGCAGCCAATTGCTACGAAGGCCATTGACAAATGTGTTCAATAGTTATAAGCTTTTTTCTATGGAGAGAGCTTGTCACGTCCCGGATGAATATGATTGAGCACCTGCGGTGCCCCTCTCATGGACGAATCACGCATTAACAACAAGTGGCCAGTGGCCAAGGAGGGATTCCCATTCCTCATCATCGGCTGTGGCTTAACCTTCCTGTTTGCCTATTTTGGCGCACTTTTCTTGTCTCTCCCTGTGGCCGCGGCAACCCTATTTGTCGCCTTTTTTTTCAGGGACCCTGACCG
>CAYVMN010000005.1:0-48801 GCA_964452575.1 uncultured Desulfobacteraceae bacterium | reverse complement strand
GCAGCTCTCCAAGGGTGGACGATTTATTTCCACTTTGCCCTCAACCGCAAAGGGGGAAACAATTTCCCGTATTGTGCCTCAATTGGAAAGCGGGACCGTTGTTACCATCCCCCGAACTCTCGCTGATGTTGTTGTGACAGAGTTTGGCATTGCTCGCCTCTATGGGAAAACTCATCGGGAACGAGCTCTTGAACTAATAGCTATTGCTCATCCCGATTTTCGTGCAGCGCTGAATAAGGAAGCTCGAAAACTTTTCTGGTCTTAATCGGGCTGACAAGAATAACTTACAGCAAGGAGAAGGCAATTCATGCAGGAGCAAGATAGCGAAATCACAGAGGAAAAGATGGCTGAGCTCAAAAAAAGACTGGGGGTAGTATGGCGGCCCCGCCAGCCCTATTTCAATACCGTAGCGACAAAGGACGCTATAAGACATTTTTGTCATGGTATTGGCGATACCAATCCACTTTTCACAGATGAAGAGTACGCACGGAAGACAAAGTACGGACGTTTGGCAGCGCCACCTTGCTTTCTATACAGCGTTTATTGGCCTGCTCAGGGTCGTGGTATGCCTGGCATCCACGCATGGCACTCGGGAGACGATTGGGAGTTCTACCATCCAATTCTCGAGGGCGATGAGATCACTTACACAAATACGCTGGTAGACGTCCAGGAAAAAGAAAGCAAGATGGCGGGGAAAACAGTTATTCAATATCACGAAATAGACTATATGAACCAACGAGGAGAGCTTGTCGCAAAATCCTTAGACTGGTGTGTCCGTGCAGGAAGGCATTCCTCAGCAGAAAAAGGAAAGTATATGCATATTGAACAGGCAACCTATACCCAGGAGGAGATGAAACGGATTTACAGTGCCTATGAACAGGAAGAAATCCGCGCCGCTGCACCTCGGTACTGGGAAGATGTCGAGTCTGGCGATGAGCTCGGTCCTGTAGTCAAGGGGCCATTGAGTCTTAGGGATATAATTGCATGGCTCATGGGGGCAGGAACTCCCTTTATACGGGCTCATGTGTACGCTTATTCATTTTTGAGGCGCCATCCAGGCACCGACATGATGGATTCTGCGAGCGGAAAAATGGACGTGCCTGAGCTTGTCCACATGCAAGAGAGTCAGGCCAAGGAAATTGGGATTCCCGGTGCCTATGACTATGGATGTCAACGTATCTCTTGGTTGGGCAATCTGCTCACCAACTGGATGGGAGATGAGGGCTTCATCAGGAGATTGAGAGCTGAGTTACGCCGGTTTAACATGATCGGCGACACAACGTGGCTGAAGGGAAAGATCAGCACTAAATACGAGAAAGAAGGCCAGAAGCTCGTTGATATTGAATGCTGGGCGGAGAACCAAAGGGGTGAAATCACTATGCCAGGTCTCGCCACGGTCCAGCTCCCTTCCAAGACTCAGTAATATGTAACAGATTAGAATACGTTTGACATGACCGGTTAACACAATCATTGCTCCAAGTGATGGGCTTGATGTCAGGTTCATCCTCTTCCTGATCGAGCAATTCAGATGGGTATGCCCACAGGCTTATTACCTCGGTCCCGCAGGGCTTTCGTTTAGAAGGTATTTCGTTGCTCTGCGATTTTAAAGAAACAATGTCAGCTAGAGCGAGCTTTAACAGCAACAACAGTCAGAACCTTAGGTGATAAAAAGTTGGTGAGGTGAGGTGATAAGAAGTTGCCCAAACCCCTAAAAGAAACCGAAAACCAAATACTTCTAGTCAGATATGCAGTTTACAACGGCACATATGATAACCTCTTTGAGACGTACTAGAAAGAAGATTTGCGCGATGTCTGCCCCCAATGACGTTAACAAACCGCTAATGCTCCCTTATGACCTCACCTGCTTCTGCCTTGAAGGTGACTCAGACTCCCGTAGAGATCGAGAAGGCGACCATATTCAATCTCGTCGTAGAAAGGGCACTCTCCTGCTGTGAAGTACTTGCCCACCTCAACGCAGAACCTGGCTGTCACCTCCAGGTCATAGACCTGGTTGGCGCCTGTGGCGCACCCAGCCACCGGAATGGCGGCTGTGACTGCGACCCCGACCACCGGTACAGCCACAGCAGTGACGGGTTGCATGATGCTGTTCAAGTGGTAGATGCCATTTCCGTAAGGGGTGATATCCTGGGTGGTTATGGCGAGCACCGCCGGCGGCTGGCCGGTCACAGCGCGCATGATGTCAAGCAGGGGATCGCTGACCCGCAGGATGTATCCCTCCTTACAGGTGGGCGTGATGGCGAAACCCCGCTGATTGAAAACCCAGTTTCCCTTGGTAGTGTCTATAGAGAGGATGGCCGCCATCTCTTGGTCTATCTCCATCCGGTTCATCATGGCCATGTCGACAGGGGATCCCATGAAGGGAGTGGGTTCGTGGGGAATGATGGGCGCGTTAGGGCACACATGGGTCGCAACGATGACGTCGCCCGGGAGGACATCCCCCCTTTGGGTCATCTGGGCGAGTTTGGCTGCAGCGGCCAGGGCCACGATGCAGCCGTCTCCGTCGGAGACAAGCCCCGATCGGGCCGGTCTTGCGCCCACACCGCCCAGGCGACCGATGATTCCCAAGGTAGGGCCGGTTTTCTTGGGTGACCGAATGATCGCCTTGACGAAATCCGTAGATCCCGTTTCCTGCTCGACGTGTCTGACCTCCACGTCGATGGCACCCGATCCACTAAGCCACTTCTGAACCTGCTCCCCATTCACTTGGGGGTCATCCAGCAAGTCCATCACTTCCATCACATGCCTCAACATCATTGCCCCCCAAATACATGGACCACGACCGGGCGGTCGAGGATTTTTTCGATTCTCGCGTAAAGGTCATTATCCCGCATTCCCGCCCCCAGGACCAGGTGCTCCAGCTTGGTCGCCACAACGGCAACGGCCGCACCCTCCTTAACATCCGCCGTGTTGATCACCTCACCAGTCTTGGTATCAAAAGTCGCAATCAAATCCGGAAAGGTATAACACCGCTTCCCTCTCATCTCAGCCAGCATGTATTCATTGAGGAAACAGAGCTCCGCCCCTCCTTCCATGATGACCGTTCCCATATCAAAGCCCCCTCGGGTTACCAGCTCCACTTTACTGATGGTTCCCTCAACCACGATTTCACCGGATAGATGATCGGCCACAGCCTGCCATGACGATCTCCCCGATCTCTGGGCAGCCAGAAACGCTTCACCCAGGGCCATAGTGAATTCCATTGCCCCGACCGCTGCCGATTTCTCCAGCCAGGATACCTCCACCGGATTTCGGGCGACAGCCACCATGCCCCCGGCCTGAACGGACGCCTCACGAATAAGGGCGGAGCATGTGTCGATTTGTCCCCGGACGAGGATCTCAACCCTGCGTCCTTCATCAGGATTCCCGCCGCATGCAGCCTGGACTGCAAGGTAATCGGGTCTTTTGTGGAGTCCAAGACTCCCCATGACGGCCAGAGGATGGGCGCGACCGTTACAGGGGGCGTCTATGATGGGCAAGCCCAGGACCGCGGACTGGATAAGGCCGTTTGCCGATGCAAACCCCCCCATTTCATTTTGAATCAACCCGGCCACTGAGCGGTCAACCGTGTCCATCACCAGGGAAACACAACGGACATAGTCCATGGGCGTGACATGCCCATCTCTTGCCGCCGGGGCGCCAACCGCTGAGACCGTTACGACGCAGTCCTGGAGATGGGTTTCCGAAAGAGAGACCATTTCCGGAGACCCGAGTTTCAGCGCAAGATCGACAGTTTCAAGGCCCTCTACCGCTGAGCCGCCTCCGCCTCCGCCGAGAATCGCCCCGCCGTAGACCAAGGCCTCTGCCCTTTTCCAATTCAGCTTCATTCCCGGATTTCCTTTCGATCACCCACCACCTGCGGGAAGCATGGCGGTCAGGACGTCGCCCGGTTGGAGGATATGGTTCCACTCGGCACTCTTTCCCCCGATAAAGAGGATCAGGCCATCCCTCCTCGGCACACCCAGTTCAGCCAGGACATCGGCCACCGTTGCTCCAACAGCCACATGTATCTTCCGGCTGAATTCTCCTTCACCCGGGGGCAAATATTTGCTGAGCCCGTGATAGAGCCTGATTTCAATCTCCATACGCGACCGTCCAGGTCAAATTTCTACATCGTCAGCGCACATTATCCACGGGATTCAAGCACGGCCCCGATCCCTTGCACGTCAGGGATCAAGCCCAGAGAAGAGAGCAGCTCGCGAGTGGGCCATCCGGTTTGGGGATCGAACTCATGAAGGCGGTAATATTTCTCCAGCATCTCCTTGAGCTCGGCTTCTGAATTCACCTGTCCCTTTTGTGGGCCTTCGACTATGGGCTCGTTCATCAATCGCCAGGGTAGGATATCCTGACGCTCCGGATTCTCACGCAGATTGAACACACGCTCCAGGACCACGGTCCGCCGACCAATAGTTCGCAACGCCTCTTCGCTCAGGTCTACGCCCAAGGCTGCCCTGATGAGGCGGCAGAGGGAAGGTACGCCGATAATATAGGAAGAAGTGGTGGCAAAGGAACAGATCCCCAGGGAGTCTGTCACGGCAAATACATCCTCGTGCCACCTCACCAATTCCGGTTTACCTTCCGTGCTCGTTGCAGGTGGCAGATCTTCTTTGCCCAACAATTTTGTAAAGAGCTCAACCGCCTCAGGAAAACGAGCAAACTCGGTCATTGGCTGGGAGTGGAGGTGGTCAGGTCCCCGGGGATTGACGGCAAAGGCAAGGCCGTAGGCCTTCGCCACTCGCGTATCCACCCGGGATTGTTCAAGTCCGTTCGCTTCCACTGCCCACTTCCAGGATTCACCCCCGTATCTTTCGGCAAGGCGTTTTGTCCCCTCTGCAAGAAGGTCTCCTACCCCCTGTCTGTAAGCAATTCGATTCAAGAGCGCCACCATGGCATGAGGATCTCCCCAGGTGAGGTTGATCCCTTCCCCGATATTTTCAGGTACCACGCCCCTTTCCACGGACTCAAATAACCACTGGATGACGCCACCAGCCGAGATGGTATCGATCCCCATATCGTTACAGAGCTCATTCCCTTTGAGGACGGCCTCGGTATTGGTGATACCGCAGCCGATACCCAGGGCGGCCAAGGTCTCATATTCGGGGCCCCCGGAGACCCCCTGGTAGGGCCCTTCTTTGACTTGGTGGAACTTGTGGCAGGCCAGCGGACAGGCGGAACAGGCAGCGCCATTGGTCATGTAGCCATGTTCAACCAGATAGGTCCCGCCGAGACGGTGTCCCTCCTCCAATTGATTTCGACGAAAGTTCATGACGGGAAGGGAATAGCTTTCGTTGGCCATCTCAATTGTGGCGGCTGTACCATAATCCACATAGAGCTTCGCTTTGACACTTTTATCGATCTTTGAGAGAATCCCTAAAATTTCGGCGTGGAGGGCCTCCTGGTTGGTCACCCGGGTGCTGCCAGAGCCGCGGACAGCGATGGTCTTGAGCTTCTTTGCTCCCATCACGGCCCCCAGGCCGCCCCGTCCTGCGGCATGGTAGAGGGAGGTCATCACACAGGCGAACCGGACCAGGTTTTCACCTGCAGGACCGATCGTTGCCAGGTCCCAGCCGGAACCGTTCAGATCTCTCTTGAGAGCCGCAGCCGTCTCCCGGACCGTTTTTCCCCAAAGTGCCGAGGCATCATGGAAACTGATCTTGTTATCGTCGATGACCAGGTATACCGGTTCTTTGGAAGCACCGGAAATGACGAGGGCATCCCAGCCTGCCCGACGAAGGCACCGGGACCAGGCCCCGCCCGTATTGGTCTTAAAGTAAAGGCCCGTGGCCGGGCTCTTGGACGTGATGGTACACTGCCCGGCCGTGGGAACCGGAGTGCCAACGAGTTTTCCGGTTCCGAAAATGAGGAGATTATCCGGCCCAAAGGGATCAACGGCCTTGGCCTGCCCCTCAAAAAGGAGCTTGGCATTCAGGCCCCGTCCGCCGAGATAAAGATCGAAATCAGAGCGAGGTCGTGTTTCCACGTCAACGGATTTGTTGCTCAGGTCGATCCTGGCGATCTTGAATTCAAGAGGATTAGATCTCATATTCACCTCGCAATTCTTCTATCTTCCGGGCCTTACCCCGAAGGTCGGCCAGGACGCTTTCAGGATCCACCTCTGCCCACCGAAGGGCCCCTGGATAGCAGAAAGAAACGCATTTTGGGTCCCCGTGACAGAGGTCGCACTTCAGGGCCGTCTCGGGCGTCATAAAGATGCCCTCAAAAGGGCACACATCCGCACATTCGCCGCAGGCTGTGCAGGACTCCTCGTCCACAACGAATATGCCAAGCCCGGGATCATATTGAATGGCTTCCACGGGACAGGCATCCACACATGGATGCTGGCCGCATTGCTCGCAAAGAAGAGGTACGAAAACTGTTCGGGGTTCGTCTTTTTTGAGGCGAACCATGGAGGTCTCTTCGTCATAGACTCCGGATCGACGCCCCGAACAGGCGTCGATGCAAGCCTCGCAGCCCGTGCATCTCGTCAAGTCAACCACAAGCATTCTTTCCATAGAAACATCCTCTCATCCTGCCGGTAGACCGGCTAGGGCCTCTCGGCCGCTTTGGATTACCCGGGCCAGATAGGCCACATTCTTGCCCAGGGTCTCCGCCGAGGCAACAGCAGCCTCGGCACTGATGGTCTTTTCACTATGGAGTTTCTCGATGGCATTCTTGTCGCGCAGGAGCTCAGTCCATCCGCTGGCCCCAATATACCCCTCCCACAAGTCTCCGGCAATGGGAAGACAACCCATGATAAGGGCATGATTTACCAGTTCAGTGATAGCGTGCTCCTGGCCTGAGAAAATGTGCATCCCCTGGCTGATGATCCCCATTGCCTTCAAGGGTTTGACAAACCCGCTCCGGGAGTCTGAAGGAACGAGTTTCGTGATACCGGACTGTCCCAAACGATCAATAAAACACTTGAGCTGGCCCGGGATCGACATGTGGTAGACCGGCACAGAATAGATGATGGCGTCGGCGGCGACCCACATGGGGGCGAGCTCTTGGAAATCATCCTGGATAACACATTGCCCCTCATGGCCTTCTCTGCGACAACCGTAACAATGGATGCAGCCGCCGAAGTTCTTTTTGGCAAAGGTATAGATGTCAATCTCTGCATCTGGGGTTATCCGCCGAGCGCCATCCAGGGAACGGCTCAGCAGGAAAAAGCTATTTGCCTTGCCCCGAGGGCTGGCTGAAATGCCGAGTATCTTGAGCGCCATGAAACCTCCTTAATCCTCATCCCTCATCCGATGGTATTCTTTTCCATTGGTTGCACCTCAGCCAGTGGCCGGGTGTGACTTCCTCAAGGATCGGTTCCCGGGTGTCGCAACCGCTCGTTCTTCGAGGGCAACGAGGATGGAAGCGGCATCCCGAAGGCGGACTGGCGGGGTTGGGGACGTCTCCCGTGAGGGTGATATCGTAGGGTTTGACCTCATCCTTGAAAGTGGGAACGGCCGAAAACAGGGCCTGCGTGTAAGGGTGAAGTGTCTTTTCAAAGAGTTCCGTGGTACCTGCCACTTCCACCAATTGGCCCAGGTACATGACCGCGACACGATCGCTCATGTGGTTGATGACACCAAGGTCGTGCGATATAAAGAGGTAGGTGAGGTTCATCTCGCCCTGAATCTCCTTGAGGGTGTTCAGGATCTGTGCCTGGACACAAACGTCTAGGGCGGAAGTAGGTTCATCCAGGATCAGAAACTTGGGCCTCAGAGCAATGGCGCGACAGATCCCAACGCGCTGCTGTTGACCCCCCGAGAGTTCCCGGGGATACCGGTTAATGTGCTCCGGGCTAAGCCCTACCGCCTGGATCAGCCTCATGACCTCATCACCGACGGCTCGCTTGTCCATCTCACCATGGATCAAAAAGGGCTCTCTGACAATGGCTCCGATCGTCATACGCGGGTTGAGAGAGGCCTGGGGGTCCTGGAAAATCATCTGGATGTGCCTTCGTACCCCAAAAAATTCAGACTCTGACATGGCCAGGATATCGCTGTCTTCCAAGAAGATCCGTCCCCGGTCTGCCTCGATGAGTCGACAGAGAAGCCGGCCCACCGTAGTCTTCCCGCACCCGGATTCTCCTACCAAACCCATGGTCTCACCCCGATCCACGGTCAGACTCACATCATCAACGGCCCGGACTGCCGTCTTCTTGAATCCAAATGGTCCGCCCAGGGGAAAAAGCTTTTCCAGATGCTCTGCCCGCAAGAACTCAGACAATGGCCAACCCCTCCTCGGCGCGCAGGCAGGCAGCCCTGTGCCCTTCTCCCACTTCGACCAGGCGCGGCACTTCCGTGTGGCAACGGTCAACAACGAATGGGCATCTCGGGTGAAACCGGCAACCCCCGGGGGGATTCAGGAGGCTAGGGACGGCTCCGCCGATGGCATTTAGTCTCTGCCGCTTTGTTCCGAACCGGGGGAGGCTGCTCAGGAGTGAGCCAAAATAGGGATGACAGGGCGCGTTGATGACATCCTGCACGTCACCATATTCCACGACATTTCCTGCATACATCACATACATCCAATCACAGACGTTAAAGATGGTCCTGAGATCGTGGCTGATGAAAAGCATAGAAAACCCGAACTGAGATCGGAGATCGGTGATGAGTTGAAGGATCTGTTTCTGAATGGTCGCATCCAGCGCTGTGGTCGGTTCATCGGCGATGAGCAAAACGGGATTTGATGAAAGGGCAGTGGCGATCATCACGCGCTGTCGCATGCCACCGGAAAGCTCATGGGGGTACCGTTTGACCACCGATTCCGGGGCAGAAATCCTTACGCTCTTCAATAACTCGACAGCACGCCCCAGGGCCTCCTGGCGTCCCATCCCGTGGTGCTGGCAGATGATGTCCGTCATCTGAGTGCCGATCTTGTAAGTTGGGTTTAGAGAAGACATGGGTTTCTGAAAGATCATCGCAATGTCGCCACCGCGCACCAGACGCATCTCTTCCTCGCTTTTCCCCATCAGTTCCTCCCCCAGGAAATTGATTGACCCAGAGATTATCTTGCCCGGTGGGTCTGAGATCAGACGCATGATGGATAGAGCGGTCACTGACTTGCCACAACCGGTCTCACCGACCAGCCCAACGGATTGTTTGGCTCTGATCATGAGATCAACACCGTTTACCGCATCCAGTTCTCCCTCATAGGTATGAAACCGTGTTCTCAGGTCCTTCACCGAAAGGAGCATGCCGTTATGTTGATGGAGACGTTTTTTATCCGGCACGGCTCTTCTAGCTCCGCTCATAAATGTCGCGAATGGCATCCCCAAACAGGCAAAAGCCAAGAACAAACCAGAAGATGGCAAATCCCGGAAAGGTCGATATCCACCACCACTTTGGAATGAAGTTACGGCCCTTTGCAATCATCAGTCCCCACTCGGGTAACGGCTCTTGGGCACCGATACCTATAAAACCCAGTCCCGCTGCGGTAATCACCGCATATCCCATCTGGAGTGTGGCCTGGACGATGATCGGACCGGCACAATTGGGGAGGATGTGGCGCAGCATCATCCTGATTTTTGATACCCCGAGCATCCTAGCCGCCTCGATGTAAAGGTCTTCCTTGATACTGAGCACCTGCCCCCGTACAAGCCTCGCATACCAGGTCCACCAGACCAGGGACAAGGCGATCATGGTGTTGGTGACGCTTTTCCCCAGCGCGGCCTGGATGCTCAAAGCCAGAATAAGGGGAGGAAAGGCAAGGAAGGCGTCTGTAACACGCATGATCACATTGCCTAACCTCCCGCCATAATAGCCGGAAATGAGCCCCAGGATCGTTCCCAAGGAAGTGGCAAAAGAGACAACCACCAGCGCGATTTCCACGGAGATACGGGACCCATATATCATTCGGCTCGCCACATCTCGGCCCAAGTCATCGGTACCGAACCAGTGCTCGGAACTGGGAGGGTGAAGCTTGGCCCGGATGTTTACCTTATAGACCTGTTCGGGATGAGGGGCAATCCAGGGCGCGAAGATAGCAACCCCGATGACGACCATGATCATGGCTATGCCGACGATGGCCAGGGGTGATCTCCTGACAGAGTAAAGGGCATACCTCACTGGATCGCTTTTGATGATCTGATGCATGATCCCCTTAAATCCTGACCCTCGGATTGATCAAGATATAGGCAATATCCACAACCATGTTGACCAGCGCGTAGCTGAAGGTGACCACCAGCGTCGCTCCCACGATAGCCGGGAAGTCGCTGGTGAGCACGGACATGGCCACATAGGCTCCGATTCCCGGCCAATTGAAGACGGTCTCTACCAGGAAAGATCCTCCCAACAGGAGACCGAAGACCAAACCGATGAGGGAGACAGTCGGCGTCAAGGCATTTCTTAGGGCGTACTTGTAAATCACTTTTCGTTTGGGCAGCCCGTAAGCCGTATGAAAGGTGACATAGTCTTCCTTCAAGACTTTGAGCATTTCTCCGCGCGTTTGGCGGACAACGGAACTCATGGACGATGTTGCGAGCACCACCGCCGGCAGGATCATGTGGAGTACTGAATCCTTCAGGGTGGTCCAATTTCCGGTCAATAAACTGTCGAGGATGTAGAGTCCTGTGATGTCCTGGGGCGGTTTTATCCCATAGGTCAACCGGTCGCCCACCGGAAGCCATCCCAGGTAATAATAGAGTAGTAACTGTAAAAGGATCCCCAGCCAGAAGACGGGAATTGCAACACCCCCCAATGCATAAATCCTGGCCGCATGGTCGGCGGCTTGATCCTTCTTGATGGCCGAGAGCACGCCGAAAGGGACCCCTAACCCGATGACGATGATCATACTCACCACAGCGAGCTCAATGGTGGCCGGATAGAAATCCTTGATATCCTCGATCACAGGCCTCCTGGTATGCATGGACATGCCGAAATTCCCTGTGATCGAGTCCTTCAGATAGAGCAGATACTGGATCAGCACCGGCTTATCCAGATTGTACTCCTTTCTGACCTGGGCGACCTGCTCCTCTGTCGCGTATTCGCCGACGATGAGGCGCGCGGGATCTCCCGGGACCAGGTGAGAGACAAAAAATACGATGGTAATTGCCAGGAAAATGACCGGGATGATGGTTAAGAGGCGCTGAAAGATGCGTTGCCAGAGATAGCTTCCCATATTGGCGTTGCCTTGATTTATGCCTTCCGGAAAAGGTGGATCCTCCCGGGCGACCGGATTCGCAGGGTCGCCCTGGACTCACCTTCTCAATGATGACTACTTCTCGCGGTAGTAGTCATAAAAATAGAACATATTCCCCAGGGCGTCTCCGAACTTCGTGTAATCATACGCCTTCACATCGTTTCGATGCGCCACAAAATAGGGGAGCATGAAGAGCCAGACGTAGGCCGCATCTTTCTCCGGCAAGAGTCTGGCCTTTTCATAGATGGCCATCCGTTTTTTTCGATCCATGGTGGTGGCCGCCTCGTCGAGGAAGGCGTCAAACCTGGGATTGTCGTAACCCAGGTTTGCCCCACCCTGCTGGATGGAATTTGAATGGAGCACCTTGTAGATCACGCCGTAGGGATCTGCAATGATCGAAGAGGCATAAAAGGGGTAGAGGTCGAAGGCCTTTGCCGGGTCCCCATAGACCTGCTTTGCAAAAACAGGCCAGGTCATTGCCTCTAGTTCCAGTTTTATGCCGATCTCCTTCAGGTTATCCTGAAGTATCAGTGCCCACTTCCGGTGATTTTCCACGAAATCCAGGTAGGCCAGTTTCAGGATAGTTTCCTTTCCTGCATAGGCGCTCTTGGCCTTGTAAGCCTTTGCCTTCTCCAAATCTCTTTTCAGGGGTTCTCCCACCAGGAGTCCCTTTTCCGTGGCGTTGGCGACCGCCCGGCATGCGTCGTAATCAATGGCATAGGAAACGGCCCAGCGAAGGTTCTCATCCGTCAGGGGACCCCTTTTGTTGTTCATAAGAATGAACTGCTCGGCCAGAGAGGGGTAGCCGAAGGCGGTGATATTCGGATCAGCATTGAGCACATCCCAGAATTCGGTAGAGATATTGTTGATGAGGTCCACGGCGCCCTTGGTCAGGAGCATTCTCAACGTGCTGTCCTCCTTGACCACTTGATAGACAGCCTCACTGAAGTGTTTCCCCTCCCAACCTCGCCAATATCCTGGGAACCGAACCATCTTGATGTATTGGTTGGGCACCCATTTCTCGACCTTGTAAGGGCCGGTGCCACAGGCGTTATCATGGGCCCATTTGGTTGCCCAGGGATCATCGGTGGTCGCATTTTTCTTGATGGCCGTTGGACTGGTAATCATAAAGCACCAGGGAGAGGCCAACACGTCCAGGAAGAAGGCCCAGTTCTTGGTAGTCTCGATGCGCACGGTATCATCATCAATGACCTTGACAGCCTTCATGTTTTTCACCCAGGTCGCAGGGCCTTTGTTCAAGGCCTTGATTCGATCCAGATTGAATTTGACGGCCTCGGCATTGAATTCTGTGCCGTCGTGGAACTTGACACCCTTACGCAGTTTGAAGGTTCCCCCATCCTCGTCAATGGTATAGGATTCGGCCAGAAGGGGTTTGATAGAAAAATCCCGGATGTCATATTCCAGGAGTCCCTCATGGCTATTCCTGGTGACGGTACAGGAATACCATACAAAGGCCTCGTGAGGGTCCATAGTCTGAATGTCCGTGTAAACCCCGAAGACTACCTTCCCATCATCCACAAAACCCGCCCGCGCACCGGCCACGCTGGTGAGACTCGTGCCCACTAAAGCCAAAACAACCACTAGGATCTTTATGAACGACTTAAGCATCTTATACTCCTTTCTATTGGGTTAAGTTAATCCACCAGGCAATACGTCCATACTTTTACGTGCCTCGAATTCTCATGAAAACACCTCACTGGCAGGGATTTCCCCCAGAAAACTTTGGGTCACTCTACGACCGAAATACGAAACACAACCGGATTTCTCGAATCAGAGCAGGTCATCTTGGCAGTCTTACCATCCTCGACGAAGGGAAAATGCGCCCCGTACCTGAGAGAGACAAGCACCGGGAACATTTCATGATAGGCCCAACCACAAAAATCAGGAAATGTGATCATTCTTTCGGTCATTTCGAACTCAAATCTGTCCCCTATCTTGTATCCAAATGGGCAAACACCCCCCTCCAGGATGTTCTCGATCTCTATCCTTATTTTGGCCAAGAGCCTTCCCCTCTTCATAAATTCGCTTCGAGGTTCACAAGATTTCCCTATAGAAGTATAGGGAAAGCACCTTCGTGAGTCAAAGGAAAAGTCGAGACCTTCTTTGCGTACCAGTATCTGCTCTCCGAATCTGTATGGAGCCGCAGGCCATACGCCAGGGTCGGACCCAATGCCATTAACTTAAGCAAAATCTCATTGCTCAGGTCCCTGCCCCGGCGAAAGCAGGGATCCTGAGGACTTTAAAAGGAGGGTGGTCAGGTTTAGGTGTTCCGAGGGGTTGGCAGAGAAGATCAATTTGTAAAGATTGTCACGCAGGCGACGGGATTATGCTCTCCCGCCGCCAGCGTGTGTTGATGAAAAGGGAAAAAGACCTACTCGATCTCAAATCCGAAGAGTGCCATTGTCTGCGGGTTCTTCATGTCAGCCTTCACGTTGTTGATGAGATCCAAAAGTTCAGGGCTTGCCCCTTTCCTCAGGGCGGTCAAGAAGGCATTGATTCCTCCCACCGCATCTGCCGAGAGGTATCCCACCCCTCCCAAAGTTGCCTGCTCAACCTCGGGAAGCAGGAGCGGGAGCAGTGCCTTTGCCTGATTCAGGAGATCCGGATTCGAGAGCAGGAGGAGCAGGACCTCGTTGGACCTTGCATAAAGTCTCTCAAGATAGGTATTCCCCAGCGGGGTAGAAGCCAGGACCTGATTCCGGTATGTCCGCAAGAGACTCAGACTCCCCTTGTCTTCCCTGAAAAGCTTCGAATAGGCTGCGCCCCAGACCGGGGGTCCTCCCCCGGTAACGGTAAAGTAGTCTGTGTAGAGAAGCGTGCCATTAAGTCGGAATTCAACATACCAACTGCCGGGCTGATTGGGGATCCCATTTGGCCAGTAAATCGAAAGACACCAGTCTCCACTGGACGAATAAGACCCAGAAGCACGGTAATTGGTTCCGTCCGGTGCATACCAATCAAACTGATAAGTATCTCCTGATGTTATGCCCGTGATATAGTTCCAGTTCATGACCTGGTCGCCCACATTAAAGGTCGTCTGTTCAGTTGGGGGTGTGGGGCAAGTGGGCGGGGGGTAGAGGGCCATTTTGTGATCTTGTAATGTCGCTGATACACCCTGTCCACTGCCTCCTGGTGCCTTGCAGACGCTAACAGCGATTCCAGATTGAACTTTGGAATCGGATCCGATGGCCGGCCCACCCGAATGGATAATCCAACCCATCATTGCCATTAAGACAAGCCCAAAGAACACATTATGTCTTTTCATGGTCTCTTCCTTTCTAAGGCCACTACTACGGCCCCTGGTTGAGAGATTAAAAAGGCGATCTTGTTTCCATACTCATAATGTATCGTAACGTTTCTTGTAACCACCCCCTCTCTATATGTTAGCTGTATTTCCAATAGCATAGATAGCCCTTTTTGGCAAAAAAAATGTCGATGCCATAGATTCGGCTGATCCCAGGTCATTCTACCCCATCCCGGAAGACCTGGTATGGAGGTCTATTCTAGAAACCTTCAGGAGAGGTCTCAACAACCATCGCCGATATTGGCAGGCCGGCCGCAGAATGTCTGCCTCATCCACTGGGACAAGACCCCCATGACCAGGTTACTTCGGTAGGCGGAGAGGGCCCCCGGCGTGCAAATAACCGTATTGACCATGCTTTGACTCGCACGGAGGAAGTCGAAGGGGCCAGGGCTTATTGTTTAGGAACCGGGAGTTCTCCAATACCTTCTTCAATTGGACCTGCCCTATGGCACGGGTAGGCATGAACAGGGACACCTGATATTCTTGGTGAAAAGGACTACAAAGACGTCTTACAGGCGTATGATTATCCTGTATCAAAAAAAGACTGGCCTGGTTCGGTGACGGTTACGCTTATCGAGGCTCTAGCGCTGCCACAGTATCTGCGCTGCCTCCAGAGGAACTACTGCCTCGGGGTGGAAGGGGACAAGGCGCGGGGTGTAATCTGCTGCAGCACGGCAACCGGGGATTTCTGCACGATACAGGTACCCGTTCACTGCTCCCACGAGGCCCGGGCCTCTTGTCATCGCATGGGTGACGGCGGTCTCATTTCCTTTCGCGTCGGCATATAGCTCTACTCTGACGGCTTCAGGATCCAGTTCGCCCAAGTAGACCTGTAACTGAAACACCTGACTATCAGCAGATGTCTCCATCCACATGTGACCAAAGCGCGCCCCAGGCCACTTCAGCTCGATGCCCCTTTTCCAGGTCAACAGCTGCTCACCCAAGGCACCTTTGGCTGCAGCACGTCTACGGTAGGCCGCGGCAGCGGGGAGGTAGTATTGCTCGGTATACTCACGTACTGTGCGATTGGAGGAAAAACGTGGCGTGAGCCGGGAGAGGCTTTCCCTTATCCTTGCCACCCACCCTGACGGGACACCGCTTTCGTCGCGGGTATAGAATCCCGGGATTATTTCCTGCTCCAAGACGGCGTAAAGGGCTTCTGCCTCGGCCGCGTCCCAGGCTGGATCTTCACCATGTTCCTCACCGTCGCCCAATGCCCATCCGACCTCCGGGGAATAGGCCTCTGCCCACCATCCGTCCAGCTCTGAGAGATTGAGGCCTCCATTGACCAGGACCTTCATGCCGCTCGTGCCGCTGGCCTCCCACGGTCGACGAGGTGTGTTAATCCACAAATCCACACCCTGCACCAATTGCTGGGCGAGAAGCATGTCGTAGTCGCTCAAAAAAATCACGTGAGACCGCACCTCCGGGCGTTTACTGAACTGTACCCAAGCCTGCACAAGGACCTGCCCCGCCGTGTCCCGAGGATGAGCCTTGCCCGCGATTATGAGCTGCACGGGGTGAAGTGGATCGGTAAGCAGTCGGACCAGACGCTCCGGGTCATGGAGCAACAGATTCGGTCGTTTATAGGTGGCAAAGCGGCGCGCAAAGCCCATTGTCAAGGTATTGGAATCGAAGATCCTGTAAGACTCGTCGATCTCTCTTATTGAAGCACCGGAGGCGGCCAGTTGCTTTGCCAGACGCTCTCGTGCATAGTTGATAAGGTCCCGTCGGCCTTCTGTGCGCAATTGCCAGATTTCATGGTCAGACACGCATCGGATTTCCACGGCAACGTTTTCCATGGTACCCCTCCACCGGTCTTGACCGCAGGCCTTGGCCCACAAGGCATCTGCCGCTGCTGAGTCCCAGGATGGGACGTGGACTCCATTCGTGACGGAGCTTACGGGCACTTCAGCCTCAGGCCAGCGGGGAAAAAGGCACTGGAAGATCCTCCGGCTCACATGTCCGTGCAAATGGCTCACACCGTTTACCGCGCCACTGCCCCGTATAGCAAGGTAGGCCATGTTGAAAGGCTCATAGGAATCAGCTGGATTTGCCCGTCCAAGGGCTAACAAGTCCTCTATGGTGATTCCAAGTGCCTCCTCAGCGTAACTGCTCAGGTATTTGCTCGCTAGGGCCGGATGAAAACGATCAAAGCCGGCGGCCACAGGTGTATGGGTTGTAAACAGGTTGCCGTGACGTGTTGCCGTGAGGGCTACATCAAAAGGCTGCCCTGTATCCTCCATAAAGCTCCGCGCACGTTCCAGCACCACAAAGGCGGCATGACCCTCGTTCAGATGGCAGACCTCGGGCTGAATGCCCAGGGCCCGTAAGAGTCTCCAGCCGGTGATCCCCAGCAACATCTCCTGGGCAAGCCGCAGCTCCTCTCCGCCACCGTAAAGCTCACTGGTAATCCCCCTATCTACCGGCATATTCGCAGGGTCATTGCTGTCCAGCAGATAAAGCCGGACTCGGCCTACCTGAACCTGCCAGGCCCGCACCCATAACTTATAGCCAGGCAAGGGTACCTCCAGCCTCAACCACTCCCCATCGGGTTGCCGCACCGGGCTAATAGGCAGCTGTCCGGGGTCATTGTACGGGTATAATGCCCGCTGGGCCCCATCAGCTCCAAGGGCCTGACGGAAATAGCCCTGCTGATAAAGGAGTCCTATCCCAACTAGCGGTACGCCGAGATCACTGGCCGCCTTGAGCTGGTCTCCTGCAACATTGCCGAGGCCTCCGGAATAAATTGGCAGTGCCTCACTGAGCATAAACTCCATACTGAAGTAGGCCACAGAGGTCAGAGGGGAATTTGTGTGTGTCTCCTGGAACCATGCCGATGCCTCCAGATACTCCCGTTGAGCCTGGACCAGGGCCTCCGCCTTCTTGCGAAACCCTGGATCAGCCCCCAATTTCTTGAGTTTGGTCCGTGAAACTGTTTGAAGTACCACAAGTGGATTCTGGGTCAATGTCCAGAGCTCGGAATCCAGTTGCCCCCACAGTTCGTCGGCAGAATGATTCCAGGACCAGCGGAGGTCCAGGGCCAGTTCGAGGAGGTCTCTTAGGCCTTCAACTTCGGCTGCCTGAGAATAGAAGGATAGATCACTCATAGTCCCTCTCCTGTTCTTTCTTCCTTCATCGGGTTGCTCCCTGACTTTGATCCAATTGATGGGTCAAGCTAATCTAGTGCAGATGTGTGCGCTTCGTCAAGGCAGTCGTCCGGTTATGGGTCTATTACGAACTCTCTAATTGCCGTCGAAGGTGGCTTTGGTCGGCGAGCATTGGGTCTTGTTAAACGCTAATTGGAAAAAGCGAGAGAGGGTGTTGAGAAAGCTGGGGGCAACCTCGGCATTTAAAAAGACCTTATTTAATTATTGGAGGTATTGAAAACTTGAGGGTTCACCGTTCATGGTTACCTTGAAAAAGGGGGGTTCACCCCCCCTTTCTTTCTCAAGAAGCCTTATTGCTTCTTTTCTTCCGTCTTTGGTGCCGTTGCTTCCAAGACTTTGTATTCATTGACCCTTATGGTCTTTAGGCCTTTCTTTTCCTTTACAGTCCCTTTTACCTCGACCCGTTTCCCGACCAGCTTCATCAGATCTTTACCCTTGCCGGCCCTGGGTACAACCTTAAAGGTGTCACCCTTCTCTGTCTGGATCGTGACACCGGTGATCTTTCCCTTTGCGTTCTTGACTGCGACCACAGACCCGGCTACCGTCTGCGGTTCATCAGCAGCATAGATATCAGACCCAAATAGCACGGCCCCAAAGACCAGGATGCAAAGCATGGCGATCACTGATTTCGTATACCTTTTCATTGTCCTATTCACCTCCTTTCTTCAAAAAATTTTGATAAATCAGGAGCAACAGGCATGCCTGACTTGTAACTATCTGATTTTTATAGAATTTAAAAAAAGCAAGATAATTCCACCGGAACTTTCTATTCCTAGGGATTGATCGGGAGAGGCCTTCTTTTCTTGGCGACAACAATGGCCAAAAGGTTTAACATGTTGAATCCATAGGGAAAGCATGGAAAGAGAATTCCAGGTTCTGATATTTGAAGAGATCGGAATGCCTGATTCCGAAGTGTCGGGTCGGATAAGTGTCTTTCTTTATGAGCTAAGGCATTATCATCTATGCCAACAGGTAACCGCCCACGGGTTAGGAGGTCCATGGTTCATTTCCATATCTCGACTTGTCATAGGCCCTGCGGTTTGAAAGGCTGTCGTTTGGCCAGGGTCGTATACAAGAACTTGGGTTTATATTTCAGAACCGTAAGTTCCGAAATAAAAAAAGATCGGAATTTTGATTTCCCAATTCACTTTTTTATAATATATTTAAGTGGTTATATTCAATATATCAACCTTGGCAACGAAATATTGTATCCCTTTTTTTCATATCGGAACGTCTTGTTCTTTTTGTCAAATGCGATCAGCAAAAAAATATATGAAAAAGCAACAGGTTATCACTTTGGCATACCCTTTGCCTAATCACAGAGGCATTACAGGATTTAAACAGATCACCCCAAAGACAGGAGGAAGGCGTGGAAAATGAAAAAGGATACACCTAGCAGTGAGGAGTTTGAGCCTCCGAGTCCGTCAGCCGGACTAGCAGAGTGTAACACGGAAAGGACCGTTTATGCCCCAAAGCAAGAGAACGGTCCAAAGAAAAACAATAAAATCATACCCATTCGAAAGATCTCTCCGGTAACGAGGTTCCGATGTAGCCCTCGGGCCTCGGCTTTTCATGAACTCTTTTTTCCTGATGCATCTTCTGAACAATGGAATGACTGGCGATGGCAGTTGCATCACCGCATCAGGGACTTTCACGCCCTGAGCAGGGTTATTGCCCTTTCCGAGGATGAACTTGCAGCGGTTACCAGACCTGATAAACAACTCCCCCTGGCGATTACCCCTTATTTCGCGAGCCAGCTTGACAGGGATGACCCAAAGCAACCCCTTCGACGGACAGTCGTCCCAGCAACGGCCGAACATTTCCTCTCGGCGGGCGAGGCCGAAGACCCTCTCGGAGAAGAGCATGACAGCCCTGTGCCAGGATTGGTGCATCGATATCCGGACCGTGTTCTTTTCCTGGTAACGGATTCCTGCTCCACATACTGCCGGTATTGCACGCGTTCCCGCATGGTAGGGAACAAAAACGATTCACACTCTTATAGGGATCGTTGGGAAAGGGCCATTGCTTATATTGAAGGCTCGCCAAATGTCCGGGACGTACTTCTTTCAGGTGGGGACCCCTTGACTCTTTCAGATGAAAATCTGGATTGGCTTCTGTCAAGGCTGAGACGAATACGGCATGTGGAATTCCTGCGCATCGGCACCAAGGCCCCTGTGGTCTTACCACAGCGTGTCACACCGGCCCTTACCAGGATGCTGAAAAAGTATCATCCCCTTTGGATGAGCATTCATTTTGCCCACCCGGAAGAGCTGACCATTGAGGTGGCTCAGGCATGTGGGCGTCTGGCTGATGCGGGAATTCCGCTCGGGAGCCAAACCGTTCTCCTTGCAGGCATCAATGACGATGTGGAGACCATGAAGAGGCTGATGCACGGTCTTCTAAGGATAAGGGTGAAGCCGTACTATCTCTATCAATGCGACCCCATATTAGGATCGGCCCACTTTCGCACACCTGTAGAAAAGGGTCTGGAGATCATTCGAGGATTGCGTGGTTACACGAGTGGTTATGCCGTTCCCGCTTACGTGATTGATGCCCCTGGGGGAGGAGGCAAGATCCCGCTGCTCCCAGAGTACGTGACCGGCCGTGACGGAGATGATTTGTTGCTAAAAAATTATCAGGGAAATATCTACCGCTATCCTGATCCCGGAGGCAAAGTCAAGGCATGCGGGTCCGACGAGGGGAAATGCCTTGGACAGAAGGAGGAACCAAGCTCATGAAGATAGGAATTACCTATGATCTTCAGGAGGATTACCTTGCTAAAGGATTTAGCGAGGAGGAGACCGCCGAATTTGATCGCCAAGACACTATTCAAGCGATCGACGAAGCCCTCCTGGGCCTTGGATACGAGACTGACCGAATAGGCAATATCCATAATTTGACAGCACGACTTGTAGCCGGAGATCGGTGGGATATGGTTTTTAATATTGCAGAAGGATTGAGGGGCTTTGGCAGGGAGGCCCAGGTCCCTGCCATACTGGATGCCTATGACATACCCTATACCTTTTCAGATCCATTGGTGCTTTCTCTGACCCTTCATAAAGGGATGGCCAAGCACGTAATCCGGAATCTGGGTATCCCGACACCAGATTTTTGCGTGGTCGAGGACAGTTCTGACGTAGATAGGGTCCATCTCCCTTTCCCCCTTTTTGCCAAGCCTGTTGCCGAGGGGACCGGAAAAGGGATTAGCGCCGCATCGAAGATCAGGACCAGGGAAGAACTCGCCGCTGTCTGCCTGAGACTCTTAGAAACCTTCGACCAACCGGTCCTTATTGAGACCTTTTTACCGGGACGAGAATTCACGGTAGGTATCACAGGCACCGGCAAGGCCGCTGAGGCCATTGGTATAATTGAGGTTGTACTCAGGGGAGATGCTGAGCCTGATGCCTATTCCTACCAGAATAAGAAGAAGTACGAAAGGCGGGTAAAGTATCGTCTGGCAAAGGATGCCATGGCAGAAAGGGCGAAAGAGGTCGCGCTGGCTGCATGGCGGGGGCTTGGGTGCAGGGATGGGGGACGTATTGATCTGCGTGCGGATACAGACGGTATACCCCATTTCCTGGAGGTAAATCCACTGGCAGGTCTGCATCCGGTTATCTCGGATCTTTGCATAATTGCCAAGAAAGTGGGAATGACCTATAATGATCTCATCCATGCTATTGTGGCCTCGGCCATCCTTCGCTGCTCGTGGGAGATAAGAAGGCATGAAGAAAAGGAAGATTGGTATCGTTTACAACGAGCCTGTCTCCCAGGGCCAAGCCCACTGGGAGGCCTCTATGGACGTTCTTACGCAAGTGGAGGCCATTGAGAGGTCCCTTGAGTCAATAGGTCACCCATCGGCGCGCATCCCTTTTACCAGGGACCTTGCTTCGTTTATTAATGGAGTCAAAGACAAAGGGGTCGACATCGTCTTAAACCTTTGTGAAACCGTGGATGAAGACCCAGGGCTCGCCTGGCACCCCCCGGCTGTACTAGAACTTCTGGGGATTTCCTTTTCCGGGTCACCATCCACGGCCCTCATGCTCACAACCGACAAGATACTGGCCAAGCAGTTGCTGAAGGCCAGCTGCATACGGACCCCCGGTTACCTGGTGTATCCTGATGGGCATGCCCTTGACCCATCGCTGCTGCGATTTCCCCTAATCGTCAAACCGAGATTTGAGGACGCAAGCATCGGCATCGATCAAGAATCTATCTTTGAAGACGAACGGGCATTGGAAAAGGGATTAGAAAGGCTCAGTAAGCGCTTTGCGGCACTCCTCGTTGAAGAGTATATCTCAGGCCGGGAGTTTAATGTCTCTGTCTTCGGATACCCTGTGGCTAGGGTTCTACCCATGGCAGAGATCGATTTCTCCGCCTTCCCTGAAGGGCTCTATCCCATAGTCGCATATAGGGCCAAGTGGAATAAGGACTCATTTGAATATCAGCACACCCCCAGGATCTTTCCAGGGGAGTTGCCTCAGGTACTGCTCGAAAAGATGGAGAAGACGGCCCTGGATTGTTTTCATCTCTTTCAACTGAGAGATTATGGACGTGTGGACTTGAGGCTCGACGATCACAATGAACTCTACGTCCTGGAGGTTAACGCCAATCCGTGCCTGAGCCCTGACGCTGGCCTTGCGGCAGCGCTCCAAAGATCCGGCAAGGGATATTCTGAACTAGTGGCCCAGCTTGTTGATTTTACACTTCAAAGGAGGAAGGCACTAGTACTCGATGCCCTTCCGCGCTCGTGAACCAGAGTAATAGGCATGTTTTATCTGAATCAACTCGGTAACATAGTCGGCGAAACGGATAAACTCCGGCGAGGCATCTCTTCCGGTCACAATGAGCTCCACTCGACTCTTGCATCGTTTCATGAGGTCTAAGACCTGCCCCTTTTCAAGGACATTGAAAATGACCGTATCCAATATTTCATCGCAGACGAGGAGGTTGGTGCCCCTCTCGAGCGCGGCGATGGCATACCCTAGGGCCTTTGCGGCATGTTCAAAATGGACCTGCTCCGGACCGTGCGACATAATGAACGGATGCTCACCGGGGCACCAGTACCGGATATTGCTAAGCCTATCAAAGATAGCCACCTCACCCGAATTCCCAGACTTCATGAACTGGACAAAATCGACCTGGAGACCTCTTCCCGCCGCCCGAATGGCCAGACCGACGGCCCTCGAGGTCTTTCCCGCCCCCTGTCCGTAACATACATGAATCAGGCCAAAGCCTTCGCCCTTGATATCTCCTGATCGCCTCTGTGTATAATAAATAATCTCCACTCCCTTCGCTAGCAATCTGATGTGTTTTTATGCGATAACTCCTCCCAGTGTCAACTTTGATTCTTGACTTTCTCCAAGAAATTTGATCTCTCTTCGAAGGTTTCATGAGGCCAGGAGAAAAGATCAGGGATATGAGAGTGCGATGCTGGACAGAGGTCTAATACAGGTATATACGAGCGAATCCGATCAATTCAACTTCGCCCCTCTCGGATTGAGTCTGCGGGCCTCGGGGCAGGGGCTTCGTACCCTGATCACCTGCTTTGTCGATCATGAACTGATGGATGGGGGCGCAAAGGCCTCCTTACTTCTCAAGCCAAATCTAATGATTGAACATATCACGGTCGGGCAAATGCCCAAAATCATAGATGTCTTCAGGAGAGCCAGAGACGCGGTTATGGGAGGGAATTTCGACATTGTCATCCTGAACGGGATAAACAAGATGGTAAGTTTGGGGCTCCTTCCGTTGAAGGAGGTCCTGCAATTAATGGATCAAAGGCCTCAAGGAGTAGAGTTGGTCCTTAGCGGTCCGAACGCTGCCGAAGAGATCATTGAAAGGGCCGACCTGGTTACAGAGATGGTCGTCCACAAATCAAAATATCTCCCTGAGCCTGGAAATTGTCCTCAGGGGAATGGTACCACCGAAGTAGTAACCGGAAACGGAAAGGGCAAGACCACTTACTGCCTGGGTAAGGGAATGCTCACATCTTGTGTTGGGATTCCTACCCTAGTCTTCCAGTTCATAAAATCTCCAAAGCCATACGGGGAGGTGAAGGCCATTGAGAGGCTTCCTTACCTCAAGATAAAGACCATGGGGAGAGGCTTTCTTAATAAACATAGCCCTTTTTACGACAAGAAGCACATACAGGCCGCTCGACACGCGTGGCAGCTGTGGCTGAAAGAGATCTATTCGCAGGAATACGGTCTCCTGATAATGGATGAAATCAATATTGCCACCCACCACGGGCTCATTAACGGTGAGCGGGTCCGGGAAATGCTTTTTCTCAGGCCCCACAAGTTTGATATACTCCTTAGCGGCCGCAACGCCCATCCTGACGTGATTGAGGCAGCAACCAGTGTCCTGGAGATGAAGGAGGTCAAACATCCCTTCAAGAAAGGGGTCCGAGCGAGAAGAGGGATCGAGTTTTAGAATACCCTTACAGACCCAGCTCCCTCGAAAGGATGATCCTCATCACCTCAGAGGTTCCTTCCACTATCTGCAGGACTTTTGCCCCAACGTAGTAACGGGACACTGGATATTCCGACATATAGCCATAACCACCGTGGATCTGGACTGCATCCGAGGCCACCCGTTCAAGCATCTCCGAGGCGAAGAGCTTCGCAACCGTTGCCTCAAATGTGTGCCTCCGGCCCTGGTCCTTTAACCACGCCGCCTTCAGGTACTGATTCCTAGCGAGCTCGATGGCAACAGACATATCGGCCAGCTTGAACTGGATGCTCTGGAAGCTTGCAATGGGTTTACCAAACTGTACCCGTTCTCCCGCATACCGGAGGGACTCATCCAAACATGCCTGTGCAACCCCGACTGCCATGGCCGCAATACTTATGCGACCGGTCTGGAGGACTGAGAGGTGCTGCGCAAAGCCCTTTTCAGAGTCACCCAAAAGGTTATCCTCTGGGATCCGACAGTCCTCGAAAATGACCTCATGGGTGGCAGAGCCATGCCACCCGATCTTTTCGTACCTCTTGCCGAGTATAAAGCCTGGAGAATCCTTCGGCACAATGAAGGTAGAGATCCGCCTGCGGCCTTTGACGGCCTTTTGTGTGACGGCAGCGATTACGATTATGCTCGCATTGTCGAGTCCAATATTGGTAATGAACTGCTTGCTGCCATTGATTACCCATTCATTTCCATCCAGAATTGCCTTTGTGCGGATGGATCCAGCATCAGAGCCTGCATCCGGTTCGGTCAGACCGAAGGCCCCGATCTCTTCTCCCCTGGCTATAGGGATAAGCCACTTCCTTTTTTGATCCTCCGTACCGAATACCTCAAGTTCTTGTGCTACGACACTGGTAGTCACGTCTAAAAGGGCCCCAAAGGTGGGGTCCCCTCTGGAGATTTCCTCGATGCAGAGATGCATGCCCACCCAGTCTCCGCCGCTACCTCCGTATCGCTCTGAGATGGGGATACCCATCATTCCCAGCGCAGCCATCTGCGAAATGATATCATAGCCATACTCCCCGGTTCGTTCGATCTCTTCTGCACGCGGGGAGATGATTTCATGGCAGAAAGACCGGCACATATCCCGGATCATCTTGTGCTCCTGTGTCAGATCAAAATCCAACCGCAACCTCCTCTTTTCATCTGTGTCTCACCAACTGGCCCTGGTCGGTCCTGACCCTTCGTTCACAGGCTAAATAGTGCCTGAACGATAAGTCTTGTTCAGGCCAAATTCGAATATCGAAATCCGAAATTCGAAACAAATTGGAATATCAAATGACAAAATGATTCAAACTAACATATTGAAAATGTGATGTCTTCATCATTGGGACATTGGCCTTTTGGTCATTGTTTCGTATTTCGTGCTTCGAATTTCGGATTTTCGACCGAAAAACGGGGTCCTCGGTCAAGCACTAAATAGACTTCCATGTTGCAACAAAAGGTCCTTATAAACCGATTTTTCCTTTTTTTTATTGACACTTAGGGCCATTTTTTGGTATAATTTATAAGTATTTAGTCCTGCTGAAGGTTATTCCCATTTACAGCAGTCAGTTTCCAAATAAGGGCTCCTTGGTGAGGCAGAAATCGACGGCCTATGTGGAAATACAGGGACCAACTCAGTTACGTCGAAAAACTTAAGCGTTCGGTCTACGAGATTTTAAGAGACTCTCTTCAGGCCCGTTTAACAAAGATTTCCCTGGTCGATTCCTACTTCAGATACCTGGAGAAGGGAATACCGTTTAGCTTTGTGGATAAGCGGGAACTCAAGCCTAAATGCAAACACATGGAAAAGGAATCGGAGCTGTTCAACACCTTCATCGTCATCTTCTGCGAGGGTGTTGTCCCCGCGGAACTAAAGAACTACATCCGGTTTTTCCCTGAAAACAGTGTGATAAAGAAAAACCTTGAGTATCTGGCCAATTTTTCCCTGCACAAGGAATTTCACCAAGATCTCCGAAACTTCGAAAACTCCCACTTTTTCAGCTTTCTTGAAAGGCTTTTAAATGTAGATTACGCCTTACTCCTTCAACAAGACCCAACTGTCAAGAAGAAAAATCGATATTCACTTACCCATTTCCATGTCAAGATTGACTGGCCGATAGCCGATGCAGCTGAGGACTTGGCAAAGTCCTTGAGGTACATCCAAAATAGCCTCTATGAGAACGGTGATAAGCAGGCGCGAATCCTCCAAAATAAGTTATTTGAGTATTATGGTTGCCACCACACTGTTGGTGGAAGACGCACAGCCGGGCTCATTGCCGCCCAGTTATTGAAGGAAGTGGATTTTATCTCTACCATATTTGTCTCCAGTTCAGAGGCTCGGTCCCTTTACAAATATTCCGAACGGGGAATCTCAAAATTCTTTTTGGTAAACCTAAAAAGGAAACAGGTCCATTCCCTGGCCAGGCGAGAGGGCATGAAGTTTGACACCTTCGTGTCCAGCTACCTCTACCCCACAGGAAATGACCTCATCGGGGTCTCTGAGGCCTCTTATGGTTACACTGAGCATTCCCTCCCTCCCAAAGACGGGAAGCTCCGAAAACTCCTACCCGTCTATAACTGGCTAAAGCTTAGAGACGAGCTCTTACACCCCAAGATCGAAGAGGCTGACGCCAGACCTATCAGCTATCGCTGGGTCTACCATACAGAACATGGATCAAGACAACCGGTTTCACCAACAGCCCCGAAACTCACGATCCCTCAAGGGCCTTTTCAAGAGACCACACATCCTGAAAGCGGTGCCATTTGAGCAAGTATACCCGACCGTCATCGCCCAGTATCTTGTAATAATCATGGTCCTGACCGTACCATCGATCCAGGATATCTCTCACTTTCACCATGCGACCGGCCAGCACAAGATAAAGAGGTCTCTCATTCGCCCTGTATCCTGAGTAGGCGCCGACCTCGATCACTGTTTCTTGGAAGTCCTCTTCCACAAAAAGCCTCTGTTTCATATCATTTTAGCCCTTTTCCGATCTGGCGTTTTCCCCGGGGGAATGAGAGGTTTCCCAGCCCTCATTGCCCCGGCTCAAGGGCATCAAACAGCCTCTATTATACGCCCGATGTTGCAAAAGGTCATGGCTCTTGTCAGGAATCAGTCATTTATTTCAATCATCAAGTTTCCCTTGTTTCCCCACCGCTAGTATGCTAAATTCCTGCCGGTTTTTGGCCCACGAGATAGGCCCTATTGGTAGATCAGAAATAGAGGTCTTATTCACCCATGTCCGAAGAGCAAGTCGTGACTCGCTTTCCACCAAGCCCTACAGGCTACCTCCACATTGGGGGTGCCAGGACCGCCCTGTTTAACTGGCTTTTCTCAAAGCAGAGGGGAGGAAAGTTTATCCTCAGGATAGAAGATACCGACAGGGAGAGGTCTTCTGAAGAGGCTACCATGGCTATCGTGGAATCCATGGAGTGGCTGGGGCTGAACTGGGACGAAGGTCCCTATTTTCAGTCCCAGAGATATGACATATACGACGCAACCATTGAAAGGCTCCTTTCCACTTCTCAGGCCTATCACTGCCACTGCACACCCGAGATATTGGACCGAAAAAGGAAGGAGGCCAGCGCTAAAGGCCTCAAACCCAAATATGACGGCCAATGCCGAAACCTGGGCCTCGGCCCTGCGACCGGTTCGGTAGTCAGGCTCAAGTGCCCCCTGAGCGGGATAACACGGTTTAATGACTTGGTGAAAGGCCCCATCAGTTTTGATAATGAGGAACTGGACGATCTCATTTTGAGGAGATCCGATGGGAGCCCTACATACCACCTGGCCGTGGTTGCAGATGATATCAACCTCGGGATAACACACGTGATCAGGGGGGATGATCATGTCAACAACACACCTAGGCAGATATTGATTTATAATGCCCTGGGAGAACCCCTTCCCTTCTATGCCCACCTCCCCATGATCCTGGGACCTGACAAACATAGATTGAGCAAACGCCATGGCGCCATGTCGGTCCTGGCTTATAGGGATATGGGGTATCTCCCCCATGCCCTTCTCAACTCCTTGGCCCGGCTGGGCTGGTCCCATGGAGACCAGGAGAAATTTAGCAGAGAAGAGCTTATAAGAAATTTTTCTTTAGAAAATGTTGGCAGGGCCGCCGGGGTATTCAACCTTGAAAAACTCCTGGACCTGAATGGCTGGTATATACGGGAATCCCCTGACCGGTTCCTGGCAAAGGAACTGGTGCCCTTCCTTGGAAGGTTGGGTTTTGAAAACCCTGGAGAGGAGATCCTTGTAAGGGTGGCGGCCGTGCTTAAGGTGAGAAGCAAGACCCTTGTGGAAATGGCCGAAGGGGCCAGCTTCCTATTCCAGAAAGATATAGATTACGATGAAAAGGGGGACGACAAGTTCCTCAGGCCGGATGTCCTTGGACTCCTTGAGGTCCTCCGGGAAAAACTCGAGGACGTGCCTGAATTCACCAAGACAGGCCTTGAAATGACCTTGGTGCCCTTCCTGGAAGAAAAAGGGATTAAATTGAAAGAGATCGCCCAGCCCCTAAGGGTAGCACTCACGGGCAAGACGGCGAGCCCTGGTATATTTGACGTTGTGGAACTCCTGGGAAAAGATGAGGTACTCCAAAGGCTCGGGCGGGCCATTACCCACATCAGGTCCAAACAATAACCCCCGGTACCGCTTGTCTTCGGTGCCCAGGCCTTGCCCTGCTCACTGGCCTAAGAATAGGCAGGCAAAGACCTTGGCATCGGCCAAGATATTTGAGATCAAGCAGTATTCGTTGGGCTGATGGGCCGAATCAAATCCGGTTGCCCAGACGGCCGCTGGAAGCCCTGCCCTCCTAAAGAATGCGGCAACGGTCCCCCCCCCAATCCCCATTGCCTTGGCCTCCCTCCCGGTCACCCGCTTGATTGCCCCGGCAAGGGCCTTGACCACGGGGGCCTCTGGCGAAGTGGGCGCGGTCGCCTCTTGCCTGTAAACGGGCTCGACCGCAATATCGAGGCCGAGTTCGGCCTCAATCTCGGAGGCGATCTCCCTGCAGGCAGAAAGGACCTCCTCCACCGGGTACTTTGGGAGGACCCGGCAGTCCATAAAAAAGACACCTCTTCCTGGTATGGTGTTGACGTTGGGTATGTTGGCCTCCATCTTGGTGGGTTCAAAAGTGGATTCAGGGGGGCTGAAAAGCCCTTCTGAGAGATCGAACTGTTCCCTCAGTCGGGCCAAGGACACGATCAGCCTGGCCACACCGAAGAGACTGTTCTTTCCTTTATTGGGCATGCTTGCATGGCATTGCTCACCTGTGACCGTAAATTTGAGCCAAAGCATCGATTTCTCGGCTACCTCGATCATGGTCCCCTTTTCGTCCCCAGCGTCCGGTACAACTATCAAATCCTCTGCCTTGAAAAGATTCGCGTGGTTCTTGATCAGGTAACCGAGCCCGTATTCACTCCCTGTCTCCTCGTCCGCAACTATGATTAGGCCTGCACGTCTTGTAAAATCCAGGCCAGATTCCAGCACCGCCCTTAGCCCCAGGTAGGAACTGATAAATCCATGCTGGTTATCTTCAACACCCCTCCCGATGATCCTGTCACCCTCCACCTTTATCTGGTAAGGATCACTCTCCCAGAGTGATAGGTCACCGGGGGGAACAATGTCTGTGTGGCTCAGGATCCATACTTTAGGTCCTCCCTTTACCTCCCCCCAACATGCGATCAGGTTGGGCCGGTACCCATACCGCGCCCTCTTATCAGGGACCTTGACCTCTTCAAGAACGGAAGGAGCCGTGGATTCCAGCAGTTTCTTGATAAAATCCGTTTTCTCATGTTCCCCTGAGCCACCATTTTCCGGCCCAAGTGCGATCCTGGATGTAAGGGCCCTCTGGAGGTCAATAACCTCACTCCTGTATCCGTCTATCACCTCAAAAATCTTCTCGATCTCTGACATATGATCTTTCTCCTCTTCTCACTTACCTGTTGCCTGAGGAGGGCCTTTCCCCTTGTATTTCTGCCTGCACACCCCTTTCAGGATTTCAGATAGTAACTGATTATATCCCGACCGAGCTCACTTGCCCTTATGCCCAATCTCTCTCCGTGGACCCCCAACACTGCGATACATATGGCCTTGTCTCCATTTGGAGGAATGGCATAGGCCGCAAGCCAGTCGTACTTAAATCTACCCATTTCGTCATTGATCGATCCGGTCTTGGCACCAAACTCCACGTCTCTGAAGGATTTTCTTCTTCGAACCCTCCGAAAGGACTTGCGGCATGTTCCGTTTATGACCGTCTCCTGCATGAGGACCCTCAGGTCCCTGGCAGTCTCCTTGCTGATGGGTGAACCCAGAACCACAGGTTTGCACTCGAAAAGGACATCACCCTCTTCATTTGAAACACTCTTTATCAGCCAGGGTCTCATCATGATCCCATCATTGGCAACGGCTGAAGCCAATATGGCCGCGTGCAAAGGGGATATCAGGGTCCTCTTGTTGAAACCGCTTGCGATCTCCGCCAGGGCGAAATTCTCATCCGGGACCTGTACCGTGCTCTTGGCCACAGGAAGATCAAAGGGGATGGTCCGATTGAAGAAAAACTTGCTGGCCGAATCGGCTATACGCTCCTGGCCGAGCTGGTATATCCCTATCTTACCGAATACAGAATTTATGGATGAGGCAAAGGCCTTCTTAAGGCTTGTCTTCGTGGCATACCTTCCCCTTTTTTCCCTCAGCTGGCTCTTGTATAGGGTATACCTTCGGCCGGTGAAGTATACGGGGCTATCAGGGGTAAGCCCGGCCGACTCGAAGGCCGCCGCCGCGGATACGATCTTGAAGAGGCTCGCAGCCGGAAAGTCAGCCTTCAGGCAAAGGTTCCGACCATCTCCCCCATTATCATAGTGTACCATGGCCAGGACTCGGCCATCCTCGGGCCTCAGGGCCACCACCGCTGCCTTAATGGTCTTTGAACGAGCAAGGAGGTTGGTTATGTAATCCTGAAGGCCGGGATCAATGGATGATTCGACCCTGAGTCGGGCGCCCCCCTGATCGGCAATTAAATGGCTCTGTGGTTGGCTGGAACAAAGGTCCACGCCCTTTAAGAAACCAGGGAGATCCGCTTTGGATATCTTCCGGGGTGGGGAATCGGCGACTTCCGTCAGCTCGGGAGATCTATGGCTTGCTTCACCAAGATACCCTGAGATCCATGAACCGGAGTAAACCACTAGGACCACAATCAAAAAGGCCCCTGTCCCATAAAGGAGCACCCGTGGGACCCTGCGGAAAAACCGGCTGTTTCGCCAATCATGCTTGGGGCTTTGGTATTCTTTCCAGCTTATGGGGTCACGTCTCTCGGTGCTCATCTTCAACCCGGCCCAATGGAATCCACATCAGACATATAAGGTCTTAGTGCCTGAGGGATGGTTACACTTCCGTCAGGTTGCTGGAAGTTCTCCAGGACTGCTACCAGGGTCCTACCCACGGCAAGGCCTGACCCGTTCAGGGTATGCACAAGCTCCGTTCCCTTGCCTCCCTCTCGCTTGAACCTGATCCCGGCACGCCTGGCCTGGAAGTCTCCAAAGTTGCTGCACGACGATATCTCTCTGTATAGATTCTGGCCCGGGAGCCACACCTCCAGGTCATAGGTCTTTGCAGCTGAAAAACCCAGGTCTCCCGTGCACAGCGTCACTACCCGATAGGGAAGCCCCAGGCGTCTGAGGATCTCCTCTGCATCCCTGGTCAGACTCTCCAGCTCCTCATAGGAATCCTCCGGCAGCGCGAACTTGACCAGTTCCACCTTGTTGAACTGATGCTGCCTTATGAGACCACGTGTATCCTTCCCGTATGACCCGGCCTCTGACCGAAAACAGGGCGTATATGCCACATAATATATGGGAAGGTCTTTTTCGGCCAAGACCTCCTCCCTGTGAATGTTGGTGACAGGAACCTCTGCGGTGGGAACCAGATAATAGTCCCAGTCCTCGATCTTGAAAAGGTCTGCCTTGAATTTGGGCAACTGGCCCGTGCCTGTCATGGCGGCGGAGTTAACCATGAAGGGGGGTAATACCTCGGTATAGCCGTGCTCCTTTGTATGCACATCGAGCATAAAGTTAATCAGTGCCCTTTCCAGCCTGGCACCCAGACCTCGGTAGACGACAAACCTGGCGCCAGCAAGCCTTGCTGCACAGGCAAAGTCAAGAATACCAAGCCTCTCTCCTATCTCCCAGTGAGGCAGGGGCTCAAAATCCATTTCCCGTATCTCACCCCAGGTCCTCACCACAGTGTTATCCTTATCGTCCTTTCCCATGGGTACACTTTCATGGGGAATATTGGGGATATACATTAGTAATTGATCCAGGTCTCCAAGGAACTGGGAAAGCTCTTTTTCCCTTTCTTTGACCTGCGAAGACACATCTTTCATATGGGCTATTAAATCCGATGCATCCTCCCCCCTCTTTTTCATTTCCGCAATCTCTTCGCTAACACGGTTACGCCTGTGCCGTAATTCCTCGAGGATAGTTAATCTTTTACGTCTCTTCTCGTCCAGGGCCTCAAATCGGGAGATATCCAGGTCGTAACCCCTGTTCCCGATCATCTCCCGGATACGTTCCAGGTTGGATCTTACGAATCTAAGATCAAGCATAGAAATCACCTCAACAGTCGGGAGGACGCATGTCCTCATCACATGCAAGTTTACGGGATATCAATAATCGAGACACAGGGCCTTTTTACATTATATCAGGAGTGCTGGTCAAACCTTTTGAGGGAGGATTTCGTGTTGAAGTGTCTTTCAATCCATGTTATGTACCTGAAACTTGCTGCATGGTGTGTCGATTACTGCTGACAGGCCAGCTATCCTATTCAAGTGCGGTGGTATTTTTGCGGCTATGGCAAGATCCGGTCGAGAAAAAAGTCAGAACCCCGTATGGGAGTTTTTTAGTTCGGTAAGACTGACCTTTGCGCTTCTTATCATACTGGCTATTTCGTCCATCTTGGGGACAATAATCCCCCAGCAGGAAGCTGCCGTGGATTTCGCGAGGCAGCTTAGCCCTTGGGTGTTCCGAATCCTGCGATCCTTAGATCTCTTCGATATGTATCATTCCGTATGGTTCAGACTGCTCATGGGATTTCTCTCCCTGAACCTCATCATATGCTCCATAAATCGATTCCCGAACACGTTGAAAAGATACAGGGCAGTGCCGAAACCGGACCGGGGCAAATCCTTTGATGACTTGCCTTTAAGGCAGACCTTTCTGACTCGAGGAGACCTGAAAGAGACATCCGATGCGGTTGCTACCCTTCTAAGATCCAGGTATAGGAATGTACATAGCATGGAGACCTCGGAAGCCTCTTATTTCTATTGCGAAAAGGGCCGCTTTTCCAATTTCGGTGTCTATCTTGTTCACATGAGCGTACTCCTTATCTTGTTCGGCGCCCTAGTAGGATCTTTTTTCGGATTTGAGGCCTATGTCAATATCCTGGAAGGGGGGCGGACAGATACCGTAATCCCCC
Source organism: uncultured Desulfobacteraceae bacterium (assembly GCA_964452575.1). Classification (GTDB taxonomy): domain Bacteria; phylum Desulfobacterota; class DSM-4660; order Desulfatiglandales; family Desulfatiglandaceae; genus CAYVMN01. The sequence goes on along the minus strand of CAYVMN010000005.1, from coordinate 15,227 downwards.
AGAGGGGGATGACCCCGATCAAGCTGGGATTTGAAGTAGGGTGCGACAAGTTTACCGTGGATTTTTATGAGAGCGGCGCCCCCAAAGAATACCGGTCAGATCTCAGGTTCTTTACTGACGGTAAAGAGGAAAAAAGGGCAGTTCTCTTGGTAAACCATCCCACCGAATTCCGGGGAATTACCTTCTATCAGTCAAGCTATGGGACGGTCTCGGGGGATAAGGTCCGTCTCCGCATATCAGGCCCTGGGATCGGATCAAGAGACGTAAGCATGGACATTGAGAAGGGCAAGTTGATTGAGTTGCCCGCCAAAGCAGGAAGGTTTAGCGTCATAGACGTCAGGGATGACATTATGGGTTTGGGACCAGCGGTACTCGTCTCCGTGCAACCCGGAACGGGAAAGGAAATAGAGTTCTGGGTATTCAAGGATCAGGAAATGGCCAGGAAGAGGCTTCCCGGACCGATGGCCCAGTCCCCGAAGTTTGATCCAGCAGCGTTCAAGCCTTACACATTCTTCCTGGACGGGACAGAGACCAAATACTACACCGGTCTCCAGGTCAACAAAGACCCGGGGGTACCAATCGTATGGTTAGGGTGTTTTGTAATGGTGTTTGGCTTTTTCATCACCTTTTTCACCTACCACAGAAAAACCTGGGTCCGAGTATCGAGAGAAGGTGATGGAATCAGGATAAGCGTGGCTGGAACGGCCAGCAAGAACCCGGTCGGTCTCAGGAGGCATCTTGAGGGACTTACAAGAGATCTCAGGGATCTGTTCGACGGAAGGGAGTAACATCACATGGTAAGCTCCACCATTTTGGGTTACATAACCTTTATTTACTTTCTTTCCTTCCTACTCTACCTCCTGATGATGGTCACGGGTAAGGATCTCCCTGGGAGGTTTGCCACCTATGTTACCCTTGGCGGACTGATCATACAAACCTTCGCTATTATCCTCAGGTGGCTAGAGTCCTACCGCCTGGGGATGGGGCATGCACCCCTTTCGAACCTGTATGAATCCCTGGTGTTTTTTGCCTGGACCGTCATCCTCCTTTATATGATCGTGGAACTGAAGACCAAGACAAGGACCCTTGGGGCCTTTGTAACACCCCTGGCCTTCCTTGCCCTGGCCTACGCCTCTTTTTCACCCGGGATGGAGAGCAAGATCCAGCCACTTATCCCTGCACTCAAGAGCAACTGGCTCATCGCCCATGTGGTTACCTGCTTTTTTGGCTATGCCGCCTTTGGTCTTTCCATGGCCCTCAGTCTCATGTATCTCACAAAACTTCTGCAGTCCCCTCTCAGGACGGGCATATTTTTGAGACTGATTCCTCAACGAGGAGTCCTTGACGAGGTCAACTACCAGTTCGTCATAATCGGCTTCGTCATGCTAACCCTGGGCATCATCACAGGATCTGTCTGGGCCCATTTCGCATGGGGAAGCTATTGGAGCTGGGACCCTAAAGAGACATGGTCTCTCATTACCTGGCTGGTGTATGCCTCAGTGATTCATTCCCGACTGGTAAGGGGCTGGAAGGGAACGAGGATCGCCATCTTGTGCATTATAGGCTTCTGTTGCGTGGTATTCACCTACTTCGGGGTCAATTACCTTGCAGGGCTTCACAGTTATGCAAAATGAAGTCAACTGTCTCCAATCCATGCTAAAACCACCCCTTCTCCCCACTTTCATAACCCACATCTGCAAGAGACTCAAGGACGCGTGACATGAGGCCTATCTGGTGGGGGGGGCATTAAGGGATGCGTGTCTTGGCCGTCCGATTACTGACTGGGATGTGACCACCTCTGCCAAAGGCGCTCAGATCGAGGAAATATTTCATGACAAGAAATATTTTGTCGTCAAAGAGGATACGGTGGCACTTGTGGATGTGAACCACCATTTCCATGTGACTTCCTTCAGGAAAGACAAAGGGGGGTTGAGGGGGGATCTCGGCCACCGTGACTTCACAATCAACGCCATGGCCTATGACGTGGATAGGGACGAAATATCAGATCCTTACAGGGGGATGCTGGACCTCTCGGAAAGGCTGATTAGGGCGGTGAGAGATCCGGCCAAACGCCTTCAGGAAGACCCCCTTAGGCTCCTGCGAGCCGTCAGGATTGCCAGTGAATTGGGGTTTCGGATAGAGGCCGATACCCTGGAGACCATCACCAAGATGGCCTTCCTTATTAATTCAGTTGCCCCCGAACGGATCAGGCAGGAATTGATAAGGCTTCTCGTAACATCAAGGCCCTCAATAGGTTTCAACCTGATGGTTAGGACAGGGCTTTTGAAGGGCTTCCTTCCAGAACTCCTGGAAGGCTACCTTAGGAGACAAAACAACTACCACAGACATACAATCTTCAAGCACACAATGAAGACTGTTGACACGGTCAAACCGGACCCTGTCCTGAGGCTTACTGCCCTGTTTCACGATATTGCCAAACCTAGGGTAAGGAAAAAGGTTGAGGGTAAATGGCGGTTCTACGGTCATGAGGAGGCAAGCTCTAATCTGGCAAAGGACATCATGGAACGTCTCAGGTTCGACAGGGAAATAACCGGAAAGGTTACCAACCTCATAAGGCACCACATGATCGGGTATAACAGCGATTGGACTGATTCTGCGATTCGCCGTCTTATAAGGCGGGTGGGAATTGAACAAATAGAGGATCTCTTGATCTTTCGGCGGTCAGACATAATCGGGCACGGCATCAAGAGCGAAAATCTGGCCTTACTGACAGAACTTGAAAGGAGGGTGAAGGAGCAAATCAGGAACAAGGTGCCGATTTTAACAAGAGACCTTGCAATAGACGGCTACACGGTCATGGAAATCACAGGGCTTTCACCTGGGCCTGAGGTGGGAAGAATTCTGGAGGGATTAAATGAAAAAATTCTGGATAATCCAGAGCTAAATACTAGGGAAGAACTTGTATCCCTTCTGAGGCGTATGAAGATCCATTGACCCCGCATCCCTAAAAAAAACTCCTTTTCCCCTTGACCATTTAGATTCGATTCTCTATACTGCGCTACCAAGAAAGCCGAATTTTTTTGACCCTCCTTTGCCAACGCCACTGGAAGAAATGAGAAGTCATAGCGGAAAGGCCATTCTTAGATTAGGCGTTATTTACCTATTAGTCTTATTAGTCTTACTCTGTGCCGGCTGTTTTCGCGAACAGCTTCTCACCGGCCCTGAAAACCAGCCGGTTCAGTCTCCCCCTCAGGAGTTTACACCCGCCAGAGAAGGACCACATTATGCGGGTATGGATAGACCGCAACAGGAACCATCCTCTTCTGAGGCCCTGGATTCTGAAAAGGCCGGCACTCAGGACGGGGTAGAGAGATCAGACAGGCCCACCGTACCTATCAAGGCTGAAAAGATAGGTGCCGTAGCCCCTGTTGACAGGGCCGGAAAGGTCGAAGGGGCCCCAACTTCTCCCAGGGCTCAAGAGCTAGAGGCCTCTGCCCCTGCCGAGGCCCACCATCCTACGCCAAAGACAAAGAAAAAGACTAACCAAGAACTGCTTGATTCCGCTCTGGAGTTCTGTCAGGCCTCCTATGATTACTGGGAACGTGGAGACCTCGAAAATGCCATTGAATCCCTTGACCAGGCCTACTCTCTCATCTTGAAGGTGGAGCCAGGTCAGAACTCTGAACTTCTCCAGCAAACCGAGGATCTGCGGATCACCATATCAAAGCGGATTTTGGAGGTTTACGCCTCCAGGTATATCGTGGCCAACGGCTATTACAAGGCCATTCCCCTCGTAATGAACAGGTACGTACAGGATGCCATCAATCTATTGAAGGGGAAGGAGAATGACTTCTTTCTCAATGCCTATCGCCGTTCTGGGATCTACCGACCTGCCATCGTAAAGGCATTAAGGGAGGCAGGGCTCCCAGAGGAGCTCTCGTGGCTCCCCCTTATTGAAAGCGGATTCAAAGTGAGGGCACTTTCAAGGGCAAGGGCGTTGGGGCTTTGGCAGTTCATAGCCTCGACGGGCTACAAATATGGACTAAAAAGAGACCGCTGGATAGACGAGAGGATGGATCCTGAAAAATCCACTGCGGCAGCCATTGACTACTTAAAGGAATTGCACCAGATCTTTGGGGATTGGACTACGGTCCTTGCCGGCTATAACTGCGGCGAAGGGAGGGTGTTGAGGGTCATCCGCACCCAAAGGATCAACTATTTAGACCACTTCTGGGACCTCTATGAAAAGCTACCTGTAGAGACGGCATTCTATGTTCCAAAATTCTTGGCGGTATTGCATATTGTGGACAACCCCAAGGCCTTCGGCTTCACGCTACCCCCTCCGGATGAGGGAATCGAGGCAGAAACCGTTACCATTGATAGGCAGATCCACCTGAAGGCAGTGGCCAAAGAACTGGGTGTATCATTTGAAATCTTGGAAGAGCTAAACCCTGCCCTAAGAAGAGATTCCACCCCGCCCAGGCCATATGCCCTAAAGGTGCCCAAGGGCAAAGGGGAGGTCCTCCTTGCCAAATTGGATCAAATCCCGGTCTGGCAACCGCCCGTCCCCACCTACCTGATGCACAGGGTCAGGAGCGGAGAATCCCTCTCCGTAATTGCACGAAATTACAGAAGCAGCGTAAGGGCCATTGCGAGCCTGAACGGACTAAACAGCAGCAATTTCATAAGGGCCGGCTGGACGTTGAAGATCCCCACAGGCAGAGGGTATGCCTCACCTAAAGAAACCCCTATGCCGGTCACGGCCTTAGAGACAGGCAAAAAATCTGAGAAATACGTAGTCCGTAAGGGAGATTCTCTGTGGAAGATCGCAGAGAACTTCGGGACCACTGTCAAGGCCATTCAATCCTTGAATGAGATGAAGAGTGCCTCCTTGACTATCGGAGAGACCCTCGAGATCCCCACAGCCTCTGGGCCTATGAAAAAGAGGAAGACCAAGACATATAAGATCCTGAAAGGTGATTCCCCTTATCTTATTGCAAAGAAATACCAGATGGACCTCTCCGAACTCCTCAGCCTAAATAATCTCACCCCTAGGAGCACCATCTTCCCTGGGCAGGTATTACTGGTTAAGGCAGAATAGCCTTCAATATGAAGGAGAAACGGCCATCCTTACAGGCACTCCATGTCACGCCTATAACTCCATCAAAAGGGGAAGGACCATATCGCTTTTGCTCTTTGAAAATGGCGGTAAATTGTGACAGGCCTGAAAGGCATCTCCTTTCTTGGTTTCCAGATCCGGGGAGCCGCGGGGGGTCTCTTTTCAAAAAACTAAAGTGATACCAAGGACCCAGCAGCACTATGAATGTGGTTGCAAGGCACTGAGAGATGGGGTAATAGGAGTCTCGTCTGCTCGGCACGGCCGAGAAAAAGTGGCATTGCGATAAACAAGTGACTCTATGGACGTGACTATCCATTCATTACACTGGGCCATTGCCTTGAGCCTCTTCCTAGGGGGACTTGGGGTGCCAATTCCGGAAAATCCCCTCCTCATAGGCGGCGGATACGCCGTTTCTCAACAGCTCATAACGTTGATACCCGGTCTCTTGCTCTGGTACCTGGCAATTGTCGTGGGAGACCTGGTACTTTTTGGGCTTGTTTCCTGGATCTTCACCCGTCCTTCCCTGCTCAATATTGTCCCTCGAATTATCCGGCAGGACCGGCTTGATAAATACCAGGAGGCATTCCTGCATCATGGTGGGTGGATGCTTTTCCTGGCCCGTTTTGCCTTTGGCATACGGGCACTGGCTTATGTAGCGGCAGGTGCTGCCCGCTATCCGGTAGGACGCTTCTTGCTGGTTGACGGCGTGTCAGTGGGGGTTCAGGTCCTGCTCTTCGTCGGAATAGGCCACTATGCAGGGGCGAGCATAGAATTGGCAAAGGCAACAGCCCATCAGGTCGTCGTCATACTCACGGGGGCAACGGTCTTTAGCATCCTCATCTCTTTGGGGGCCTCCTATGTCCTTAAGAGGTTCACCAGAAGGAATTCTTGAACAGTCTGTTTGATTTCCTGTATCCACCCTACTTCTCCTCTATCTCCGCCTCCCAGGAGACATGGATACACCCTTTCACTGACTGGTAGGCCGGGCATTTCTCCGCATAGGTCTCTAAGGTACGCTCTGCCTTTTCCCTTGTTCCCTCGGGAATCTTGAACCGATACCTTACGCGGATCTTGGTAATCTTAAGCACTCCGTCCACCTCTTCGATGTCCCCTTCTACATTGGCCACAAGATTCCCGTCAGACTTGATACCCCGCACATCCAGTGCGGCGCCCAGGGTTCCGGTCAGTCACCCTGAAATACCGGCAACAATATGATCGAGCGTTGCGGGGTACTCAGGTCCGGTTATGTCTCTGCCATACTTCTCACGGTAAAAGTGCTTGATACCGCCGTGCATACCAAAGTGTATCGGCTCTGAAAAATTCTCGATATGGGCAGTACGATGGGGGCCCTCATGCTTCGCTATGAGGATGTGACTCGTGTGAGCTAATGCCATAATAGTCCTCCTTGGTCGTTTTATTCATTTGAGCCTCAAGGCCGCCGGAAGAGGAACTCCCTTGTACCGTCGCGGTAAATAAAAGAGGTAATAAGGTCAAAAGGAGCCAGCATTTCCAGCACCTCGCGGTTTTGACGCACGTAAAGGGGAAGCTGCTGCCCTTCCCTGGGGCGTAAATACACCCGAAACTCATTGATGACTACAAAAGAGTTCAACACCTTTGAGAAGGCCTGCTGGCCTGTGGCAAGCATCATTACCATGCCACCACGCTTTGTCATGCTGTAGCAGCGCCTTACAACCTCTCTTGCATCTCCATCTTCTAACCGGTCAATAAGGTCCCACAGCAAGATTCCCTCAAAGCTCCCCGGCGGATAGTCAAGGTGTTCCCACACCTGGTGCGAAGAGTCCACCTTACCGACACCCTGAACCAGGTGGAAGAAAATGTCGCAGACGTAAAGCCTCTTGATGAGCCTGGCAAAGAAGTTGATATTGTCCCCGCAGACAGATCCCACATCCAGGATCTGTGCCTTTCCCTCCACCCCGAGGCCCTCCACGAACAGGCGAAGCGCCTTGCTTGTGTACTCCTGTCGACCAGGATGAAGAGATGGATTCTCCCATGCTTGTTGGGCCGGTTTTGCCAATGATTACTTCACCTTTGGGGGCTCCACGGCCAAGGCTGGGGGAGTGTCATCTCCGTAGCCCTTCTTGTCTTTCACCTTAAGAGTGGAGTCGATCTTTTGGTGGGGTTCAAGCTCGATCACGGCCTTGAGGTAAGCCCCATCCTCTACAGAGAGATTTTTGGCCTTGATCTCACCATTGAAGTTCGCCTCCCGAGTGATCTCCACCTTGCCCAGGGCCTTGACGTTGCCCATGAGCCTGCCGCTGATGGTTACATTTTCTGCATTCACCTCTGCCTCTACCTGGCCCTTTGGACCTATAGTAAGGTGATGCCCTTCCAGTTGGATGCTTCCCTTCACCGCACCCTCAATCACCAAGTCCTCTTTACCCCTGATTTCACCCTCGATAGAGATATCCTTGGTGATAATGGTCTTCTCCGCCGGGGCGCTTGGCCTTATGGCAGGCGCATCGGCCTCCTTGATGTCCTTACTCTTTCCTAGCATGTAACCCCCCTTCCATGATATTATAGTTCTTTTGCAGCCTCCCATTGAATCTAACCCAACCAAACCCCCAGGTCAATCATAATAGCATCTTCCTCTTTCCTCATTGCTTCCACAGCTCCTGGCCTGCCGCTTAAGAGTATTTCTCCATAAGGGCCTTTAGCTCTTCACCGTCAATTTTTTCCTTTTCAAGCAAGATTTTGACTGCCTCTTCGAGTACTTCCCTGTGCCCTTGGAGGATTTCCATGGCCTTTTTGTACTGTTCACTGATGATTTCCCGGACCTCGTTGTCGATCATTTCAGCGGTGGCCTCACTGTATTCCCCCGCCCCTTCCACCCCCAAGCTCATAAAAGGGGCCTTTCTTTCCCGGGCAAAATAGACCTGTCCTACCTTGCTACTCATACCATATTCCTTGACCATGCTCATGGCGATGCCTGTGGCCTTGGCTAGGTCATTGTGGGCACCGGTGGAAATATCCTCGAATATCATCTCTTCTGATGCACGCCCCCCGAGAAGGGTTGCGATCTTGTTTACCAGCTCGGTCTTCTTCATGAGGAAACGATCTTCTGTGGGGACCTGCATAGTGTAGCCCAGGGCAGCTATACCCCTGGGAATGATAGAGATCTTGTGTACTGGATCGGTGCCAGGCAGCGAGAAGGCAACGATAGCGTGGCCCAATTCGTGGTATGCAACTATTTCCCTCTCTTCTTTGTTGATAAGCCGATTCTTCTTCTCAAGACCCGCCACTACCCTTTCAACTGCCTCCTCAAATTCACGGATACCCACTTTCTTTTTGTTTCTTCGAACCGCCAGTAGGGCCGCCTCATTTACAAGGTTGGCCAGGTCGGCCCCTACCATCCCGGGCGTCATGGCCGCCAGCATTTCCACATCCAGATTCTTCACCACAGGGATACTCTTTAAATGGACCTTCAGGATCTCCTCCCTTCCCTTTTTATCGGGGCGATCCACCAGGATATGGCGGTCGAATCGGCCAGGCCTAAGCAATGCTGGATCAAGGATTTCAGGCCTGTTTGTCGCTGCCATCAATATAACACCTACCTGGGGATCAAACCCGTCCATCTCTACCAGGAGTTGATTTAGGGTCTGCTCCCGTTCATCGTGACCCCCCATGGTCCCGAAGCCCCTTGCCTTTCCCAGGGCATCAAGTTCATCGATAAAGATGATACAGGGGGCCTTCTGCTTGGCCTGGACAAACAGGTCCCTCACTCTCGCCGCGCCCAGGCCTACAAACATCTCCACGAACTCGGAGCCGCTCAGGCTGAAAAACGGCACATGACTCTCCCCGGCAACGGCCTTGGCAAGCAGGGTCTTGCCGGTGCCGGGTGGCCCCACCAACAATATCCCACGGGGCATCTTCCCGCCCAAGGCGGTGAATCTCTCAGGTTCTTTAAGAAAATCGATCACCTCGACCAGTTCCTGTTTGGCCTCATCCACTCCTGCTACATCCTCGAAGGTAACGTTTAGCTCGTTCTCCATGTAGATCTTGGCCTTGCTCTTTCCCAGTGTCATGAACCCAGGTTGCTGACCCGTCATCCGCTTCATGAAGAAATACCAGATCCCTATAAAGAGAAACACCGGAAAGATCCAGGAAAACAGATTCTGCAAAAAGGTAGACTCTACCTCACCCTTGAAGGTCACGTTGTATTTTTCAAGCAGACCTGAAATCTCCGGATCAACCCGGACAGTCTTGAACCTTTCAGGCTTCTGGTCCTTGGCTCCATCTGCCTTTATCTTTCCCTGGATCCTATTTGCGCTGATTGCCACCTCGCTCACCTTACCCTCTCTCAGCCATTCCAGGAACTGGCTGTAGGGAATCGTCTTGATAGAGAAGGCAGAGGCCAGGTAGTTTTGAATCAGAAGGACGACCCAGACCCCCACCAGAACGTACCAAATAGAGAATTTGTGATGCTTTTCCATCTCTGCACCTCTAAAGATCTAGTTGGCGCCAACAAAGGCGCTACTCAATTAAAGGGAACTTGCCTTCGTTGTTTAGGATACCTGTAAAAAACCGGGAAAATCCATATGATTTTTTTTATTTTAGTACAGATTGATTGTCAAAGGCAAATTCTATTGCCTGAAACAGAAACACCACAGAGCGGCACCCGATTATGGAACGTATGAAGCCCTGTTAGACCATCGGATCATGGGGAGAAAGTTGATAACTGCTAGAAGGAATATGACTAATGCTGGCATGGTGGCTCTCAGGGTAAAGGCCTTATTACGAGGTTCTGGAAGGTAATTGATCCGCTTGTGACCGTGGGTGACTTGATTATCGTTCCAGATGTCTGGGTCGTGAATGTGGGATCCCATCCACCTTGGAGAGTTATGGCCTTGGATTGACCCAGGGTGAAACTCTCACTGTATGTCCCTTGCGCTATCCTGATTAAGGCACCTGCACCTGCAGAATTGATCCCTTCCTGTATTGTGGCATAACAGGGGGTATTTCCCCCGCATGAGCCACCTGGTTCAACATAAACCACATCCGGCGCTGTGGTTGTGAACGACTTATCTGACCCGTTGCCCGTCCCGACACTATTGGTTGCCGTGACCCGGAAATGATAAGTCATACCAGCCTTTAGTCCAGTGAGTCTAGCACTAACTGATTGGGCAACGGTTCCGGCAAGAGGGCTCTGGGTGGCGGTAATTGAACTGCCGTAATTTACGTCTTTTCCGTATTCAAACAAAACCGTCGTTGTGGCACCATTGGGGTTGACAGTTCCGTTTAATGTGGCAGAAGTGGACTCAATAGATGTCGCGGATCCAGAAGTGGCAGTCGGTACGCTTGGGCTTGAGCTTAAGGAAAAGAGGATTGCCATGTTTTCCGACACCGATGCCTGATTATAGGAGTACTGGACCCCCACGCTTCCATCAGAATTCTCAATTCCTATTGTCGCGGATGCACCCCTATTATAGCTTGAATTCCCGAAATCTACGTCTTGGTATTGGAAAACAATATTATTGGTTCCCTCATAGAGGATTACCTCGAATGTCACCGCGCCGGTATAGTAGTAGTGGGGGAGGTTCAACCATTCGACCGTCAGGGTTCGGTTGGGAGCAGTTCCTTGAAGCAGATAATATACAGATCCTCCTGTTTCCGGGTTTAGATCGTCCCAAAAGGGGGCGATAAGGTCGTCCGGGTCGGTAGTGGATGGAATAGGGTCGTTAATATATTCTACTGCATTTGTGCCAAAGGTGAGATAACCGTTCGAGGAGATCTTGACCGCGCTGTATGTATTGCCATAGAACACGAAATTGAATCCAATGGCTACTGATTCGTAGTCATCATCATAAAAAGGCGAAATCCTGGTTCCCATGGTAGCATCTACCCAGTTGTAGGTCAGTTGATCATTATAGGTGTAGTTTTCAATAACATTTCCTGCCACAGATCCGCTAAGGGTACCGCCAAAACCGGAGGCCTCAATATTTAGGGTGACTGCATCAGTCCTTGAAGGGGTCCAGGTATTGCTATATATCCCATCATTGGCTGTGGTATCAGGAGAAACCCCATTGTCTAATAAGTTAAACGCGGGATCTCCGTTGGTGGGACTTACGGTAACGGTCGCTCCGGTAACCGGAGAGCCGCAGTCAGTCAGCCTTATGGCAACGGTCGTGCTCTGATTCACTACGGCGCTGAATCCAGAGGACGGAGAAGATATGCTCATGGACGGATTCCCTGGACTGCAGGAAAGGGCAGTATAGACATTTAGCCTGCCACCTGACATGACCTTGTCCCACAATGAAGATAGGGGGTCTACGGTGCTTGTTATCAGGTTCTTAACATCACTAAAAGTATAAGAAGGATACCTTGCCCAGATCAGGGCAGCGGCACCTGCCACATGGGGTGTGGCCATGGAGGTACCGCTATAGGTAGAATAGGTGTTATTGGGAGTAGTACTCAAAATGGAACTTCCCGGGGCCCCAAGGTCGACGCTCGTTGCACCGTAAGAGGAAAAGGACGAGAGGTTGTCATTTCTATCTGTCGCTGCAACCGCTATGATATTGTCATTAGGGTAGGAGGAAGGATAATGGGGGGTGCTGTCATTATCGCTCGACGAATTCCCAGCAGCCGCAATAAAGAGCATTCCTGCGTTCTTGGAGGTTTCTATGGCGTCAGCAAGGGCCTGGCTGTATCCGCTGCCGCCCCAGCTGTTACTTGTGAGCCTTATGTCCACGCCATAGGTGCTCTTCATCATAACAGCATAATTGAGGCATTCTATGGCGTCTGACGTATAACCATTTCCACCTGAGCTGAGGAACTTGAGGGCCATGATCTTGACATTCCAGTTGACTCCGACTACGCCGAGACCGTTGTCTCCTACTGCGCCAATCGTCCCCGAACAATGCGTGCCGTGGCCATTATCATCCATGGGATCGCTGTCATTGTTACAGGCATCTATACCGTGGACATCATCGACATAACCATTTCCATCGTCGTCGATACCATTGCCAGGGACTTCTCCAGGATTCGTCCACATGTTGGCTGACAGGTCCTCGTGATTGTAATCAACGCCTGTGTCTATTACACCCACAACGATGTCCGGATTGCCGGTGTTTATGTCCCATGCATCAGACGCGTCAATATCGGCATCTACTGTGCCCCCGCTTTGACCCGTGTTATAAAGCCCCCATAGTTGATCAAATTGTGGATCGTTGGGCGTGAGGTCCATGTACACCACATAATCCGGCTCCGCGTATTCTACCAGCCCCGATTCATATAACTCTTTTATGATCTCCTTAACGGGCCTTTTCTTATCAATGGCCTTTAGCACAAAAATGCCAACGTATTTAAATTCCTTATATATTTTAACCTTCATCTTTTGGAGTGCGAGGCTTCTGGCATGAGGTGACGTGTCAGCCTTGAATTTCACAATTATAGTGTCTGGAGAAAATTTCCTGTAGGATGAGTCCCTGGATGAGGCGCTTACCCGCCATAGAGGCGCTTCAGCCCACACCTCAAATGAAAGGGAAAAGATAACAAGGATAAGGCATACTATGAATCGGAATCTACTGAGCATGTTACCTGTATTGCCTCTGACCCCCACTGCCTGCTTCCAATAAAATCATCTTATGCTCCGGCAAAAAAGGGCCAGAATTGCAGATTTGATGCCGAACCATTTTAATGGTGCAAGAATTGTGCAAGATAAGCAAGGCCATGAGCCACGCATGGAATTCTCGAAAAATAAAGGGGTTAAGTCAACCACGAAAATGTGTGGTCCCTAAGGCAATTCCTGGCCTTACAAACTGCGTCACAATTCCGCCATAATTTGGTCTGACCCACCCCTAGCTCCCTGTGCCAGCCCGCCATCGCTCGCACCCAGCCGAGACGGGCGCGTTCAATCGGATTTAGCTTGACACATAAGGCCAGATTTCCGTATTCTCCTCCCGCAAGAGGCGACCACTTCTGTATCTGTTTATCTGTCTGGCACTCGGCCCCGTAGGATATCATTGGGCAGGCGGTAATCGAGGAGATCCCTGCGGCCTTGACCTATTATGGCGGCCTGTTCCTACCTCTTTTTTATGTCTTTTTTTGTGAGGGACATCGCTCTCGTTGAACGCTGAATTAACTCAAACGCTAACCAAGAAAGTATCTGATTTTCTAAAACCCAATCCTGAAAGAAGGACATATAGAAAGGAATTCCAGACCAATCTCAACCTTCAGGCAAGGGCCCTGCAAAGACCTCTCGGGTTCATCGCAGCGGTGGCCTGGGAGATCCGCCGCCTGGCTGATCAGCCCACTGTTTCAACACTGGAGATTGAACAGGTGGTCAAAGAGATGCAGTCCGCGGTGTTTGTCGGCGTCATGGAAATGGACAGGTCTATGACAGCGGTGCGGGGAAGTGCCAAAAAGGAGAGATGAGAAAAGGGAGGCATATATGAAGCCAAAAAGAGGAGCTGCTTCTCTTATGTTGTTCCTGTTTCTCTTGACCTGGGTCTGGGCTTTGGCGGCCGTTGGGGCGTCAAAAGAGCTAACCCTGGCGATAGGTCTGGCCTTGCCCCCATATAACATCCCTGAAACCAACTCGGGGATGGAGTTCGATATTGTAAGAGAGGCATTGGGGCTGAAGGGTTATTCAGTCAGGCCAAAATACGTGCCTCAGGGCAGGCGCAACCTGGAACTCATCAATCGGGAAGTGGATGGTGTACTTACCGTCAATCCCGACTGCGGTCTCGAGGCCTTCTATTCTGATGAGCATATAGTCTATGAAAATGTCGTTGTCAGTTTGGAAAAAAAGAATTACCTCATAAAGGATGTCCAGGATTTAAAGGATAGGAGTACCGTAGCGTTTCAACAGGCAGCTATTTATCTGGGCAAGGACTTTGCCGACATGGCCCGGACAAACAAGAGGTACAAGGAAATCGCCGATCAAAACCTCCAAATCAATTTGCTGTATTCAGGTCGAGCCGAAACGATCGTACTGGACAAGAATATCTTCTACTATCTTCGAACACGCAATACACGGGTTGATACCACCCAACCAGTTACCATCCACCACATCTTTAGGCCCACGCCTTATCGTGTCGCGTTTCTTGACAAGAAAGTCCGAGATGACTTCAATGAGGGGCTGAAAGAGCTACGCAGGACCAGCCGGTACAGTGCCATCATCAAGAGTTATGTCCCAGAGAAGGGAAAATGAGCTGGCAGAGGGAGAACCTGGTTTGCTTGAGCACACGTTTATCCATATTCAGGGAATAGGGAGAAAGACGGAACAGAGGCTTTGGGAGAGGGGTATCCGCACGTGGAAGCATTTTCTGACATGCAGTGAAACCATATTTTCTCCGGCGCGAGATGAAATGGTGCGACGGGAATTGGAGGCCTCCCTTGAACACCGCGAGGACATCCTTTATTTCACTGGCCGGCTTTCGTCAGGAGATATATGGCGGATGTTTGATGCCTTCAGGAAGAAGGCGGTCTACCTGGACATAGAGACGAGCGGGGGATATCAAGGTATCGACGAGATAATGGTGATCGGGCTTTACAATGGTGACACTGTTGAGACCTTCGTTAACGGGATCGATCTGGATGAATTCGAAGCGAGCATCGCCAAGTATGACCTGGTTATTACCTTCAGCGGATCCAACTTTGACCTGCCTTTTATTCGTAGCTGGTTTCCGGGTATCGTTTTGCCCCCTGCCCACATCGATCTCAAGTTCTTGCTGAGGGGACTGGGTTACAGGGGAGGCCTCAAGAAGATCGAGAAGGATCTCGGGGTCTTTCGCAATCCCGAAATAGACGGAATGGATGGATACGACGCGGCCATGCTGTGGAGGGCATATCAGTGGGGAGATAGAAATGCCCTGGAGAAGTTAATCAAATATAATACTGCGGATATTGTTAATCTCGAATACCTGATGGAACTGGGGTACCGGGAGATGAGGGCGCGGGCATTGTCAGGTCTGGAGAGATGAGCCCTCATACCTAATAAATTTGCAGGGACAACTTGGATCCCAAGGCCGATCCAAATTGTGAGTTCATGGCCTGAAGAGACATCCGGAGCAGGATCTAAACATTGTGAAGGGGATTATTTTGAAATCATTTACCATGGGATCTATGCTGGCTGGACTCCCCCTCCTAGGGGTCTCCCTTGCCGGTCTCCCGCTCGGACGTTACATGG
>CAYVMN010000004.1:0-49048 GCA_964452575.1 uncultured Desulfobacteraceae bacterium | reverse complement strand
AACAAATGCCATCTCTGCCCGATGTCCGGCATTGGATCGCGTTATACCTGATGAAAATGTTGATCTGAGCATAATCATTTATCTGTCGGAGTAGAAGTAGCTCACCCTGATATTAGATCACTATAGAACTCGGTACTCTCAAGTTAACCTCCATCATGTATTTTTGAAAAAGCGTTCTTGGGGCATCGGCTTTCTTGGCAGCTCTGTTTTCGGTCATAGCAGCTTCAAATTTTCTATAGATGGTACCACATTTCAAACACTCTGTGTCCTCCGGTTTGCGTTCAAGCCCACAGTTCGGACATTTAGCCATGATTCTCCCTTCTCGGATCTCTTCTGACAAGTCTCACAGACTCGCTCCCCGCCCCCACAATAAAACCTTCATTGGGATTCTTTGTGGTATCTGGGTTAAGGTGCGGCTGCTAAAATTTAATCATGCAACTATCGAAAGAACGCTCAAACCAAATCTGACAATCCAATTTCATCTCACAAGGTAGCCATGACAAATCAAAATCAAGGATTAAACTTCCCTCCTGAAGATATCAGGTTTTCTGTGAGCTGACCTTGATAGATACCACAAAACGCGATGGCGAGACGCTAGGCAGAAGCTTCTATGGGTCGCTCCGGCCAAGCGATTTTCCCAATGCCAAGGGCTGACCCATTTCAGTTACTTGTTAATAAGCCTTGACATCAACTGAAAAGTATGTTTTCTAAGAATATCTCCTAAAGGAGTGAATTATTCTAAGAGCGTATAATTTGTTACCAACAAGATGTGTAATTTTTTTTGACAATTTTTACGGGTTTTTGGGCACACCTCAAGCGAAGTTCCGCTAACTAATTGAGATATCACCATTTTCCCTGATTCACTTTTTTGCATGATTCTTGCTGCTTTTATTAATTTTTAGCAGTTTATCTTGACCAGAAAGGCAAAAATTCTTAAGATATAGTGGAGGGAGTCAATAAGTAGGTACCGGGATTTGGTCTTTTGGAGCAAAGCGTAGAGTCTTAATTAGTTAATATAATTATTATTGATTATAAAACCAAATAGTTATATGATAAAAGACAACATACAAAAAGCTTTAACAGAAATTGTTGTCTCTTGCAAAAAAGAAGAACAATCTATCGCAAAAATTCGTTGATCTAAAGTAAAGTATCCAAAATTAACTTAGATTTGAGGAATTATTATGGTTATTATGTTTGGGCCATATCAAATTTAGAAGTGTTTTCAGGCATAATTGAAGGACGCACAGACCCGTCTGGGGTTTTAGGCTGCCCCTAGCTCTTTCAACCTCTCGTAAGCACGAGTTACGTGTCGATGGTATAGTTTAAACTCTATACCCTTTTGCCTAGCTTCTTCGCATAGTTTTACGCCTTCCAAGATTTCCTTTTCGCTTTTCCCGTAGCTAATTAGGACATAGCCTTCCGTATCGATGGCGTTTGCGTCCGAACAGCCCTTGCGTGCTTCTTGGATGTAATCCCGAGCCTTTTCCTCATCTTCCGGCTTTCTCAAATCTGCATAAAAGTATGCAAGGTTATTCTTAAATCGCAAAATGTATTTTTCATTATCCGGTTCTATCCGTTCGAGCCCTTCCTCCGCTACGCGTATTGCAAACTCCACATTACCGGCAAACCAAAATTTATATGCGAGCGAAATAAAAAGCCGAGGTTCTTTGATACCAGTTTCGCGGACTTCATTCCAGGCGGTCACCCAATCCGTTTCATTGTCTGAAAATATTAGGAGAGTAAGATATTCTTCGTTAGTAATTGTTTTTCTGTCTAGTTTCTCTACAGCCATTCTTGCCTCAGATATACGGCCTTCTTCAACCTGCTTGCGGCGCTCTGGACTTTTTATTAACCTACTCGCTTCTTCGAGGGTGGCGCCTTCAATTTGCGGTATCTCGTCTTTCCTTCCCTCCACCAACCTGGCATGAATCATCTCCATTGTCAAAACAGGATCTTTTCCTTCTGGAATCTCGATCTCTTCAATCCCAGATATACGAACTTTTTGTTTAAAGGTTTGTGCCGACTGACCTTCGAGACTCCCCATTTTCTTAAGCGCATTAAAAATAAACTCAATAGCTGATTCTATTCGACTAATGTCTGCATTGTCATCTATTGCCCAGACCTTCTCCCAGTTTTTTAAATGCCGTTCTTGAAGTTTTCCTTCAATCTCCGCGATAAGGCCAATATTTACCACTTCTTTGGCTAATTCAGGATCTGGCATATATCTCAGAAGGCGGTATCTAAATATTTGCATTTAAGCCCCCTAACGTGAATCTGACTGAATTAATTGTGGAGCGAAATTCTTGCACCACTCGTTTAAATGTTGCACACCCGTGCAATAAAGAGCAACTGCTAGCTTGCCTGACTTTTCAATGTGAAAAGGTAACATAGTGCAAAAGTGAAGGGCCTCCATAAGATAAGAGCGACACTCCCATGTCTTGTCATCTCTCAAGCCATCGTACTGCTGAAAGATACGGGCCAAAATACTCAGGAGCTCATTGTCAATAGAGTCAAAAAGAAGGTGCTCCGCCTTTGTCAAAATTGGCTCCTTCCGGTATAAGGGTGACCCAGACCCACCTCCACCTTCCGCTACCGCAATGGGCCTCTCCTCTCTCCATATCTTAATATTAAATCCTCGGCTCTCGCCCATTTTCAAACCAGCAAGCTCAAACCACATTCGGTGAAGAAAGTCGTACTTACCATGGCACGAATGTAGCAGTTTGCCAACATCATAGGCTATGTCAGCACCTTCGCAAAACCCCGCAGGATCAATTAACTTATAGTCAGAGAAGTTAGGATCATTGGGATTAATAAGAATGTTGTCAAAGTGTAGATCACCATGAATGTGATAAAGGCTAGTTGGAGTAATAGCCGCAATTACCTTATGCTCGCGCTGTAACTTGGTTAGAATGTAACTGGGATTTTTGTAAGTCTTATTATTGATAACAATCTCTTCCTGTTGAAACGCAGTGTTTAGCCAATCGAGATAATAAAAATCCTCATGATTATAATCCCAGTGACCACAATCGAGACACTCAATTTTAGTTCTGAGGAGTCTATTAATCTTGTCTTGAGTCTCTTTTAATCTTCGTTCATACTTGCCCCAGTAAGTCTTCTGCAAATAGTCACTTGGGACCCTATGTTCTCTCGAAGTGGCGAGATCTCCAAGAGCGAAAGTCAAAACATTTTCCAAAACAGTTACAGCCTGCTTTAATTCGAAACAGGGCTTGAAGCTATCCTTTGGATTCCCCAGAAGACAATCGCGGAACTTGGTTCTATACGGAATCGCCTCCATTCTGTATTCTACGAAATCTCCATAATCCAGTAAATCCCCGACAGCAGGAAACCGTTCTTTATAAGGCGCTCCAAGCTCATTAATGTAATTATACTGGTTTTTGAGCTGTGAGGCTCCTGCATGTCCTGCTCGTTTTACATAGTAACTGGTTTGAGATAACAGATTCACTTGCCTAACATCCTGAAAAACCAGAGGTTATAGGATTCAATAATCACATAAGAATTCATTTCTCAGACAATCTGAGTGTATTATTAGAGATTACCGAGTGTCAAGCTAGAAAGCATCCCAGTTTATCTTTATGAAATTCCTTATAAAGCCCAAGAAAGTTGAGAATGTTGCATATCAAATTTTGAATTGTGAATGGTGAAATAATTTTTTTTGGGGTACTTGACACTACCCGAACACATCAGCAAGCCCAAAAAACTGTGATATGTCCCAATTCGGGTAACTGAAGTGAACCTGAGATATTTGATTCCTTATCTGAAATTAGTGATCGGTGGTCAGATTCGCGCTTACCTTCAATTTGGAAGCTCTGTGGCCAGATTTTCATCTCTACACGTTAGGGTTAGAGGAATAAATTAAGAGGGATAAGTGGTAGACGATTTGGTAGACGAAATAACGTCTACTTACAGGAATTGGGGAAATAGTGTAATTCTTTAAAAATCAGGTATTTTAGAAGGTTAAAGTTGTTTTGCGAATTCAGCGTAGTTGCTTTGGGAGCAGGGTGTCGGCGGTTCAAATCCGTCCGCCCCGACCATCTTGCCGCTGAGACGACTTAAGGCCCACCAAGACTGCATAAAGGGTACGGGGATCAATTACGACAGGATAATCTTGGATATGATCTCTTTCATGATCTCCTGTGTCCCCCCACCGATGGAGAGTATTCTGTTGTCGCGGTAGAGCCTCTCTACCAGGTATTCGCGCATATAGCCTGATCCGCCATGGATCTGGACAGCGTCATAGGTGACCCTGTCGCTTACCATGCAGGCAAAATTCTTGGCCATGGAGATCTCCTTGACCTGGTTTTGTCCTGCATCCATCTTGGCTGCAACACGGTAGACAAATTCCCTGCTCGCCTCCACGAGGGTTGCCATGTCAACCAGTTTGTGGCGGGTGACCTGAAAACCAGTCAGGGGCCGACCGAAGGCCTCCCTTTCCTTCGCATACCGAATCGACTCCTCCAGGGCCATTTGGGCTGTCATATAGGCCATCACGGCAAGTGCCAGCCGCTCACCCTGAAAGTTCTCCATGATACCGTAAAAGCCTTTCCCTTCGTCCCCGAGGAGATTTGAGACCGGCACCCTGCAATTATCAAAGAATAACTGTGCCGTATCAGAGGCCCACCAACCCATCTTCCTCAATTTCTTTGATACAGAATAGCCGGGCGTGTCGGAATCGATCACAAGGAGGCTGATTCCTGCGTATCCTTCACCCCCGGTCCTGACCGCGCAGGTCAACTGGTTTGCCCTGGCACCGCTGGTGATAAACATCTTGCCCCCGTTTACCACGTAGTGCTCGCCTCTTCGGACGGCCCTTGTACGGATATTGGCCACATCGGAGCCGGTATTCGGTTCTGTAATACCGAGGGCGGCTATCTTGTGACCCTTTAGTACCTGGGGTACGAAACGCATCTTCTGCTCTTCGCTACCCATGGCCAGGATGGGGGGAATGGCAATGTCTAGGGAACCCAGTCCTGCTGCTACCCCACCCGAGCCGCACCTCATCAATTCCTCTGTAGATGCTATCTTGATGAATATATCTCCGGCTGACCCCCCATATTTTTCGGGATAACCGATGCCCAATATCCCGGCCTCCCCGGCCTTACGGTAGAGATCGATGGGAAACTCACCCATCTCCTCCCAGTCGTCCACAAAGGGCTTTATCTCACGCCCCACAAAACTGCGGACGGTCTGGCGGACCAGGTTGTGTGTCTCGCCGAAATATTCCTGAAATGCTGGCACGGTACTACTCCTTTAGAATGTTTCCTGGGTCAAACCGGAAAGGGTTGCCCTATAGCCTCCAGACCAACTTGAAACTCGAAACTTGAAATTCTTTTCCTGCCTTTTTATCGAGTTTCCAGTTTCCAGTTTCAAATACCTTTGGTTATTTATCTTCCCTTGAACCGTGGTTCCCGCTTTTCCAAGAAGGCTGCCATCCCCTCCTTCGCATCTTCAGTGGATATCGCCCTTCTCAGGGCCTCGCAAAGCAGATCTACTGCCTCTTCAAAGGGCATATCGCTCATTGCACTGAAGGCCTCCTTGCCTATCCTTGTCCCTACGGGGCTCTTGGAGACGAGGGTTTTTAAGGTCTCCTGGACCTGATCGTCTAGCTGATCCGGCTTAACCGCGCGGGTTATTAGGCCAATCCGCTCCGCCTCTGAGGCCGGAATCCTTCTGGCCGTCAGGACCATGTCCATGGCCTTTTTCCTACCCACATTCCGATAGATCAGGGCCCCGATCATCATCGGAAAAATCCCTACGTTTACTTCTGGGGTACAAAAAAAGACGTCCTCCCTGGCAATAACTATGTCACAGGACAGCATAAGCCCCAATCCGCCCGCAAGGCACGGCCCATTTACCCTGGCAACGAGAGGTTTGCCGAACTTTGCCATTCTTTTGAGCAATTGGGCATAGTTCCTTGCCCCTGAAAACGGGTCTTCACCTCCTCCGGAAAGGCTCACAGATAGATCGGCGCCTGAACAGAAGGCCTTTTCACCTGCCCCGGTAATACAGATGGCACGGACTTCCATATCGTTCTCAGCCCTGTCCAGGTATTTCATGAATGCGGTGATCATCTCTTGACTTATTGCATTTCTCCTGGACTCACGGTTAATTGTCATGTAGGCCACAAGGTCCTTTGCCTCGTAAATGAGATCTTCACTCATCCTTTCCCCCTGTTCTTTGACAGCTCATCGCCAAGTCATCAATCATTAATCGCTAACCATCGATCACCCATAGGCGATCATCAATCACAATTAGTTGTAACAGTTCACCACTGAGATCACTGAGAACACAGAGGGATGATTAAAACAAAAGAGTTTGCTCTGTGCCCTCTGTGGTGAACGATTGCTCATTTCTTTCTTAATTGCAGCCTTATTGGGGTATGTTCAAGCTGAAACTGAGTCCGCAACTGATTGATCAGGAAGCGTTCATAAGAGAAATGGACCATATCCGGCCTGTTGACAAAAAGGACGAAGGTTGGCGGCCTTGTTTGGACCTGGGCGGCGTAAAAGAACTTCACTCTGGCACGGCCGATTTTCGTGGGTTGATGGGTCTTGATCATCTCCTGGAGGGCCCGATTGAGGGCGGCGGTAGAGATTGTCCTGGAGAATTGCTCATAGACCTGATCTATTTTCTGAAAAAGGCTTCTGACCCTCTCTCCTGTCAGGCTCGAAATGTTAACCCTCGGCGCAAAGGATATGAATTTTAGCTGCCTCTCTATGCTGCTATTCAAAAGCCTCTGCCTTCGTGCATCCCCTTTGACGAGATCCCATTTATTGACGGCCAACACTATACCCCTTCCCTGTTCAAAGGCGTAACCACAGATTCGAGCGTCCTGTTCCGATACCCCTTGGGATGCATCCAATAGGATTATAGCAATATGGCATCGATCAAGGCTTTTCAGTGCCTTGATCATTGAAAATTTTTCTATTTTCTCTTTCACCCTTGCCTTTTTTCGAATCCCGGCCGTATCGATCAGCAGGTACTCTTTACCGCCCTGGAAAAAGGGGGTATCAACAGCATCGCGTGTGGTGCCCGGCTGTTCACCTACCACAACCCGCTCCGTTCCCAGGATCCTATTGACAAGGGAGGATTTGCCCACATTGGGTCTTCCCAGAATCGCCACCCTAATCTGGCCCTCGCAGTATTCAACTGCCTGAGAAGACAGGAGGCCTTTCATAACATCCTGCATCAGGGATCGAACACCATACCCGTGGGCTGCAGAAAGAGGATAGACTGATTCAAAGCCGAATTTATAGAAATCATGGACTAGGCCTTCGTGCTCTGGGCCGTCTATCTTGTTGGCCGCCAGGAAGACCCTTTTTTGGCTCCTCCTCAGCAGTCGGACCATTTCTTCGTCTCCAGGGGTTGGGCCCTGCCTGGCATCTGCCAGGAAGATTATCCTGTCGGCCTCACTTACGGCTGCTTCCACCTGGTCTCTCACCTTTTCTGACAGGGGATCGCGGTCCTTTTCATCAAAGCCGCCTGTATCCACCAGGGTGAGGGGGAGCCCTTCATAGTTGATCGGGGCATATAGCCTATCCCTGGTAATCCCAGGGCGGTCGTCGACCAGGGCGTCCCTTGATCTTGAAAGGCGATTGAAGAGTGTGGATTTTCCAACATTGGGTCTTCCGACTATGACTATTATAGGAGCCATGGCATGCTTGCTGCTTGGAGGTTGCTTCCAGCGCCCTTTTCAGCGCCGACAATCCCGATAAAATGCTTTATGGCTTGACTAAAGATGTTGATCTGGATAAATTTTTTATTTCCGCTGGGGATTAATTGTAACACTTTAGCGTTTTGAAAGAAAGGCAGAGGAAAAAAGACCCTCGCGGTCTGTCATCTTACTCCTCAGTGTTTTCAAAGCCCTAAGGTATTACGATTAATTTAAAAATGGCCTTGGCTCGGATGGGAAATAAGAAGGGCTAGACTGGATAGAGAACCGTTTGGAGTGGTAACCTGTAAATGGGTCGATATTGATCCAGGAAGCGGTAAGGGAGAAAAGCACAGGTGTCTCGGGTGTTTGACCTGGAAGAATGCCGGTTGCTTAGGGCCGTGAAAAGGGGGTACCGGAACTGGGAAAGCCGGTTCGGACAAGAGCTCGGCCTGAAGACCAGTTTTTCCCATCTCTCTCTTGAAACCCTGTCTTACCTGGCTCAGGGCAAGGAAAAGGGTGCTTTTTATCTATATGACCTGATATTGAGTCTCATGGGTTGGGGATCGGGATTTGAATTCAATGAATTGAGTTCAAAGAAGAAGATGGCGGTAATTGACCGGTATCTTTTCTTACTGGATCGCATCCGGTTTGAATGTATGAAGAGGCTGGGATGGATAGACGAATATCCCGGTGAGGAATTTGCCATAGTAGAACTAATAACACAATTTGAGAAACTGGCGCCTGGTCTTCACGCAAAAATTCCCCACCTCAGTCGAGACCATGTGAGCCATGAGGAGTATTCCGGCATGGACGCCTTGGATAGGGACGTCTTTATCAGGAAGTTGATACCTAAGGCCGTGGCAGAGATCCAGGATTACTCGACAACCTTATAGACTAGGTCGTTTTCCCGGACCCTCTCCTTTACTTTGATGCCTACCAGGTCACCCACCTTTGCCTCTTCAATTGGCTGGTTGTCCATTTCCATGCTGGTTACTTCCTCGGTAAAGTCGGTGGTATGTCCCTTGTACCTCAGTAGATCACCCTTTTTAATGCTTCCCTTGGTTACCTCCAGGGCAGCGACACTGGGCTTGGCAAAAAACTTGACAATGACCGCGACTTGTTCCTCAGGCATGGTTATACCTCCTAATCAAGGGTTAGCATAACTCAAATTAGCTTATTTCGTATCGCCTTTTCGGGTCCTTGTCAAGAGGAAGTTCTAAACATAAATACCCTTATCATACATAATGTGGCAAATGGCAGTCGGTAGCACTAGAAATGATTCGATATCCTTTTTCAAGGTCATTTCGTATCAATTAACAAGACCCTGGACTGCATTGATCATTATTGCGTTTGTTACTGGGGCTATCTACAGTAACATCTATCGTTCACCATTTGTTTTTGATGGGGTAGAGCAGATTGAAAATAAGGTCAAGATCAGGGATTTGAGGAGATACTTTTCGCCCCGAGAACTCTTTTCTCCCAGGCCGCTCGTTGAATTAACGTTTGCCCTCAATTATAAAATCGGCAAACTGAATGTTCTTGGCTACCACTTGGTCAATGTCCTGATCCATGTCATAAATGGATTCCTCGTCTATTTCTTGGCATTGGCCATATTCAAGCGACTGTTTATTTCCCCTGCTCAAGTGATTAATGGTTTGCCAGGTGGAGGGTACGAAGTCCGAAGTCCGAAGTCCGAAGTCCGGTGTACACGACCTGCCAATTTACAATCGTCAATCCCATTAATGTCGTTGTTTACTGCCCTTATCTTTGTCGCGCACCCTCTTCAGACCCAGGCAGTTACATATACAGTTCAGCGGTATACTTCCATGGCAGCTATGTTCTATTTCTTGTCCGTCCTCTTGTATATAAAAGCGAGGCTTGTAGCTGAAGGCTCGAAGCTCAAAGTTCAAAGCTTAGGGAGTCGCTCCCTTTCAGCTTTCAGCTTTCAGCTTATTGCCTACTTTGTTCTCTCTTTCCTTTGTGGCATCCTGGCCTTTTTATGCAAACAGAATGCGGCAAGTCTGCCTGGCGCGATTCTTCTCGTGGAGTATATCCTTTTTGACAGAACTTGGCAGGGCTGGAAGAGAAAATTGGTGTGGTTTGCCCCGGTATTTGTGCTTATGGGGGTCTTCATTCTGTATGTTTCCGGTATCTTTAGGGGTGGAGTTCAATTCGGAAGCTTGCTGGAAGATGTCTCTGGGATGTTACAAGCACATGGATGGGCCATCAGCCCATGGAATTACCTCTGCACCCAACTTAATGTGGTAGTAATATATATCCGTTTATTATTCCTGCCGGTGGGTCAAAATCTGGATTATGTGTACCCCTTTAAGACAGGATTTTTTGACGGTTACACCCCTGTAGCCTTTCTCTTCCTGATAGCAGTCATCGGCCTTGGGGTGTGGAACCTAAGGAAGCGGCCAATCATAAGCCTCGGCATCTTTTGGTTTTTCATTGCCCTCTCAGTGGAGTCAAGCATTTTTCCTATAAGCGATGCGTTGTTCGAGCACCGCCTTTACCTTCCGATGTTCGGTTTTGCTATTGTGGCAGCCTATGTAGTATTTTGTCTCTTACCGGCCAAACGACCATGGGGTGTCGTCATCCCCTTCCTAGTTATATTCTCCATTGGAACGACCACCTACCTGAGGAACAGAACATATCAGAACGGGGTAATACTCTGGTCCGATGTGGTATCCAAGAGCCCCCAGAACTTCAGGGCCTACTATAACCTAGGAAACGCTTTTTATAGGAGCAAACGACCGTATGAAGCAATCGAGAGCTATTACGAGGCGCTACATATTAAGCGCGATTATGTCGCAGCGCGCCTTAATTTGGGGGTTGTGCTGATGGAGGTGGGACAGCTCCATAATGCCTTAAGTCATTTGTTGGAAGCAATGCGCATTAGACCAGGTGATGCTGTTATCCATAGCAGCCTAGGAAATGCTTTTATGAGGCTGGGCCGGCTTCAGGATGCAGTTCTACAATTTTCTGAGGCGATTCGCATCGACCCCAAGTTTGCGAAAGCCCACAATAACCTGGGGATTGCATTAGCTAAGCAGGGAAATCTCACAGATGCCCTCACCCATTTCTCAAAGGCGCTGGAAATTGCGCCCCACAATGCCGAGATACACCGGAACTTGGCACAGGCCCTTATCCTGGAGGGCAAAATCCAGGAAGCAGGGCGCCATTTGTCCGAAGCAGTTCGGCTGGAGCCAGATGATGCTAAGGCACACAGTAAACTAGGAGTTGTTCTGATGCGCCAGGGGGACTTGGACGGCGGCATCGAACATTTTTCTAAGGCACTACAGATCAGGCCGGGGCTCGGCGAGGCCCGGCAAGGGTTGGAAAGGGCTTTGCGGTTAAAGGGCGCGAAAAATCCCGCTAATCCACAATGAGCCGAAACTGTTATTGATGGATGCCTTGATTCGGCCTATTCTGGAGTTCCAGAAAGGGGATTTTCTATGAAAGACTATAAGAAAAGATTCGCCCTGACCTTGGCAGAGACAGGGGCTATTTTTTTTGACAATGACCTTGTCCTGAAAGATGGGCGCCCTACCCCCTATTTTGTAAATCTGGCCGTTTTCAGGACCGGCCGCTTGAGCATTGAGATGGGTTCATTTTTTGCTGGCATGATGATGTCACAGGGGTTGGTCAAAGATACAGACATCATTTTGGGGCCTTCTTACAAGGGGAGCGCAATCGCCATTGCAACTGCCATTGCCCTCTGGCAGGAGCACCGGGTTGATATGGTCTTTGACTATGACAGAAAAGAGGCCAAGACCCATGGAGAGAGCAGCGTATCAAAGAGCATTCTGGTGAACAAGGCCCTTTTTGACGGGTGTCGCATATTCATTGTAGATGACGTGGCAACCTCAATGGGGACCAAATATGACTTGTTAAAGAAAATTGAAACCGAGGCCTGTGCTTTAGAGATGAAAATCAGTGTAATAGGAATCGGGATCGGGATTGACAGGGAGCAGACAACAGCGGTTTATGACAAAGGTGGGAATATAATTGCCGGCACTAAGGGGCATGATGCCATTCGGGACTTTGAGCAAAAAAGCGGAATCCCGGTTTATCCTTTGGCCGGCATAAGGGAGGTCATAGAGTATCTTTACCAGGAAAAGGTGCCTGTGCTTAACCAGGGCAGACGTGTCCCCATCGATGAAAGGACAAAGGCGGAGTTTGACGCATACCTTGAAATGTACGGTGTCAATTGAAAAAGGCCGTGCCCGAATCTGGGAGGCATCTGCCCCAGCATTTGGGGAGGTCCATAGATAATTTGTCCTTGCCCCTTGGGGAAGAATGGGTTATGCTTTCAAAAGTCGGGACGTGGCTCAGTCTGGTAGAGCACCGCGTTCGGGACGCGGGAGTCGCTGGTTCAAATCCAGTCGTCCCGACCATTTAACCTGTTTCTGAGAACCATCAGAACAATTGGTCCCGCTTTATCCGGATTATTATACCTTTTTCGTCTGAACAAGCCGTGAAAAATGGGCAAAAGAACGGTCATAGGTGGCTTCCGCATCCCCTGGGAAGCAACAGCCCGGTAACTGTCTCGATTTGAGGTGATAGGCAATACACTCGCAGCACACGCCTTTCCTGGGGCACGGCTCATAAGAGCAATTGCATCTTTCCAGGTTTTCTTCTTTATTACATTCCATGACTCACCTCTCCTTTGTTGCCCTAAAGAAGTCTCTTAAATAGGCCTATGAAAGCCGCTGATGTATACAGCTAACGAAGCTCCGCCTCAAACCGACGGGTTGAGAAAAACATATTGCATTGCTTGAAGCGAAGCGATGCTAGATGCTGGTTACTGGATGCTGGATGAAGGATTTCCCATTGATCTTATCCAGTACCCTCATTGATCCGTCTTATGTTCCTTTTCTACCGATTGAATAAAGAGGTTTATTTTCTTTCCCAAAGTCTGTAAGCGTTCATGAAGGTTTTGGTATAGGATCTCATCCTTCAGAGATTCGGTTTCATACAATGTTTCCAAATGATCCGTCGTTTCGTCGCAAGAGGAGAGTGAATAAGTCAAGAAGCGAATGAATTCCTGTTTGTATCGCCTCCTGCCGTAACCCTCAACGAGATTGGATTTGACCGATTTAATGGAACGTCGGATTTGGGTCCCTTTTTCATATGACTCGAATTGAGGCAGCTTATTCAATGTCATGTTGTGAATATCAAGGACCATTTGCCGGGCTTCCTGCCAAATCACCAATTTCTTATAGCTCATGGATATCCTTCTCTTTTTGGGTAATGGCTAAGGTATCGATGTTTCTACCAAATGTTGTATATTGCAAACATAAACACCTTGCTTCGGAATCATGTAGCGCTTGATGTAGAGTGCTTGGATAGAATTTATCTTAATGGATATATTCCCAATCTTCAAATACCGGGGCAATTGGTAGCCTTTCTTGTTCAACATCGCAAACAGAAGGTTCCATCACTGGCTCTATTAAACAGATGACGCAAGATTTTGTCCGAAACATAAAACAATATGCCGAAGAAAACAATGTTCCCATCGTCCATTTTAAACATAGGGAACGTAAAGATGACATTGCTGCTCAGATGCGCAGGAAATACCCTGTGAAAAATGGGGTTGTATTTATCGGTATCGCGCAGGAAAAAGCCTATGCTTTTAAGGGTCGTAAGAAGGCACAAAGCAGTGCGGTTATGTACACCGTCTTTCGGTTTGGCAGCTCGAAGAGACTATTTTCCTCAAAGATGCTGCCTGATCACGGAGAAGAAAACGAATTCCTTATTGCATCCAGAATCCAGAGACCAGCATCAAGCATCTGGCCATTTCTTCTATGAGAGTATGATATAAAATGTGAAATAAATTCTAAGCTATCAGCCTATATACACGGCTGGAGTATATGACAGTCAAATTTTGCTTGACAAAAATGTTCAATTAATGAACACTTACCGGAAAAGTGATTTCCAGCCGAGGGCTGTGCCTAGAATGATAATTTTGTCTCTCTGGGTTGTCTAAATGGACAAGGAAGCCATTCATATACTTAGGTTAATGGGAGAGATTGAAAGGGATAGCAGCTCCAGTCAAAGGGAGCTATCACGCCGTCTAAACCTATCCCTAGGGCTGGTTAACACGTTCCTCAAAAGGCTTGTCAAAAAGGGCTATTTCAAGGTCAGGACCATGCCCAGAAACAGGGTGAAATATTTTCTGACCCCTGAAGGACTGGCAAGAAAGAGCAAGCTAACCGTAGAATACTTACAATACTCAGTAAATTTTTACAAGGACATCAAGAAACTGCTGATTGGCAAATTCGAAGAAATGAGAGAGGACCAAATAAATTCCATCCTGTTTTTTGGAACAGGAGAGGTGGCCGAGCTGGCATATCTATATCTGCAATTTACCGATATACAGTTGGTAGGGATCGTGGATGACAGGCAGAACGGGCATGATTTCTTTGGATTCAAGGCAGAGGATCTGGGCCGGTTGGATCTCCACGACTGGGACGCGATCTTGCTCACGCGTCTCGATGACACAGAGCGAGACATGCAGTGCCTTCTCGAGAATGGAGTTAACCCTGATAGGATAGCGACACTGTAAAATCACAACAACCGATGTGCTTATTCCATGGCGAGATATGCCCGATAGTCAATCATCATTCGTCAATCGTCAATCCGGAAAGTGGTATGCACTTCATACAAGGAGTCGTTTCGAGCAGAAGGTCTTTGATGGACTGACCGGAAAATCCATTGAGGCCTTCTTGCCCCGGATCCAGGTCATGAGCCGGCGCAAGGACCGCCGGAAAAAGATTCTTGTGCCAATGATCCCTGGTTATGTCTTTGTTCACTCTGTTCTCAGGGCCGATCAATACCATGAGATCATCAAGACCGTGGGTGTCGTGCGTATGGTCGCCTTTAGGGGGCAGCCGGCTCCAGCTAATGAAGAGGAGATCGCCTCCCTGATGATCTTGGACGGAACAGACCGTACAGTGCAAAATCGTTCCTATATGAAAAAGGGAGATCTGGTAAGGATAGCGGAGGGGCCGTTAAAGGGGCTGATCGGGTTCTATCTCCGTCACAAGGGGCAGAGGGACAAGGTTGTTGTATCAGTGGAGCTATTGCGCCGGTCTTTGGCCGTGGAGATGGATGATTGGGCCTTGGAGAAGATCGCCTGAGACAGCCAGGGCACCTGAAGAGGATTTAGGCCAAATTTTGTCATTATTTTAGGATCTTATCCATTTTGAGGGATGTAACTGGAGGAGCGGAGCTATGTGGATGGCCAGCATCAAGCATCAGGTATTTTTCCGTGTGAGCTGAGTGTAATGACCTTTGAAAGGGGAGCAGATAGATGAAGGTGCTGATTACAGGGGGAGCCGGCTTTATAGGGTCGCACCTGGCAGAGCGGTTGTTGGAGGTCGGAGACGAGGTATTTATCATTGACAACCTCTGGACTGGCAGGCTTTCAAACATAGCAGAGATACAGAGCCACAAGAGGATTCATTTGGTAGTAGATACGATACTAAATGAGTCCCTCATGAACGAACTGATCTTCAAGATAGACCATATCTATCACCTTGCAGCCGCGGTCGGCGTCAAGAATGTTATGGACCACCCGGTGGAGACACTGGATACAAATGTGAAGGGGACAGAGGTGGTGTTGAGATTGGCCAATAGGTTTAAGAAAAAGGTTTTCATCGCCTCTACCTCCGAGGTCTACGGAAAGCATGTGGAGCACAATTTGTCAGAGGATGACAATCGTGTGATGGGGTCGGTCAAGAAGCGGCGCTGGGCCTATGCATGCTCCAAGACCCTGGACGAGTTCTTAGCACTTGCCTACTTTGATGAAAAGAAGCTGCCGGTGGTGATTGGCAGGCTCTTCAATACCGTAGGCCCTCGCCAGACAGGCCAATATGGCATGGTCCTGCCCAATTTTGTGCAGAGTGCACTGATGGGAAGGGCTATCACCGTTTATGGAGATGGGACCCAGACCAGGAGTTTTGCCCATGTCAATGATGTCGTTGACGCCATTACAAGGCTGATGGATGAACCGGCTGCAGAAGGAGAAGTCTTTAATGTGGGCAACGATCAGGAGGTAACTATCAACGACTTGGCCCAGAAGGTCAAGGAGATGGCTGATAGCAGTTCGGAGATCGAGCATATCTCCTATGAGAAGGCCTATGGCCCGGGGTTTGAAGATATGGTGAGGCGTTGTCCAAACATCGAAAAGCTGAAAAACGCGACAGGTTTTTCTCCTTCTTATGACCTGGATGCAATTATCCAGAGCGTCATCGACCATTTCAAACAGTGACGAGAGCCAGGAAATTTGTTGTGATAGCATCAGAAAAGATATAAATTAACACCTAAACTGATCGGTTCTAGGTTCGGGGTTCTAGGTTCAAAGGTTATAACACATTGACATTACTTAACGTTACAGTCCAATAGCGGGCTTAGTCTATTTCACCCATTGGGTGAAAATTATTTGACGCCTCAACCCAGAACCTTGAACGTTGAACCGATCAACCCAGGTAACATCAATCATTGTATGGGTTGTACTTGAAGACCCTCAAATGTACTGGTATTTTGTAGACATATGCACTTGATGAGGAGTGATCATGAGGTCCTTGTCCTATCAAGATTATCCCAAGCAGCCGGTTACCATAGACAATCTCTCAATCGAATTCATGAGGGAGGCCAGGTTTATACCTCTCAATGTGGATGAGAAGTCCCTGCGGATAGCCATGGCCGATCCAAGGGACTTCTATGTCATTGACAGCCTGAGAGTTGCATACGGGTTAGACATCGAGGTCAACGAGGGACGAGAGTCCGATATCATTGAGAACATAGAGAGGCTATATGGTGCGGGCACCCAATCCCTTGAAACAATAATAGAAGAGGCAGACAAAGACGTCTATGACATATCCCCCGGGATGGAAGAGGACGCTGACCATCTCAGGGACCTTGCCTCAGAGGCCCCTATCATCAGGTTGGTCAATAGATTAATCTACAATGCGGTTGATCTGAGGGCAAGCGATATCCACTTTGAGCCCTTTGAAAATGAATTCAATGTCCGGTACCGGATAGATGGGGTCCTCCATGACGTCGAATCCCCGCCATTAAGACTACAGGCCGCAATAATCTCCAGGGTCAAGATAATGTCAAAGCTGGATATTGCAGAGAGGCGCCTGCCTCAAGACGGAAGAATCAAGCTCAAGATTGCCGACAGGGAAATTGATTTCCGCATATCTACTATCCCAACCATTTACGGGGAGAGTCTGGTGATGCGAATCCTGGACAGGGAGACCTTGGTCCTTGACCTGAAGAAACTGGGCTTTCCCGATGACCTCTATTCACAGTACTTGGACCTGGTGTCACAGCCCTACGGCATGATACTAGTGACCGGCCCAACTGGAAGCGGGAAGACATCCACACTGTATACGACCCTTGATAAGATAAATTCGTCAGAGAAAAAGATCATTACCCTTGAAGAGCCAGTGGAATATCAGCTGAGGGGCGTCAACCAGATCCAGGTCAACCCCAAAGTCGGACTGACCTTTGCCAGGGGACTTCGCTCAATAGTCCGCCAAGACCCTGATATTATCCTAGTAGGGGAAATCAGGGATAAAGAGACCGCAGAGATTGCTATTCAATCTGCACTCACGGGACATCTGCTTTTCAGCACCCTGCACACAAATGATGCGGCAGGGGCCGTCACCCGACTTCTCGACATGGGAGTGGAGCATTTCCTGCTCAGTTCCACTCTGCTGGGCGTGTTGGCTCAGAGGCTTGTCAGGGTCATCTGTCCTCACTGCAAAGAGTTGACCATCCCGGAGGAAAAGCTGTTGAGGTCGATGGGGGCAACACCTGAAGAAATGACGGGTGTCGAATTTTTTGTAGGAAGAGGGTGTGAAGAATGCAGGCATACGGGTTTCAGGGGAAGGACGGCCATCTTTGAATACCTTCCTGTTGATGATGTGATCAGAAGGGAGATCACGGGGAAATCGAGTACAGAAAGGATCAAAGACGTTGCCATAGAAAAGGGGATGCTAACCTTGCGGCAGGATGGGTGGCGGAAGGTCAAGGAGGGGATTACTACAATCCCAGAGGTATTGAGGGTAACACTGGAGAAATAAAATGGCCACCTATACGTACAAGGCCACAGATCCTTCGGGCAAGATTCTTGCTGGCACTTTTGAGGCGGATGGGGAAAAGGCAGTGGTGGTCAAGCTCCATGATATGGGGTATATTCCCATAAGGATTGGCCTGTCTCAAAGAGGCAACAGGCTCCTTAGCATGAGCCTTTCGAAGGGGGCCTTTTCTATCTTTCAGGGGGTCTCTTCCAAGGATGTAATGATCTTTACGCAAGATCTTTCAAGCCTGTCAGAGGCCGGACTCCCTGTGGACAGGGCCTTATCCATACTGATTGAGGCCTCGGAAAAGGAAAAGTTCAAAGAGGTGGTAGGAGATATCTTGAAGACTGTTCAGGGCGGAGGTTATCTGTCAGACGGGCTGGCCAAACACCCTAAGATCTTCTCCACTTTTTATGTAAACATGGTGAGGGCAGGGGAGGCTGGAGGGGTCTTGGCGCCCGTCTTGGAAAGATTGGGGGTCTTTTTGGAGAGTTCACAGGACCTGAAAGACTATTTGAAATCGGCAATGGTCTACCCTGTCTTTCTGGTGTCAGTGGGCGGGATTTCGATCATAATTA
Source organism: uncultured Desulfobacteraceae bacterium (assembly GCA_964452575.1). GTDB lineage: Bacteria > Desulfobacterota > DSM-4660 > Desulfatiglandales > Desulfatiglandaceae > CAYVMN01. The sequence goes on along the minus strand of CAYVMN010000004.1, from coordinate 30,698 downwards.
TGTTGACCTATGTCATTCCCAAATTCTCGATAATCTTCTCCGATATGGGTCAGTCCATACCCATGGCTACCCAAATTATTTTGGGAATTAGCGAGGCAGTGCGGACATACTGGTGGATAATTCTTGGTGTCTTGGCGGCCGCATTTCTTTCTTTCAAGCAGTATATGAAAAACCCGAGCGGTCGGCTTAAGATTGATCAGCGCAAAATGAATCTTCCTGTTTGGGGGGAACTGATCAAGAAGATCGAGGTTGCCCGCTTTGCTAGGACATTGGGAACCCTGACCAAGAGTGGTGTCCCCATTTTGCAGGCCCTGAGTCTGGTAAAGGACATAATGCGCAACCAGGTGATCAGTCGATCCCTGGAAGGTGTTTATGATAGGGTAAAAGAAGGAGAAAGGCTCTCAAGGCCTCTGACTAATTCCGGAGTATTTCCCTCCCTGGCAATACAGATGATCACGGTGGGAGAAGAGACAGGGAGGCTAGACGAGATGCTCTTAAAGGTGGCAGAAAATTACGAAAAGATCGTTCGAAATATGGTCAAGAGACTTATAAGTTTTCTGGAGCCTGCCATGATTCTTGCCATGGGTCTTGTGGTGGGATTTATTGTTATTTCCATGCTGATGGCGATTTTTAGCATGAGTGAAATGCCTTTTTGAAGGGGGTAAGCGTTTAAAGGTTCAGCGTTCAGACTCCGGCCCGCCTACGCCAAAGCTAACAAAACACAACCTCTGAACCCTGAACCTTTGAACCCATGAACGGTTACGAAGGGGGGAAGTATGGAGACTTCTGAGAGAAAGGAAAAGGGCTTTACATTAATCGAACTGCTGATTGTCATGGTCATCTTAGGCCTCCTGGCCGCACTGGTGGCCCCCCGCATGTTCGGGAAGGTAGGGGCGTCAAAGCAAAAGGCCGCCAAGGCCCAGATGGCGCTGTTTGAAACAGCGTTAGATACCTACAGGCTCGACGTGGGCAAGTACCCCACGACAGGAGAGGGATTACAGGCCCTGAGGACCAAGCCGGGGGGTGCGGAAAAATGGGACGGTCCTTACCTCCCAAAGGATGTGCCCCTGGATCCCTGGGGACACCCCTATGAGTACAGGTGCCCGGGAGAGCAAGGAGACTACGAGATCATTTCACGCGGAGCAGACGGGAGCCCTGGAGGAGAGGGAGAGGATGCGGATCTCTTCAACTGGAAGGAGATCGGGGGGTAGAAACAGCGGATTTAGCCTTATTGAACTCCTGGTAGTGCTTGTAATCATCGGCATAGCTTCGGCTGTCGTGGTTCCCAGGCTGGGGGGCTCTATGGGTAATATAAGGTTGAAGACCGCGTCAAAAAAGATTGCTGCCTCCTTAAGATACGCCAGGAGCCAGGCAACATCTGGAGGGATCAGTTATGTGGCTATCTTTGATCTCGACAAGGATAAGATCTCTATTGCTCCCCTGCCGCCGAGGCCTGAAGGGGTAGGAGAGAAAGATGACGGCAGTGACGGTGAGGATAGTCTGAAGACAGTTGGATATGACCTGCCCGATGGGGTTCGACTGCAAAAGGCCATATCAGCCGATGGTGAAGTTGTTTCCGGTCTTTTTGAGATCCTTTTTTCTCCCGGAGGGAGCAGCAGTGGAGGAGATGTGATCTTGGTGAATGAGCGGGGAAGGCGGTTGAGGATAGGCGTTGACTTCATAACCGGGTCAGTGAAGCTCGGTGACATCGAGACCCGGAAGCGGCGACGTTAGATTCTTACGCATCGAATGTGCGAGTTTTTCTCTCACAATCCTTGACGGTTCGACGGATTTTGGTTGCGTCTCTGAGAAACTGGAAACTCGAAATTAGAAATTGGAAAAAAGACCCTTCGTTCTCTGTGCCCTCAAGTTTCAAATTTCTTTGGTTAGCCTTAATATCGAGATAAGAGAATAGAGCAGCCGTGCAAGAAATGATGACAATGCTAAGATGGATAGGATCTGACACCCGTGATTGCAAGAGAAAGGGGTTTTCCGGGTTTGCAAGCAGGTCGCTTTTCTGGAGGCAGGATGGATTTACTCTTATTGAAATCCTTGTGGCCATGTCAGTCCTTGCCATATCCCTGGTTGTAATATTTCAGGTCTTTTCCGGGGGCCTAAAGTCCAGTACACTATCCGAACGATATACACGGGCTATTTTTTATGCCAGGGAAAAGATGGAAGAGATTCTCCTCTCAGATGAACTCACAGAGGCAGTTACGGAAGGCGAATTCGAAGATTCATTTAAATGGAGGGCAGAGGTCGCCCTTGTTGAGCCAGTCAAAGAGGATGAACCAAAACTACCCTTTGACATCTTCAACATAAAGGTGGAGGTCTGGTGGAAGGATATGGATAGGGGAAAACACTTTGAAATAACCACGACAAAGATCGCCGAGAAGTCCAGAGATAATGAGACGAGTGCGCGAAAGAGGAGAGGCTGAAACCATCATAAGGGGCAATTCCTATGGTATCGTCCAGGCCCATAAGGATTTGGGCATGGAAGATAGGGTCGTAATCAGGCATTGCGAGGGTTTCACCCTTCTGGAATTGCTTATCTCTCTTAGCATTGTTGGATTGATCCTTGTGATTGTATTTGCTTCTCTCAGGATCGGGGCGAGGGCCTGGGAAAAGGGGGAAAAAGACCTGGAAACCAACCAGCGACAACGCATCGTCTTAGGGCTTGTCAGAAGACAGATAGTATCCCTCTCTGTGAAGGAAATGAAGGATGAAAAACTGAAGCGGTATTTTCTGAGAGGCGATAGCAAATCAATGGACTTTATATCCCGCGTCGCCTTGTTGCCAGCCAACAAGGCCAGGATGGTTCACGTAAGATATTTGATTGAAAAGGATCGTGATGGACGCGGGCAGCGTTTCTTGTTCTACGAAAAGGGGATAATCCTTGCTGAGAAGGGTATAGATGAAAAAGATTTGCGTGAGGATCAGTTCGTTGAGTTGGTTACTGGAATAGGAGGCATGAGCTTTGAATACCTGAAAGGCGGGTCTGGGGAAGAACTTTCCCAGTGGCAGGATGAGTGGGACCCTGAAAAAGAAAAGGGCCTGCCCGTTGCGGTCAAGATTATCTTTAGGGAGAAAAGGGGAACGGACCCGGTTTCTGTGATTGCCCGAATACAGTCATATGATGGAAGGATATGGCGGCGATGAGGGATTCAAGGGGTTCCAGGATATCAATCCTGAGAGACCATGATGGGATTGCCTTATTCCTGGTTCTGTGGGTTTTGGCCCTTCTCGCGGTCATCGCGGGGGAGTTTTGCCATGCGATGAGGACAGGGGTAAACATTACCCGCAATTTCAAAGAGCAGACTGAGGCCTATTATATCGCTGAGGCAGGGCTTAACAGAGGGATTAAAGAGATGATACGAAATCAATTCATACCCATAAGGACGGTGAACCCTGCTGGTGAAGAAGGAAAAGGGGAGGAAACGGAGGAGAGATGGAGGTTTAACACTGATATTGCCCCTGTCCCTTTCGGGCGGGGGCTATTCAAGGTGACAATCGGGAATGAGAGTGGAAAGGTCGACCTAAATAAGGCAGACGAGGTCATGTTGGAGATGATCTTGGGCGGTTTGGACCTGGAAGAGAGGCAAAAAAGCATCATCGCGGATTCTATCTTGGATTGGAGGGACAGCGACAACCTTCACCGTATAAATGGCGCTGAAGATGATTATTACAAGGGCCTTCCCGAGCCTTATGAGTGTAAGAACGGCCCATTTGATACTGTAGATGAACTTCTTATGGTCAGGGGGGTGACACCGGAGATATTTTACGGTGGACTAAAGGATATCTTCACGGTTTATGAGAACCCGACATCAAGTGAAATCGGCAGTGCCCTTCGCGGAAGGCTGGATAAGATAAATATCAATGCCGCTTCGCCGGGACTCCTGCGTTGTCTTCCTTTCATGACCGATGAGCTAGTCAATCAGATCGTGGAATATAGAAAAGAAGCGGACTTTACCGGGTTGATGGACCTTCTCCGTCTGGTAGGCCACGAAGTGTATGAGGCAATAAGACCCTATCTGACAACCGAGGCAAGTCCCTATTATACTATAGAGTCCGTGGGTAGTGTTGAGGGGAGCAATATCAGGCAAAGGATTGAGGCCCTTATCCTCCTTGATAGGAGCGCAAAGATCGGGTATCGAATTATCCACTGGCGCGAAGGCTTCGCAGATTCGCTGGGAGACCTCAAACGATCAAGTGATGAGTAAGGTATAGCACGGAGGTCGGATTTGCTATTTCAAACGAGCCTTGGCATTGATATACAAGAAGATTCTCTTTCAATGGCCTATCTGAAGGCCTCGTTTAGGGGCGTCAGGCTGGCGGCCCATGCCGTCTATCCCCTTGAAAAGGGCCAGCCGAGACAGGAAAAGATGGATCAGATCAGGGAACTGGCTCGATTATTCCTCCGGAAAAACCGGATCGCATCGGCTGGTATTTTTCTGGGTATACCCCGCTATTTGACTGTTTTGAGATATGTGGAACTCCCTATTGCCGTCAAAGAAAACCTGCGTGCAAGTCTCGGATATGAGATGGAGAAATATGTGCCTTTTTCAGCCGATAAGGTCTATTTTGACTACCAAGTAATAGCCCAATACAAGGAGACCGGAAACATAAAGGTCCTCCTCGTCCTGGCAAAGAAGGAGTCGATTGAGCCCTATCTTGTGCTTGCAAAGGAGTTGGGGGCAGGGATATCCGGTATTGAGCTCAGCTCAACCGCAATGGCTAACTACTTTCCGTATCAGTCAGATACGGGGGATGGCAATCCCTATGCTATTGCCTATTTAAATAATAATTATTTAGAAATAGCTTTTTTTGTAAAATATTTGTTACATTATTCCAAATATGTTAAAATAGGCGATGGACGTGATCGCCTCTACAGTCTAATCTTGCAGGAACTAAAGACAATAAGGGAGGAGTTGGGCCAGTCCAGGCTTGAGACTATATTGTGTGGATCCGGGGTGGACGGGGAATTGCTGGAACAATTAAGAGAGGAGGAAGGTCTTGAGGTCCGTCCCCTAGATCTATCCAGGACCGGGATTCCTTCCTCTGCCCTTATACCGGCTTACAGTCTTGCCCTAAAAGGGATCCACAAAATGCGGACGGATATTAACCTTCTCCCCGAAGAATTTCGAAGGAGACCCGGCAAATTTGCCTATTACGCCATGTTTGTGCTATCGGGTCTGCTAGTCCTATCTGCCCTGGCATGGGGCGGCAGCAATATCCTCTTACAACAACTTCATCTGGGCCGATTGAATTCGGAGCTGGACCGGATGAGATCTGAACTTGCAAGTATTGATAAGATCAACGCAAGGTGCAAACAGGTCGAGGCAAGGATTGATTACCTGAGCTCCCTTAATGGAAACAGGCCGGAGGTATTGAAAACCATCCAGAAACTAACTGAGAGCATCCCCAAGACCGCTTGGATACGAAGGTTCGCATTCTCGGGTAAGGGCGTGGAGATAGAAGGATGGGGAGACTCTGCCTCGGAGTTGATTCCCACGCTCGAGTCCTCACCATTTTTTGAAGATGTGGCCTTTCTGTCTTCGGTTACAAGAGACCGCGCCGGCAAAGAGCATTTCCGGATAGGGCTTAAGCTGACCAAGGAGAGCCATGTGGAAGCCAAAGGCCGATAGAAAGAAGATATATTTCTTGATTGCTGCGGCCGCTTTGCTCTTAATGGGGTTCATTTATAGGTTTCTCCCGTCCCTGGGGGGCCTTATGTCTCTTGATAAGGAAATTCAGCTTAAGGAGAGGCAGGTCATAAAATACCGGAATTTGATAGCCAATAGCAGCAATTTGAACGAAAGACTCAACTTCCTCAATAATACCCTCAAGGGGCTGGAAGCAGGGCTGTTGACCGGAAAGACCCCGGCACTTGCCGCGGCCGATACCCAGATGATCTTAGATGAAATCGTAACTAAGAGTAATCTGAAGGTAACCAGCATCAGGGTGTTGAAGACCGAGCAACTGGAGCAAAAGGATTACGTGAGTGTACAAGTTGAGTTCAGAATCATAGCAGACATTAGGCAGTTAAATGACATACTCTACCGGCTTGCGGCCTCTCCCAAATTCTTGACAGTGATTCAAATGACCGCAATGGTCAGGGGTAGGCCTGGAGAAATTGATTGTAATATGACCATTGCAGGGCTAATGAAAAAAGAGAAAACTGAAAAGGCAGGCTGAGATAGATGATTTCAAGAATATGGGTTGTCAATTTAGTCTTGCTTTTCGGTGCCATATATTGCGCAGTAAAGGCCTATGGGCTATGGTCCAGAAAAGAGGAGGCGCCCCCGGAGATCCGTCCGGCCAAAGAGGCCTTTTCTCCGCCAAAAGGGAAGATTACAGGAAGGGCCATGCCCCCCGAGTCCAATTATGTAGTTATCGTGAAGAATAATCTCTTCAGGCCTGAGCGGTCAGAACCCGAACCAGGAAACCCTGAGACAACGCCGATCACCCACAACATTGATAGAGAGAAGTTATTGAGGCGCCTGGAGGTGGCCTTGAAAAACATTGTTTTTTACGGCGTCATAATAGCCGATGGTGACAAAAAGGCGTTGGTGACGGGAATCGAAGGAGGGAGGCCCGTAAGGACTCGCCTTCCTCGAAGGCAGCAGGTGAGCAAAGAGCCAAAATGGGTGACAAAGGGAGACATGTTAGGCGAATTTCAGGTAAAAGAGATTGATGAAGGGGGTATTCTCCTGACTGCTCAAGGAAATGAGTTTAATGTCTTGTTATATGACAGGAAGCGACCAAAGACGCGAGGACCCGTAAAGGCCGACGTAAGGCCTACGGTCATTATCGCGGGTGAAACAAAAAAGGGAGAAGCGGCGGTGGTCGTGGCTGGCCCAAAGGCAGAGGCACCCGTTCAAAAGAGAGATTCATCGGCAAGGATAATGCAGCCTATGACAAGGCCTGAGATAAAGGAAGAGACCCAGAAGAGGCCTCCTGCGCCACGCAAGGGTGATTTGGAGGTAAGGAGAGAGTAGGCAAGATGGACTTGACCTTAAAAGTTAAAAAGGCCCTTTTTTGTCTCCTGTCACTCGTCTTTTTTCTCTGGACGGGCCCTGCCGGCCACAAGGTCCACGCGGGTGAGAAGGGTGCTGAGCAACCCCAAGAGAGTGTTAAAAAGGTGGGCCAGGAAATTATCCTTAATTTCGATAATGCGGATCTCTATGAAGTGATCAACACCATCGCCGATATCCTGGGCATCAACTACATAATAGACCCGCGGGTCAAAGGTAATGTCACCATCTATACTGCCAGGGGATTGAGCAAAAAGGATCTCTTCTCTGTGTTTTTCCAGATCCTTGAGGTCAACGGTATAACTGCTGTCAAGGAGGGTGAAATTTACAGGATATTCCAGCTCACAGAGGGGCCCCGAATGCCAATTGACTACAGGTCAGGGCTTGAGGTCAAAGATATCCCACCGCCCGAGAGGATTGTGATCCAGATCATTCCTCTCAAGTTCATAGCTGCCCAGGAAGTGACCAAATTGCTCACACCTTTTGTATCCGCGGGCGGGACCATAGTCGCGGACACAAGCTCCAATACCCTGCTGGTAGTCGACAAATGGGCCAATATTATGAAGATACTGAGGCTGGTAGAGACATTCGATATAAATATTTTTGAAAAGGTCCACTACCGGATATACCGCCTCAAGTACCTGGACGTTGAGGAGGCCCCTGATATCATCAGTGGTTTTTCCTTCTCATTTGAAAAGGCAGGCAATGTCGTTAAGATTATCCCCATAGACCGGCTAAATGCCCTGCTGGTTATCAGCACGACCCCGGTGGTCTTCGGGAAATTGGAAGAGGTTATCCGAAAAATCGATGTTGAAGTGGAAGGGGCCGAACCAAGGGTATATGTCTACTATGTCAAGAACGGGGAGGCCAAAGACCTGGGCGCTCTTCTGAACCAGGTCTTTCCGCAGGCAGAGGTTGCAAAAGAGAAGAAGGCCAAGGTGAGCAAAGAGAAGAAGGCCGGGGGCGGGGCCTGGATATCTCGTAATCCATTATCTCAGGAACAGATAAGGGAAAAGGAGCGCGAGAAAGAGGCGAAAAAGGAAGAGAAGGCAGAAAAGAGGACAGGAGAGGCCAAGCCGGCCGTAGCAGGAGAGGCCAAGGGGGTGGGGACCTTAAGAGAGCAGGTCAGGATTACCGCGGACGAGATAAGGAATGCCCTTATTATTCAGGCCACGCCCCGCGATTACAAGATCATCATGGACATACTCAGGCGCCTGGATGTCTTGCCCCGTCAGGTATTGATTGAGGCCACCATCGCCGAGATTACCCGGGACATTGAGAGCGACATCGGGATCAGTTGGGCCTTCGGGTCCGGAGCGGCCGCAGGGGACGCAAGCTTTAGGGCGTCTCTCACAGATAAGGGTCTAAGCTATGCCGTAGGAGTGACCGACAAATGGTATGTGGCCTTAAATGCCCTGGCCAAGAAAGGCAAGGTGAATGTCCTTTCGTCTCCCCATATCCTGGCATCTGAAAACAAGGAAGCCAAGATAGATGTCTCCAGGGAGATTCCCTTAGCCAGCTCGGAATGGACGTATGCCACCAGTGCCGGTGTAGCACCTGTGACCCAGACCACTGTCCAATACAGGGACACAGGGGTAATCCTCTCTGTTACCCCGCATATAAATGAACAAGGCCTGGTGACCATGGACATCAGCGAGGAAGTCAGTGATCTGGAAAAGACGCCCATCAAGGTGGCCGGCGTGGAATACCCTTCTTTTTTCAAGAGAACGGTCAATACCAGCCTGACCGTCAAGCACGGTCAGACTATTGCAATTGGAGGACTCATCAAGGACAAGGAGGATGAGAGTATAACTGGATTGCCCTGCCTTATCGACATCCCTGGGCTTCGGTACCTTTTCGGACAGAGGGCGGAGGCGGTGAGCAAGATTGAGTTGATTGTATTGATAACTCCCAGGGTGATTGTTAGCCTGGATGATGTAGACGCTGTGACCAATGAGTTCAAGAAGAAGGTCAAGAGCGTAATGAAGAGGTTCAGTTTTGAATAACGGCATCATCCCCATTATGAAACGGTGGATTGAGGTGCCATTTCGTTTCCGAACGCTTTTTCTGGGGTTTGTGAGTAACGAAATCCGGGGGCGTTTTGCAGGCTCGATGGGTGGTGTCCTATGGAGCCTATTGACGCCTTTGGCTACTCTGCTCATATATATCTTCGTATTTTCCATGGTCTTCCATATCCGGTTGAAGCCCGTGGAGACCGGTACCGACAGCTTTGTGGTCTTCTTCTTGGCCGGGATGCTGCCCTGGGCGGCCTTTTCTGAGACAATAGGAAGCTCCACAGGGGTATTCCTGGAAAGGGCCAACCTGATTACCAAGGTGGCCTTTCCCCTCGAGGTCCTTCCGATGGCAAATGTGGCCACGCCCTTTTTCCTGCATGGTCTCGGGTTTGTCATGTTTTTGATTTACCTGGTCTTCAAGGGCTACTGTCACCTGGGATGGCTCTGGCTGCCAGTGCTCGTCTCTGCCCACATGGTGTTTGCATTGGGGCTAGTCATTCTGATTGGCAGCCTGTGCGTGTTTCTGAGGGATATAAAGCAGTTTATAGGTATTACTCTCACGCTGTGGTTCTTTATGACACCCATACTTTACCCTATGAGCATGGTTCCGGCAAATTTGCGCTGGCTAATGAAATTGAACCCCATGTCCCCGTTCATAGAGCTCTATCGCCAGGTCCTGTTAAGCCACAACATCACCTGGGAACTCCTCGGCCATGTTATAGGCCTGGCCATCCTTTCTTTTTTCGCGGGCGCCCTGTTTTTCGGCCGTTCCAAACGTGCCTTTGCCGATGTTTTGTAACAAAGATCTCCATTAGCTTGCCGATGCCCAATTGCACGATTTTGGGCAAAACTTCCTGATCACAATACCACGACGACCTAGGAGGCCTTTTACTTGAAAAGGAATTTCTCTCACCGAGAGGCAAGATGAAGGTCGCTTTTGTCTACATGAACCATACGAATAATGTCGGGGCAGGAGCAGGCTACGTGGCCGCCGCGGCAAGGGATGCCGGGCATGATGTGGCCTTCTTTGATACCTTTGTCTGGTCCGAACCGGAGATTATTGAACAGCTCCACAGGATGCATTTTGACGTATTCATGATTTCTACTGTTGCCCCCTTCTTTGATGAAGCCCTTCAACTTATACGGACGATAAAGAACACGCTAAACATACCGGTCCTGATGGGTGGCTCCCATCCCACTGCAGTCGGGGCAAGAACGCTAGATAGTCACCCGGAGATAGATTATGTCTGTGTCGGTGAGGGAGAGGCAATGGTTTCAGATTTTCTGGCCGCTTTGAACCACAAGGACTTCTCAGGGGTTCCTAATCTGGCGTACAGGGTCTCAGGCAAGATAAGACAAAATCCTATTGCCCCCCCACAGGACCTAGGCAAGCTGCCTCCGTTTCCATGGGAGTTCTTCAGGGATGACTCGGTAGTAATGTCGGAGGTTTCGGGTATCAAATACATCTATGTGATGGCAACGCGGGGATGCCCGTTTAATTGCTCTTACTGCGCTAACAGTGCATACCTTGATTTGTACGGGAAGCAATACCTTCGGTTCCGTCCTATCAATGATGTTATCGAGGACCTCAAATATCTTTACGACAGATACTCGCCAAACGCATTCTATTTTGGCGATGAAATGATGCTCAGTGACAAAGAGTATGCCCGTGAGCTGTTTACAGCAACACACCGCAAAATCGGGCTGCCTTATGGCTGTATGGCGCGGGTTGAAATGGTCGACCATGAGCTTATCAGGCATATGGCTGCAACCGGATGCCACCACATTGGAATGGGTATAGAGTGTGGAGACCAGAAATTTCGGTATGAATTTCTTAACAGGAAGATGTCAAACAGCCAGATCAAACGCGCCTTTGCGCTTGCCAAGGAAGCCGCGATCCATACTCTCTCATTCAACATGATCGGTTTCCCGGTTGAATACGACGAGGAGCTTACCGAGTCAACGGTAGGGTTCAACCTGGATATTAATCCAGGGTTTGCAAGCTTCAGCATATTTTACCCGATTCCGGGAACACGGCTTTATCAATATTGTCTTGAGCGGGACTTGATCGACCCGGAGAAGGAAAGGCTTATAAAAGACTATTCAGAGGAATCTATACTTCGTGGGATTTCCTTGTCACAGAAGAAGAAAGAAATCGAGGCACTTGTAAATGCTGGATCATTCAACCCCACTATCAAGCCGGATAAGCGCTAACTTAAGGGCCTGAGGAGGTTTTCTCTCATATCGTAGGCCTAATTCCGTCATTCCGGCGAAAGCCGGATCGGGTCCGGGGCAGGCGCCGGAATCCAGTGTGCTCAATCATTTATAAAACCCGTGGCCCCCGTTTTTCAAAGGGGTGACGGCTTTTTACGGGATAATCAGGGTTGAAAACACTTGCAATAATAGTCAACTACAAGAGCAGGGACCTGACACTCAAGGCCGTTGACTCGGTGCTCAAATCCCTGTCAATGGGACCTGTGGAGATTGTGGTGGTCGACAATAGCGAGGACAAAGATGAGGCGGCCATATTACGTTCAAATCTTGCACCGGAAGTGAAACTCCTTGTAAGCGCCGAGAATCTTGGATTTGGACGTGCCTGTAATGTGGCCTTCGAGCAATTCCAGGGGGAACTGATCCTCCTTATCAACCCGGATGCCAGGTTGCTCCCAGGCTGTCTTTTTCGCCTGCAAAAGACCCTTTGCCTCGCTCGGAAAGCGGCGGCTGTTTCGCCTCACATCTTTTGGGATGAAGGACTCCAATTCTACCTCCCTCCGTCCTATCCCCCCGCCTTACTTCAATTACAGCCGCTTTTGGCCTCGTTGGGCCCCCACCACCATATCAACAGGCTCATGAGCGCCCTGTGGCGAACCCATGCAGTGAAGATCTGGCGCGCCATTAGCCCTTTAAGGCTAAGTAACCTATCGGGGGGGTTAGTGCTTTTACGAAAGGAGGCCGTCAGGAGTGCGGGAGGGCTGTTTGATCCCCGATTTTTTCTCTATCTCGAGGATACGGATCTCTTTCTCCGGCTCAGAAAGACGGGCTACGACCTGATCATTGAGCCGAGGGCACGGGCGGTCCATCAATATGACCAGTGCGGCCGGGAGGAGTGGGAACGCAAAAGGGCAGCGATGGCCGAGTCGTACAGGATCTTCCTGGCAAAACATTCGAATGGCTGGAAATCGGGCATCAAGAGGGTGGTGGAGCATATGAGGTCTGCGGCGCAAATGGACGGCCATCATATACCGGGGCCCTGGTTTTTCTCCCCCTTTGTCCTGGAGGTACCGCCCTGGCTCTATGATGGATGGCTTTTCGAATGGAGCCCCAACCCTACCCTTATTCCTTCTGCCGGCAGGCTTGGCAAAGGCCCCACAATGGATTTCAATGAAAGATACTGGGATATGTTGGCCCCGGGTCAATACTTCGGTCGATTGGGCAATCCTACGCTCATGGGCAGGTATACCCATGTGATTTCATGGCAGGTAAAGAAATAGCCCCATGATTCATACCCTTCTCCCTGAGCCGCCCGCCTCCATAGTCCTAGCAGGCTTCGGAGGCGGATCCTACCCCCGCTTCTTAGAACAAACAGGGTATGAAGTCCACTTGTTAGACCTCTTAGAGGAGGGTCTTGATTCATCAAGGAACTATGACTCAGTCCTGCTCATGGGGGCCCTCAAGGCCTATAGTTCAATCTCGGATGCCCTTAAAAAGGCCACAACCCTCTTGAGGCCTGAAGGTACAGTGATTATTTGTGATGAACTCTGCTACGATTCAGCCTCATATAAGGGAAAAAGAGAGGCCCGTCTTTATACAGGGCTTATTTCAGCCCTTCTTGAAAACGGATTTCGTATCAAATCGGATGAAGAGACAGGCGAAAATTTCTTACAGAAATATAATGAACTCACGCAACAGGCTTCAGACGGTCTTGATCTGTCAAACCGTGCGGTTGGGCCTGAATGCCTTTCAGACCCCAAGAATCCCGAAAAGGACCTGTATGAAAAAAGGCCGACAGGGTGGCGCATTTTGGTGGCAAAGAAGGATAGGATCTTTGTGAGGGCATATATGGAAGGTGATGAAACCGAGATATTGCAGATGTTTAGAAGGGTCTTTAAGGCAGAGAGGACCCCTGAGCACTGGTACTGGAAATTCAGGGACAATCCGTTTGGCGCCCACAAGATTGCCGAGGCATTCACCGAGGACATGGCCCTGGCCGGCCAATACTCAGGGTATCCGGTTCCGTTTTTTTCTTTTGCAGGGGGCCGAGAAGAGTTTATTTCATTTCAGATCGGAGACATCATGACAGGCCCTGAGTTTAGAAGTATCGGGCGCGGAACGAGTAGTGTGTTGAGCAGGGCGGCAACCTATTTTTACAACAAGTTCTGCATCAATCAGGTCCCTTTCATGTATGGTTTCATAACGGGAAATCATAAGAAATTCGGGGAGAGATTTCTGGGCTACCAGTACATTTCAGGGATCCCATATCATGTGCTGACCCTGACTAGGCCTTGGGGCAAATGGGGAGGCCTCAAGGGACTCCTCTCCGGGTTCTCGGTCAAGAGGGAAACTGAAATAAGAGGGGACTATGACCTGTTTTTCGACAGGGTCTGCAAGGAATACGGGCTTCTCGTGAAAAGGACATCCAGGTATCTCAAATGGAGATACATGGATTGCCCTGATAATGTCCACAGGCTCTATTGTGTGAGGCGTTTAGGGGAACTCCTTGGCTGGGGTGTATTTTCCGTGAGAGGCGATGTATTGATATGGGGTGATGCCCTTTTCGACAGGCGACACCCTATGGCAGCAGCCTTCATGCTGGGGCATCTTCTCAACCGCTGTTATCCGCAGATCAAGAGGGTGGAGGGCTGGTTTTCTCATGTACCGGTTTGGTGGACAGACCTCCTTAGAGATATAGGCTTTCAAGCGACAGATGAACCCAACGGGCTGACGTCGGGGGTCAGGTTATTTGATAGTTCATTTTCTCTTCAACTCGTCAAAGACAATCTCTACTACACTATGGGGGATAGCGACCTGTTTTAATCGAATAATGGATTCTTGCCTCCTTATGAGGTTTTGTAACCGTTTAAAGGTTCAGGGTTCAGCAAAAAAGCAACCCTGAACCTTTGAACCCGTGAACGCCTACACGGGGTTTTCATGGAGACCGAAGAAAAACTGATTCCATATCATTCGACCGATCTCATAGGCAAACGGGTCCTCGTCCTGGCGCCCCATCCGGATGATGAGACCTTCGGGTGCGGGGGGAGCCTCGTCCTGCACGCAAGGGCCGGTGATCCGGTCAAGGTGGTGTTTCTTACAAATGGGGCCATGGGGGATACCTCTGGTGAAACTGAGAGAGAAGAATATATAGAAATGAGGCAGAAGGAGGCTGTAAGGGCCTGTGCCTGTCTTGGTGTGACGGATCTGGAATTCTGGTCGTATGAAGACAGGTCCCTTGCCGGCTCCCGGGGTGCGCTCTTGCGGATGATGGATCTGCTTGAATCCTTCAGGCCTGAGCTAGTTTATGCACCCTCTCCAATGGAGTTTCACCCGGATCACCGGGCCACATGTTTTTTGCTCTGCGATGCGATCAGCGGTTTTGGCTCGGACTTTGAGGTGGCCTTTTATGAGCTGGGTCAACCCCTCAGTGTTAACATCCTGGCGGATATAACCGATGTCTTGAGTCAGAAAATGGATGCCATGGACCGCTATGAGAGCCAGCTCAAGGAGAGACCGTACAAGGATATCTGGCTGGCCCTGAACCGTTACAGGAGTATGACTCTCCCGGAAGGGGCGACCCATGCCGAGGGCTTTTCCTTGTGGGGAGCAGGGATGATAAGAAAGGCCGGCCCTTTTTCGATCCCTTTTCAGCGGGTGCACAGGCTTATGCCGGATCCCGGTGAGGCGGGGCCGTTAGTATCAGTGATAGTACGCACCAAGGATCGTCCGAGACTACTTGGCAACGCCTTGAGGTCGATCACAAAGCAGACCTACGCCAATCTGGAGGTCGTGGTTGTGAATGACGGCGGCGAGGATGTGAAAGATCTGGTGGATGCCCTGACAAACGGGACCCCTTTTACCTATATCTCCCATGAGGCCTGCAGGGGAAGATCGGCGGCAGCCAATAGCGGGATCAAGGGGGCCCGGGGGCTTTACCTGAATTTCCTGGACGAGGACGATGTCTTTTATCCCGATCATGTGGAGACCCTGGTTCGAGACCTTTTGGTCAGAAATGAGAAGATTGCATACTCTAGCGTGGTGAGCGTCTATTTCAGCGGCCCCCCGGGGGGGCCGGAAAGCCTTGTCAAAAGAGAGATCAATCATAACATCGATTTTGACCCTGAGCGGCTCCTGTTTCAAAACTATATCCCTATCATGAGCGTCCTCTTTCACAGGGAGGTCCCCACTGTGGTTGGGGAGTTTTGCGGGGATCTGACCCTGTTTGAGGACTGGGACTTCTGGATCAGGGCCTCAAGGCATTTTACCTTTCATCATGTGGACAAGGTAACGGCCGAGTACCGTTTTTATAACGCACAAGACACCGAGGAGTCTCACCGACAGAAATACGACTATGATGAGGCCCTGGCCAGGATCTTTGAACGGGTGATCCCTTACCTGAAAGGGGATACCTGGATAAGATTTCTCAACAGCAACGCGCTCCCTGGGCTCCGGCATGGCAGGAAAGGACAGGACCATAGGGATCGACTCCTGGAGGCAGAAAGAGACCTGACCGAGACGCGACAGAGGCTGCAGGAGACCGACGAGGCCATGAAGGCCCTCGAAGTCGAGAACGACGAAAGAAAAAGGCTCCTGGAGGAGATTTTCTCTTCAAGAGGCTGGATCTGGTTGACTCGTTACAGGGCCTTCAAGCGTAAGTTAGGGTTTGACCGAAAGGGGTGCCGGCAAGGGGAAGCGGGAAGGAACCATGCCGAAAGTCAGCATATCTATCCCGACCTATAATGGGGCCTTATATCTGGAAGGGTGTCTGGACAGCGCAATAGGCCAGACCTTTTCGGACACTGAAATTGTAATAGTGGATGATTGCTCAACGGATGAGACCCTTGGTATTGCCGAGAGGTATGCCAAACAGGATAGGAGGATTAGGGTATTTCGGAACGAGAAGAGATTGGGGCTGGTTCAAAACTGGAACAAATCCATCCAGTACTCAACAGGCGAATGGGTCAAGTTCCTGTTTCAGGATGATTCTTTGAGCAGTGACTGTATAAAAAGGATGCTGGAAGCTGCCGAGAGGGGGGATAGGGGTGCAAGGTGCGATTTTGTGATCTGTGAACGCAATTTTGTGATTCAAAAAGAAGTAGAGGAAAGACTGAGGCACTTCTACGAAAATTCGATAACTGCCCTTAAGGATGTTTTACCAGGTAAATCCCATATCCTCCCCCAAGAATTCTCAGGGGCGATTTTGAGTGAAGGTGTGGGAGTCAATTTCATAGGAGAGCCCTCGTCAGTCATGATAAGGCGGGATATCTGTTTTCAATATTCGTTCTTCAACCCAAATCTGATCCATTTGTGCGACCTGGAATACTGGACCAGAATTGGCACGAACGAGCGATTGGTATATCTGCCCGAGAAGCTGGTCGATTTTCGGGTGCACAATCAGTCTGCCTCCGCATACAACCATGCACACAAACGGTTTCAACTCGAATATCTGGACAAGATCATCTTGCTCCATGACTATCTTTATCACCCCATTTATGAGAATTTTAGAAAGGCGTCAGAGAGTGAAGCAAGATTGTCGGATCATTTGAAAAATGAAGTCAGGAACTCTCTCAACCCTGTTGGGGGGCTTGAAATAGCCCAAATGAGGGCCCAGTTTCAGGTTCTGACCAAAAAGTACCCTATTCTGAACCAATACCTAGCCAAAGATATTTGAAATTTTATCATTTCAAGAATCCAGAATTCAGGAGTCAGAATTCAGAATGAAACGACCGCCTGCAAAGAATTTTCAAGCCTAATTCTGAATTCTGGCTCCTGACTCCTGAATACTTCGGGCAAGATTTAGGAATAATTACAAAATGATATAAATTGTGAGAGATAAGGTCTCAGAATGAACGTGTAAGAACCTGATTCACAACAATAATTCCTGGCCAATTCGATAACTGTTCAAAGTTATACTATATATTGTGGTGGATCAGGATATTGAGCTTACATATGGGACGAAATCCGGAAATGGGAATTTTGGGCTAGCCGCAGGGCATTTTTTAAAAAAAGCTTGACAGGGGCGTATCTATGTGGTATCAAGCCTTCATCAAGGTTTAAGAGAGATTGGGCTATTCGGCTGGTAAAGAGAAAAAAGATTAAAATTGTTTGGAAAATACTTGACAGGAGGGATTTATAAGCTATAATACCCCTTCATGAGTTAAGGGTGAATAGGCTTATTAGCGTGCTATTGCAAGACGGCGTATCTAATGGTAATAAACGATTTGGTTGATTTGGGGCATGCATGAGCGTGCCCACAACTTCCATCAAAGGAGGTGATAAATTAAGAAAGGAGTGAAGATTGGGATCTCGGTATTGCATTATTTTTTAACGCGTTAAGAAATGGTTCAAAATGCTAACCCTGAAAATCACAATTAGGAGGAAAAGGAGTATGAAAAAGATCTTTATTGCACTTTCAGTCATGGCTGTTTTGGCCTTTAGTCTGGGCCCGGTACAGGCAAATGTGCCAGGCGCCCGAGACATTGCCCCAGGATCGGAATTTAAGACCTATTTCCTGGTGAGTAAGGCAAGGGTGGATACCGGCACAGGACCCTCAACTCTGTTGAGCATATCAGAGACAAAGGGTAAGGTAACAGTAGTGGGTGTCTCGGTTGTATGGAGTAAGCTACATTTTAATTTTTATACGTTAGACAGTGCCTGGGTGCACGATACGAAGATCCCGATCACCCGATGGGCAACCCTGCTAAAGGACATCGGTAGCCTGATTCAGGACATGTCCGATGATGAAAGGGCAAAGCTAGCGGTCACTTTCAATGGCCAACCTTACTATGCAGGGTATATCGTGGTTACTGAAATTACGTTTGGAAATGCAGACAACATTATTGCCGATGTTCTACAGTTGGATCTGAGCGCTGGTCAAGCAGCCATAGCCAACATTCCGGTTAAGGCATCTGTACCTGATGGTGGCACGGCCCCAACTCAAATTTACACTGTTTTGTCGGGGGTTAGCGCCACTACTACGACCGCGACTAGCTATGAAGTATTTAGCGGGCAGGCCATGGCTGCAGCTACCAATAGAATTTGGAATGCTGCTTTTGCTGACGCGACATGGTTTGCCATGTATCCGAAATACCTGATCAATGACGCATCAGGAAAGACCTACTGGATCATCTTGCGGAGTTCTGTAAAGAATAACACCACGGGAGCCTTGATACCGGAAATTACTTTCCATACATGGGTGATTAACGGCGCGGAAGACTATCGGTCAACCACCATTAAGATCAGGGAGCTGAGCATTCTGGATGCGGGAGCTATTATTCCGAGCGTCTTGAAGGTCTCCTACCCTTACATTGGCCAGGTTAACCTGAAGATCCCCGGTGATGTCGATCCTGGAACTGGCCTCAATGTGCCGACAGCTACCTATCTGACAATGGAAATGGTGGGTTGGAACTGGCGGCTTGATAGCAGCGCTGCTGCTTCACTCAACTGGGCTGGGATGTCTTCAATGGCAGCTGATGCGGGAACCATAGGTACAGGGAGTTATCCTAACTACTAAATCGCCAGGCAAATCTAAACAATAACCAAAAGGGCGGACCACATGGTGGTCCGCTCCTTTTTTGGCGCTTTTTCGACCTGAGTCTTCCATATCGCTAGGGAGGTGGACGGGGATAAATTCCATAGAAGAAAAGATGATCGCAATCCTTAGAAAAGCATTACATTTTGTCCTGATGGCCATTCTCTTAACGGCCTTGGGTTGTGACTCCGGAGGCAAGAAGCCTGAAGAGAAATCGGAGAAGCCCGGGCTTGCCTTTGTGGATTGGTCGGCAGGATTACCCTCAAGCGGCCAGTGGCGGCAGGGCCTGGCCTTTTACGATATGAATAAGGATGGCCACCTCGATATCCTTGCCACACCCCGGAGGATAGCGCCGGATGACGAAGCAAGGCCTGCTGTATGGTACAGCAACGGCAAGGGTGAATGGACGCAATCTTTCCTCGATGTGCCGGCAAACACGCCCTTTGATTATGGTTCCATTGCGGTCTCAGACTTTGATGGGGACGGGGCTGCCGAGATTGCGCTTGCCATGCATGGTCTGGGGCTCAAGGTCCTGAAGAGGCAACAGGGTGGGAAATTTATTGATTTTTCAAACGGCATACCCCCCAAACCCGAGTTTGCATCGAGGGCCCTCGTGACTGCGGATCTCAACAATGACGGCATCTCGGATATTGTAGCGTTATCAGAATATGTTTCCGAAAAGGGACCCGTTACATATGGCGGCCCTTTGAGGTGTTCTTTTGAAGACGGCTCCTGGAAATGCCAGCATATTGGAGATAAGAAGGAAACCATTGGGCTCCTTGGTGATCAGCTGGTCGTTGGCGATGTAAACGGTGACGGAAATAAGGATATCGCCGTGACCTCTTTCAACCATCGAAATAACCATATTGTGTGGCTCGGTGACGGCAAGGGGGGGTTTAGGCCCTTTAACACCGGGCTCCCCCAGGAGGAGCATTACAACTCCGTGGCCCTTGCCGATGTGAACAAGGATGGACGGGATGACCTGATCGCCAGTATCTCACGCACTAGCGAGGAATTTAAGGGCTTGAAGGTTTTTTTGAGCGGGCCTGATACCTTCACTGACATGTCTGAAGGGCTCCCTTCCGGTGAGTCGTGGAGCTATTATGCGACTGCCGGAGATCTTGACGGCGATGGCAACATTGAGATTGTTGCAGCCACAATGGGCGGAGCGCTGAAGGTCTTTTCGCTGAAAGGGGATCGCTGGCACGAGGTGAGTGCATCAGGCCTGCCTGAGAAGGGGCTGTTGCAAGTCTACAATCTATACTGTATTGACCTTGACGGAGACGGACGAAAAGACATCGCGGTTATTTATGCCGACTCTAACAATGATAAAGGCGGGATACGCGTGTTTTTGAACGTTACTGAAAAGAAGTAGTTAAGGCGGGAATCCAGAAGCCGGATGAAGTAATGCCCTTCCTGCCATTATGATAATATATAAGGTTGTAAATCGACCTGATACAGATAAATGAGAATGATGGAGAGCACAAAGAGAATGGTTTGGAAGAGGTCAGGCCTGTTTTTCGCCTTTGCAGCCGGCCTGTGTATGCTGTTTTTTGGGGGATGCGGCAAGCAGAAAGACACAAAAGATCAGGCAACTCTTCAAGGAGTGTCCCTTGAGTACTGGACCGACAGGCTGGTGAAAAGGGATTACGAGCCTGCATACAACAGAGAGGCCGACAATGCGTCCATGTCATTTGAAGAGTACCACAAGTTAGTCGACCGAAACGAGAAATTTCGGTTTTCAGAGCTGAAGACAGACAAGGTAAGCATTAAAAATGATGAAGGGACCGTATATGTGAGCCTGAAATGTCTGGTCCCTGTTCTTCCCCAGCCGATAGACCGGACGTTTAAAGACCAGTGGATATATCAATCAAACCAGTGGAAACATAAGTTTTCAAAAAACCAACCATAACCTTTCCGCCCCAATCCCGATTCTACTCCTGGACATCAGGCATTCGAGTCTGAACCCTCCGATGATATCGCGTATTTCATCCTAACAGATGGACATAGCTTGCTTTTCAGGCACCGAACCTCGATTTTCCGTCGCGTCTTCTGCCTGCCCGGAAAGGAGATCTTGCTTGGCTGGGTAGGATTTGGGGTATTAATTGCTGTCCTCTACGGCAATTCCCTGACGCGGTGGTGGGCATGGGATGATTCGCAGAACCTCAAAGCGGCATTTCAATATGCACCGTGGGAGTACTTTTTTGTCCCACACGTATGGTGTAAATTCCAACCCGCCAATCTGAACCCCTGGCTCCTCCTCTCTTTTGATGTGGATCTAGCCCTGTTTGGTCTGAGGCCGGGGTATTTCTATGCACACCACCTATTCTCGCTATGGCTGGTCGCAGGCGTAACTTATCTCTTGCTGAGACTATGGCTGAAAAGGCTGTGGTCAACCATAGGCGTGGTGCTCTTTATCTCTTCAGCGCCTGTAACCAACATGGCATATCAATTGATGACGCGCCACTACCTGGAAGGGCTTCTCTTTTCTGTTCTTGCCCTATATCTATATATTCGTGCATTGAGAGAGGAACGGTGCGACCTGGCCTGGCTGGGCGGGGTATTCTATCTCTTGGCTATGAGCGCTAAGGAGGTCTTTGTCCCCCTGGCCTTGTTGTTGCCCCTGATCCCGGAGCGGGGCCTGAGAAGGCGTTTAGAATTGACCTCTCCTTTTTTGTTGCTATTAGGGATCTATGCCCTGTGGCGCAGATACATGCTAGGAGTCTGGATAGGCGGTTACAGCCCATCCATAGACTGGACCGCGGCCTACCATATGGCCTTGAAGATACCCTCCTTTATCTTTGGTGATGGGCTATTTGGCATTGCTACCTTCCTGATGATTGCCGGCCTCATGTTTTATGTAGGGTGGCGAAATCCGCCTGTGCGAATGCTGATAATAGGGGCGGTCTTACTGCTCCTGGGCACCATCTTACCTGTCATCTATATCTCTGACCCTCAGAGACTGCTCTTGCTTTTTACCTGGGCCTTGATCCTGGCAGTGGTGCTGACGTTGGGTACGATTGCATATCAGAGTAATCGCTGGCGGGTGATCGTGACACTGGCAATTATCGCTATGATCGGATTTCCCATGGCCGGTCAGGGATGGAAAATAAGGCCGGGCTTGAACTCCGCTATCGATGGGTTTGAGGCACATGGTCGGTTTGTCATGGAGGCTGGGCCTGACCATGTCTTGCTTCCTTCAGCCAGGTTTGGCAACTGGTTTACTAACGGCTTGATATGGCTGCGTAAAAACGTGCTTGAGGAAGAGCCGCCGATTGTTGTGTACGACGAGATAGATCTGGCGAGATTGAACAAGGGTTCATTGAGGGTCTTTGTCTATGACGACTCCTCCAAGAGCTTAAAGGAGGTTCCTGGAGGGATTGCAGGAATTTGCTCGGAGTGGAAGGAAAAACTGCGAAAAGGGCCGATTTCAGTGGTTTTTGGCTATGAGCAAGGGGTGGTATTCTGGGTATTCGGCCCTTATAGCAAAGGACAGTACAGCATCATCACCTATGGTGATTCAGGGACCAAGATGATAATCCCTTCTCGTGGATTCAGGCGTAAGGAGATCATAGATCCATTGATATTTCGCATCCGTTATGACTCTCCGGAAGGCTGGATCACCTATTCTCCCATGCTGCGATTTGATGGAAAGAAACTTACAAGTATAGAGGGAAAAGAGAGACATTATTAGACGATTGGATAACTGGAAGAAGGCTTTTGGATCAATAATGAAAACCATAAGGAATATCTTCATTGTGATCCTCTTTACCCTGATACTCTCAGAAGCGGTTCTTCAAGTGTCATATCATATGGCCCCCCATTTGATCAGGGTCATTGAGAAGATCAATTCTCTTTCAGGACCAAACCCCTTCACTGATTATCATGACTCAGATTATTGGAAAAGAAGATTCATTGAGCAATATGAACGGAATAAGCTTGAGAATCATGCGCTCATGTACGGCACCCACATCCCCCACAAGACTCGAGGGTGGACGCCAAAGCCTAATATATCGCTGATAAAGGATGGCTATCGGTATACAACAAACAATTTAGGGCATCGAGCCTTAAAAGACTATACCTATAATAAGGACCAATACCAAGTCCTTATCGTCGGGGATTCCTATACTTTTGGGATTGACGCCGATGATTCATGCGTCTGGCCTAACATGCTCCAGGCGATAGACGGTCGTTTGAATGTTGTAAATTTAGCCGTGGGAGGATATGGCATCGATCAGATGTATATTACCTTGCGAGAAACCATCATGTTCTATAAGCCAAATCTCGTTATCGTTGCGTTTGTCAGGGAAGACATCTGGCGAACCATGCTTGATTTCAGAGATTTTAAAAAACCGAAATTTGAAATTGAAGGGGATAGACTGGTGTTAACCAACACGCCTATCGGGAGTCTGGAGGAAGTTTACAGGGAGACGTTTCATGAAATGTGTCAAAAGGACTTTGACCTGAAGTACATAAGAATTGATAATGTATTTAATAACTTATATCATACCACAAGAAAGACATTTGCCAGTAACTTGACCTACGAAAACAGACTGTTCAAAAAGCTCCTTGAAAATATGTATGAAACTGCCAGGCGAGCCGGTGCAGAGTTCCTGGTTATTTATCTAGCCACTGGGTCAGAAATGTGGGATCAGAAGTATCACAGCCCTGAGGAAGAGGCCTTTCTCAGTTTTGTCAAGAAATCTGGTGTTAAATACATAAACACGAGGCAAGAGTTTCTGCAAACGCATGGTTATTACTCAGGCGGTCATTATCGTGCAGCAGAGGCGAGACTGGTTAGTAACTTGGTATATGGTAAGATTCAAGGTTTGGCTTCTTGGCGGCAATTCATCAGGACCAGGCGTGAGCTTAAACGGTAAAAGCGCAGCATTTCGGTCGACTGACAAAACCAGTCAGCCATAGATTGAAATCCCTGCTCGAACGTATATTTGGGGTGCCAGTCAAGTTCTTTGGTGATCTTTCGATTGTCTGCCAGCCATGTGGTTGTATCCCACAGGCGATTTGGCATGGTTTCCCACTGGGGTTCTGGCTCGATATTGAGGGTCTTTCGGGCAATCTCAACAATATCTCTTAGTGTCTTCTGGACGCCTGTTCCTACATTATATATGGTCCCTCTTTCTATGTTCCTGGCAGATGCAGCCTTCAAAAAGGCATCCACAACGTCATCGACATAGATCAGATCACGGGCAATATTGGGTTCAACCAGCGCTGGTAGTTCATTATTCAGTCCCTTCACAATCAGGGTAGGCATCAGTCGGGTCGGGTCTTCATATGGGCCATATACACTTGAAAGACGCAGGGTAGGCAGATGGATGTCGTGGTTTATGGAAATATATCTGCAAAAGAGCGTTGCCGCAACCTTGCTTACGGCGTAATTGCTGTTAGGATCAACCCTTTCTGTTTCAGGCGGCGCATGGTCTTTGAGACCATATTCAGAAGATGACCCTGTATTGACAAAGGCTTCAAACCCCTTCTCCATACAGGCTTCAACAAGGTTCACCGTTCCTAGGATATTGGTGTTCATTATCTGACGAATGTCGATTTGATCTGGATAGGCTCCATAGACAGCCAGGTGAAATATCCACTCAGGACGTACATGAGCCACGATATTTGTGATGGCCTCGAAATCCAGAATCTCCCCCATATGGATGTGCAAGTGTTCCCGTATGTCTTCAATTCGCCAGGACTTGTATCCAGGACGGACAAGCAAGTGGACCTCGTGGCCCTCTTTGATTAAACGGTGAATGAGGTTTGCGCCAACAAAGCCGGTGCCGCCTGTCACCAAAACCTTTTTCATGGTCAACTGATAAAGTCTTTGAAATCAAATGATTCAAGATAAAGGGACGCTCGCCAACGAATCTCTTCCTGCTCTTTACGACATAACGCCTCAGCCGCTTTTCTGTTTGCTTCGGGAGTTGCATGGCGAATCGTACCCCAGGGATACACTTCATCCAAAGAGTTACTGTTCCAAGTGGGGTATTTCAGGAATCTGCCTCTTCCAAGGCCAAGTGTTTCCAAGAGTTCACCCAGGGTTTTCTCAGGGTCCGCCAGGAT
Organism: uncultured Desulfobacteraceae bacterium; assembly: GCA_964452575.1. Lineage (GTDB taxonomy): Bacteria > Desulfobacterota > DSM-4660 > Desulfatiglandales > Desulfatiglandaceae > CAYVMN01. The sequence goes on along the minus strand of CAYVMN010000004.1, from coordinate 5,832 downwards.
ATCCTCGAGGCGAAGCAGATGTATCCGATCGGGATATTTCTCTTTATACAGCAAGGCGTAGTACTGATTCTGCGTCCATGCGGCCATGTAATGAGCGATGGAGATGGGCACGGGGCGCTTCTTGGTGTCCCCGTACGCGGACCACGGGTTGCGCACAATGTGTATGACATGACTCTGAGCCAGATCCGTGATAATTTTTTCAGCGTCAACGATGATGATCGGACTGTATCCCAGGTAGGCGGTTTCTTCCCCGGTGCGTTTATAATCCTTCCACGCATCAAAAGTGGCCTTAAAAAAGGCCATGACATTAGTGCCTGTGGATCGCCCTGTCTTCTTTACATAATCCTGGTAAATCCGGCATCGTTCATCATCGGAAAAATCCATTGGCATGTGGCGGAACTTGCTGACATGAGGGGTAATCCCTCTCACCTTTGTTTCCTCATCAATGATGGCCTTGTAATCCTGATAAGGAGACGCACTGAGTGAAAAAACGGGCCATCGGTATTTCACCGGATACATGGAGGATAGAAAATCGCTTACATAGCGCGTACCCAGTTGAGACTCAAAGGGATACACAAACAGTTGCGGATGTCCGTCCAGAAAACGGTGCGTAACATTTCCGCCGTTTTCATACATGGCGCTGAGCATAATCAGACGAAATTGATGGATCACTGTCGTTTTCTCCCAGGCCCTATATCTCTCACATTTCTGGTTTCAAAGGAATAGAACAGTTGCCTCTCCATGGCTGTTGCCCGCCTGCCTGTGGCACGGAAAGGGAAGCCCTTGCTTAATTGCGCGTCTATCCAGTCAATGGCAAAAACCTGACTGCCATAGGGCCAGATCAGACTCCCTATGATCCGGCCAGTGTCGATGTCAACTGCGTGGATGCCACAAAGACACTTCTCTGCCTCTATTCCCGGCGCATATTGACGAAATCGCGGAATAATACGAGATGTTCCTACAAAGGCAATGTTCTTGGTAAAGCAGAGACCGCGAGTCCACCCCGGGAGCTTGGCGATAGGCACGAACCTATCACCTTCCGCGTAGCCGAATTCACCATAACCGCTGTTATCCGCCCATAGGCGGTCGCGGAATAATCTGGCTGAATGGGGCCGGGTAAGCCCTCGTACTAATGGTTCCCGTGTGGAACCGGAAAAAATTACCCCCCGCTTATCCACAGGGAAATTCTTGTGACCTGGTCGCCTACGAGAAATCCTTTCCGTAGATGCCGAAAAGAACGATTTGGATATGGTCTTGCCGGCTGCAATGGAATTCAACTGGAGATAATTCAGGCTGAAATCCGGCCCTCTCCCTTTTTCAATACAGCGGGGCCACCAAACTCGCCGATAATCCCCATGAGGTCCGAGGCGAACCACGGCATTATGGGCCACTGCATTGGCATATAAAGAACCGTCAATAATCGCTAGGTCATGAAGATACATGCATCCTGGATAGAAACGGGTGCGTACAGGCACGAGCGGTTCTTCCAAGACCGACGATTTATTGGACAATTCACCCCGGGCAAGATGGCCGGTTACGGGTTCAAAATCATACACTTGATTCGGATTGCGTGTGCTTGCGAAATAGACAACATTGTTTTTGCGATCAACCACTACCCCTGAAGGGTGAGGCATCGGCTGAAAGGTGATGGTTGCCTTGTAACCGTCGTGGTTCAAGGCCACAACCAGATGCTCGTATTCACGAGTTACCAACAGGGTGACCCGGAGCGATTCCAGAGTCTCCCACCACTTTCCCCGAACGTCAAAGGCCAGGAGTTGTGGCTTCACAGCACCGGCTTCTCGCCACTGACTGGTTATCTGCACGGAATCACGCCACTCGAAGGTGTGACGCTCCCAAAATCTATCTTGATTTTGTGTTTCACTCATTTGGAGCTGCTTCTGATTTTCCGCCACATCTTATATGCACCCATATACATGCCGAATGCTGAGCGGTAGTTTGTTGTACTTGCCCCACCATGTCGTCTGGTGGAGAAGATCGGCAGTTGAAGCATCGGGTAGTTTTTGCGACGACAAATGATGTTGAACTCAAGATCAATCAAGTCATCGTCGCGCGTCAGTTTGAGCAAATGGCCAAAATGGCGGGGAAAAACCTTTGGCGTTCCATTAATGTCCCAGCACGACAAATCGAAGAAGAAGCGACATTCTAAATTATAGAGGACTGACCCCAACCGCCTTTTTAGTTTTTCTCGAGTTTTCCGGGTGGCTTTTATGACGAGATTCGGATTTGCAACGGCGTAAAGCAAGAAAACCGCTAAATCCTGCGGTGAGGTTCGTGCTGCGTTCGTGTAGCAGACCATATCGCCTTTGGCCTCCCGCAGGCCCAACTTGACTGCCAGGCCCCATCCCTTGGTCTTGCTCTCGATGACCCTTATTACCTTGTGTTTTTGACTGAGCCCATGGCATACTTCGACAGTGTTATCTCGGCATCCGTTTGCGACCAGGAGATACTCCTTGTCACACCGGATATGTGAAAGTATTTTTATATATTCATCGACAATAATGGCTATGTGGTCTCCCTGATTATGGAGGGGAAGAATAATGGAAATGAGAATATCAGCCATGTTTGTAACCGTCTCTGCAAAGCCCCTGAACTCGAAGGCCCTCTATTTATAAATGGCTAAAGCTCCTGGCTTACCAATTCAACCAGAGATTCGGCGTTTAGGCCGAAAAGGTTGTCATAATATTTCTGATTACCCGATATCCCGGATGGTATGGATGACATACCCCGGCGAATGACGCGGCAGCCAATTGCATGTTCAGCAACCACCTCCGATACGAGGGATCCCAGCCCACCGACCGTATAATGGGCTTCCACCGTGATCACAAGAGGGAATCGATCGGCAAAAGCAGCCAACTCCTCCTCGGGCGCAGGGTTTATACTGGCCACAACCAACACAGTACTTCGAATACCATTTCGAGCCAACAAATCCGCGGCCTTTGCCACCTCCACGGTGACCCCTCCCATGGTGACCCACAACAGGGCATCTCCCTCGCGGAGCACCTCCACTCTACCCAGGGTAAAGCGACCGTCTAGGCCAGGTACGGTGATGTTGTCGTTTTTTCCAAGGCGATAGTAGATGGGCCCAGGCAGATCGTATGTGGCTTTCACGGCACGGCAAGTTTGTTGGGAATCAGCGGGTGTAATGATCATTATCCCTGGTTGCATGCGCATCACCCCTACATCTTCCAGCCCATGATGGGTGTGACCGGCGCTGCCGTATTCATGGCCTTCGCCGACACCTACGATGCGGACCGGAAGGCGATGATGAATGGGCCCATTGCGAATAAATTCATAGGGTCTCAGAGTGGCAAACGTGGCAATAGAATAGGTAAATGGAAAGAAACCTGAGTCAGCCAGACCCGTAGCCAAACCCATCATATTCTGTTCGGCCACCCCCACATTAAGAAATCGCTGAGGGTATTTTTCGACAAAAGGCTCCCAGACCATAAACCCAACATCTCCAGTCAATAGCAGAATGCGTTCATCTTCGGCGGCCAGTTCCAGCAACGTCTTTGCAAATGCCCCTCTCATGGACCTTCTCCAATTTCGCTCAACGCTTGTCGATACTGCTCGTCCGACATTGGCAAATAATGCCACTCAATCCTACCTTCCATAAAGGAAACTCCTTTACCAAATGTCGTATGAGCAACGACGGCATGAGGGGGACCGGAGATTTTGTCAAAACTCCTTATAATTCTGGCCAGTTCACCGGTATCATGTCCGTCAGCCTCAACCGTATCCCATCCGAAGGCCCGCCAGCGATCCGCGAGCGGATGAAGCGAAAGGACATCTTCTGTATGGCCGAAGGCCTGCTGCCTATTTTCGTCAACAATAACAACCAAATTAGAAAGCTGATGATGAGCCGCAAACATAACAGTCTCCCACAGAGAACCTTCATTGCACTCGGCATCGCTGACCAGGACATAAACGTTTCTTGGTGAGTTTTGAAGCCGGGCTGCCAGCGCTGAACCTGCACCGTATGCCAGCCCGTGCCCCAAGGACCCGGTTGAGAAATCGACCCCTTTAAGGTCATTCTCTGGATGCACCCCCAGTAATGTACCATTACCGCAATAGGTATTCAGCGTTTCCTGTGATAACCATCCCATTAAGTAAAATGCCGCATACTGGGTTAGGGCCGCGTGACCTTTCGACAGGATAAAGCGATCCCGTGTTGAATCGTTCGGATGGGGAATCCGCAAAATGCTGTTGTACAGAACGCTTATGATCTCAACAATGGACAAGGCCGAACCAATGTGACCGACATTTGCCCGCTTTGACTGCTCAAGGATATGTTTTCTTAGTTGTCCCGGCAAAACAGCTGTTTTTTCAAGCTTTTTCCCCACTATCAGACCTCTTCGGTTTTCGAAAGGAAAAGTCCAAATCTTTTTACAACAACCTCAAAGTACCTGCCACTAAGGGTTATGAAGGTCGGGAATGACACACACTGGGCGCCTTTGTATTCTTATGCAACGTTAGGGTAAATCCGGTGCTCTGAAGGTGCGTTCGAGATCGTAATCAAAAGGTGAAGGCCGATAGCTCCTCGATAAACTGTAAAACGGCCATCGGTCCAATAATAATGTGACACTGCAAACATGCCGCGCGATCCTGCTCAGAAAACCATCCGAGCTTCTTGTAACTAATAGAGATTATTCGCCAAAAACCACGAAAATAGGAAGTAATCCAGATGGTCAAGAAAGTGAAAGGAGAATATCACGAAAAGGCGGGGTAGTAAAGACTTTACCCGTACATTATGGATTTGAACTTGGATGAAGATGACAGTCGCATACCGAATGGCCACGGTCCGGAAAACACCCCTAGCCTCGGTCGTTTCGTAATTGGCATCATTAATCTTTATGATTGAGCACATAAGAATTTGATCCGAGTCGTAATGAAAAGTCTGCCATCAGAGAAAGACAGAAAGGTCGGTTTTCTAATTGCCGGTACACAGAAAGGTGGAACAACTGCCTTATCTGCATATCTCGAAATTCATCCTGAAATATGCATGTCTCAGCAAAAGGAAGTTCACTTCTTTGATAATGAAACCTATTTTAGGACAAGCCAAGTTGACTATTCAATCTACCACTTGTTCTTTAATCCAAAACCTTCTCATGTCTTATTGGGAGAAGCTACTCCAATTTATATGTATTGGCACGATGCTCCGAAACGAATCTGGGCTTACAATCCAGAGATCAAGATTATTGTCCTTTTGCGAAATCCCATTGAAAGGGCATTTTCTCACTGGAACATGGAGCGGAGTCGTAATGCTGATAGCTATTCATTCTGGGATGCCATACAGAGAGAACAGGATAGGTGCCGCGAAGCATTACCCTATCAGCATAGGGTATATTCCTATATTGATAGGGGTTTTTATGGGGAACAGCTACGTAACATTTGGCGTTACTTCAGAAAAGAACAGACTTTGGTCTTAAGGACTGATGAATTACAACAACAACCACATGAGACTTTGGGCAGAGTATGCAGTTTCTTGGAGATAGGGCACAAACAAGACCTCAAGCCAATAAATGTTCATTCAACGCCATATATTTCTTCCATGACAAAAAGAGAGAAGGAATATCTCAAGAGTATTTTTGAATATGATATTAAGGGGTTAGAACGCATGCTAGGTTGGGATTGCAGTGAATGGTTGTCTTGAATGTCATGGTTCTCTACACTACTCATAGCTATACGCTGCTAAGGCCATTGATTTCGGTGACGCACTTATTCAGACTTCGGCTGAGTTAAGCCGAAGCCCTCATTTTTTGGACCTGTGCGGTTAGCTCTTAGCCATTAGCGGTTAGCTTTTGGATAAAA
>CAYVMN010000003.1:0-55706 GCA_964452575.1 uncultured Desulfobacteraceae bacterium | reverse complement strand
GAAGAAGATATTCATAGGAATCCTTTAACCTCGCTCTGAAATACATGGAAAAGCCATACCAGGCATAGAACATCCCGAGTCTGGCCTTGTCATCCAGTGACTCTGCCAAATCCCTATGTGCGCTCAGCAAATCCACCTGCTCCCTGAAATTTCCCCGGTAATAATAGACCAAGGACCATTTCATAAGGAGTTCGATGAGAAGTCCGTCTTCATCCTTTGTCCTGTCCGGTTTATCCTTCAGCAGGTCAAATCCCTCCATGAAATACCGGTGAGATTCCTCCACTGCATACCTTGCCAGGCTCTTCTCACCAGATTTCATTAAATAACGGACAGCCTTAAGGGGGGAATGGCCTTCTTTGAAATGAAATGCCAAGGTTTCGTAAAATTCAGGAAGCCGATCACGGAATAATTCTTCCATTACCAGGGCAATTCGCTCATGGATTCCCTGGCGTTCTTTCCTGAGAAGGCCATTATAAACCACTTCCTGCGTCAAGGCGCTCTTAAACACATATTCCAAGACCGGTTGAATGGACCTGGTGCGGATCAGATCCAGACGCTCGAGCCCGGTTAGATTCCTGTCCAGTTGTTCTTTCAGACTCGTACAATTCTTGAGTATGTCATAGAGGAATATCCGTCCGATGACCGAGGCCTCCTGTAAGATCCGTTTTGACTCGTTCTCTAGATGATCGAGCCTTGCTGCGATGATCCCGTGAATCGTTGAAGGCATGCCTATCTGGCTAATTGGCCGGTTTAGGCTCCATGTCCCGTTGCTGCGGGTCAAGGCACCGGCCTCAATCAAGGCGCTGATGACCTCTTCCAGGTAAAAGGGATTGCCTCCTACACTTCTCTGGATAAACCTCAAGAGATCCTTGGGGATATCTTTGGCCTTGAGAAGTGACTCCAGCATTGTCTGCACTTCAGATAATGACAGATCATTAAGCTGGATCTCCTGGTATTCAGTCTTTAGGCCGCTTAGTTGATGGCTTGTAAAAAGGCTGATGCTCGGTCTGTACACACAGATAAATAGGGCTGGAAACCTGAATTCTAATAACACGAACCGTAGTAAGTCCATAGAGGAGGGATCTGCCCAGTGAAGATCCTCCAGACAGATGATTGTTGGCCTACTCTGCGCCAGAGCTGAAAGAATAGCATGGATAGCCTCTCGGAGCCGGGACTTCCAGAACTCGGGGCTGACCTCCTCTATCTCAGGATAGCTAAGGGCATAGAGGCTCCCCACGTAAGGTATGACATCCCCTCTTTTCCCGACCAGTGATCCTACCCCTGACTCAATCTTCTCCCTCACCTCTTGGGGAGCATCGCCTTCCTTAATCTGAAACCCCCGATTAAACAGGTCAATCAGGGGAAAATAGGGAATGTTCTGAGAATAGGCATAGGCCTGTCCATCCAACCATTGAATGTCCTTAAGATCCAATGCGTCCCTGAACTCCTCTAAAAGCCGGGTCTTTCCTATGCCGGTCTCACCGCAGATTGAAAAGATCGCGCCTTTTCCCTGTCGGAGCCGTTCGGCTGCTTCCCTGAGTTGAGCCAACTCCACTTCCCGTCCTATTAAATCAGCCCTCAGGCCGTGGTGACGGTGGGTCGTACTGGGCTGCTCCTTTGTGGATAGGACCTTATGAATCTGAATAGGCTCTTGCTTTCCTTTGACCTTGGTCGGTACCAAGGCCTCAAAGGCAAAATATCCTTCAGCCTGGTGATATGTGTCCGGTCCGACGATGACTTGATCTGCTTCCGCCAGACCACTCAACCGGGCCGCCACATTGAGGGTATCCCCAGCAACCCCATGTGTCCCTCTCTCCAAGTTGACCTCACCTGTCACCACAAGACCGGTATTGATGCCGGTATGCATGGTGAGGGGCTTCCCTATCTTTTTTTCGAGCTCAGGACTTATGGCCTTGATCAGGTCATGTATTTCTCTGGCAGCCCTGATGGCCCTAATGGGATCATCTTCGTGCGCCTTTGGAATACCGAAAATGGCCATTATGGCGTCCCCAATAAATTTTTCGATGAATCCATCGTATTTGTTGACGATCTTCGAGATTTCACCGAAGATTCGAGTCGTGATCTCTTTAACCTCTTCCGGGTCAAGCCTCTCTGACATGGCAGTATATCCGGACATATCCGAGAAGAGGGCGGTGACATATTTTCTCTCTCCTTCAATTGCTTCAAGGCCAGGGGAAATCTCAGGCGCTGCACTTTCAGGGGCGAGCGATTCTTGATCTAAATCAACCCTAAGGGGGGCCCCTTTTGGCCTTGCCAGATCAAAACCGCATTCACCGCAAAATTTGAAATTGGGGGGGTTTGAAAAATTGCAGTCAGGACAGATTTTTTCCAGCTTTGCTCCGCATTCACCGCAAAACTTCATGCCCTCTGGGTTCTCAAACTGGCATTTTGGGCATTTCATATTTGTGCCTTCCCAGATCTAAAGAAAGGTCTATTCGGTGGATAAAAGGATGGTTTTTTTCTGATTGGATGGAGTATAAGAGAAATATGGTTGTGTGTCAAACCAACATGGCAGGTTGCCCTGTGAAATTTGTAAGCTGAGTGATCGGTTTCTTGTTCCTCATGAAAGCTCGTTAATAAAGGCTATATGCCCATCCGCTCATTTCACGGTAATCTTCACTGAACCAGGGCTACTCGCCCTATGGACCTGCGGTCGAGCACAGTGCTCATGGCCTCCTGGAATTCTTCTAAGCGAAAGCGGTGAGAGATGTGGGGGCGAATCTTTCTCTCCTCGTACCAGAGGCAAAGCCTTTCCATGATGGACCGGACCCTGGGCTCGCTTTCTCTTCTTACGTCCCTTGGACCCCACCCCAAGAAATAGCCGAAATTGAGGCCGCAGACAGTGATATTTTTTACCAGAAGGATGTTTGCAGGAATCTGAGGGATTTTTCCGCTGGTAAACCCCACCGGCATGATGCGTCCTTCTGGCGCAATAGACCGAAGGGACTGTTCGAACACGCGGCCGCCGACGGGATCCACGATGACATCGGCCCCGAGTCCATTGGTGATTTCAAGTACCTTACGGCGAAAGTCCTCCTTTACATAATTGATCACGTGATCCGCACCGTGATCTCTGGCAGCGGCCATCTTTTCCTCATTTCCGGCAGTCCCAACGACGGTGGCTCCGACAAGCTTTCCGATCTCAACCGCAGCGAGGCCTATCCCACCGGCAGCGCCATGCACCAGTAAGGTTTCGCCAGGCTGAAGATTCAGTAGGTTGGGCCAGGTGAGCGCCGCGCAGGCCGTGCCATAGGAATGGGTGAGAGAGATGGCCTCAGCGAAATCCATGTCGTCAGGGATGGGATAGACATTCACCGCACGGGCGACCGCTTCCTCTGCCATGCCACCCCAGTCAAGGGCTGCGGCCACCCGATCGCCAGGTGAAAACACGGTGACATCAGGAGCGACCTCCATTATCACCCCTGAGACCTCTGTGCCTGGGACAAAGGGCAGGGGCGGCTTGACCTGATACCGGCCAGATACCCAAAGGCTAACGGCAAAGCTTACGCCGGTTGCGCGCACATCCAGGCGGACCTGACCCTCACCCAATTGCAGAGGCGGGATATCTTCGAGGGTCAGATTTCTGAAATCTGTAAACTCCTTTACCAGCACGGCTCTCATGAACCCTTCCTCCTTTGATTCCGTGTCCCCTTATTTTAGAGGCTGCCCAACGAGAAATGCAAACAATAAAATACACAAAGAGGTTCTAGGGTTCAGGGTTCAGAGGTTCAGGGTTCAGAGGTCTTCGGTGGTTCTGGCTTGATCAAATGGTTCTGGCGTGTAAAAATGTTATTAAGGAGGCATCAAGAATAGATCCGCTGTTCAAGAAGCTGGGCTTAAGGGAGGCGAGAAATGAAGATCTCGACAATTGAATTATACCATGTCTCTATACCTTTGCAGCACATTTTCTGGCCCACATGGATCCCCGGCTATCCTCAAACGCACAACAGGTTTACCCTGATCAAGCTCGTAACTGACGACGGGATCGAGGGATACTCTGCCGGGGCTGCCATGGGAAGTGAGAGACAGGGATTAGGTGACCTAATCGGGGGATATCTCATAGGTGCCGATCCAACTGATATCGAAGGGATCCAGGGCCTCTTGAAACAGGCTGGATTCCTGGGATGGAGGAACTTCTGGATCGAGCCCGCGTGCTGGGATATCATCGGAAAGAACCAGGGAAGGCCCGTCTATGAGTTGCTGGGTGGAAAGGCGAGACCAATCGAGGTCTACTGTTCCACCGGGGAAATGCATGACCCTGAAAAGAGGGTTGATGAGTTGCATGCATTGATGGACAGGGGATTCAAGACGGTAAAACTGAGGGTCAGGAACAGGGATCTGAAGGAAGATATCAGACACATTGAGGTGATCAGAAAAGGTGTGGGCGAAGGTCTTTCCCTGGGGGTTGACGCAAACCAGGGATGGCTCGTCAGCATCGTTGACAAGATCCCGCCCTGGGACCTCCAGCGGGCGATTGATTTCGCAAAGGCATGCAAGACCAATGCCATCGACTGGATCGAAGAACCGCTGGACTCCAGGGACTATGATGGCAATGCGGCCCTAAAAAGGGTGGCAGAGGTAAAGATATCCGGGGCCGAGCTGAATTATGGCTGGGATGAGATCAAGATCATGTTCGAAAAGGACTGCTTTGATATATACCAACCGGATGCGACTTTTGCTGGCGGCATTGCTCAGGTAAAGAAGATTATAGACACCTGCCACGAGAAAGACAGGGGATTCTCCCCGCATACCTGGACAAATGGGATAGGTTTTTATGTCAACTGGAACATGGCCCTGGCGGACAAGAGGGGGAACCTTCCACTTGAATACCCCCTGGAGGAACCCTCGTGGGTACCGGAACTAAGGGAGGGAATCATCGAACCAATTATACCCGATTTTCGGGCGACCCTTAAGCCGTTCACGCGGCCCGGCCTTGGATTTGAGATCGAGAAGGCCCTGTTGAGGAGATACGGGAAGAGATTCTTCAAAATGACCGAAACCAAACTCAAGTTAAAGATCATAAGGGAAAAAGGTCTCAAGGTTGCCCTAGATCTCAAGAAAAGGAAAGAAACCTCAAGTCGGCTGTCTCCTTAACATCATTCATCACGACCTCGAAGTGAGTCCTATACTTAGGCCTAACCTTCTCTATGTCGATTTCATATGCAATGAACTTCTTGATCCCTCTTCCCTCCAGCTTCTCTATAAACCCAGGGTGGTCTAAGGAGCTGTAAGAAGTCAGAAAAAGTACCGGGCCTCCCCCTGTAAAGATGATGGCTGCTTTCATGGCTCTCCTCCTTATACTGCCATGAACGCAACTCCTGGGCCAAAACCAAGAGATCCTTCGAAGTTGGCGAAACCTATTGAAAATGTGAAAATAATACTGAGCTCCTCTTATGCCTTTCCTCGTCTCTTGATATCAATGACGTCAGGCAATCTTACAATCTGTAAAATGCCCCCCTGATTGAAGGGTTGAATTTTATTATTTTCTTTGCTATGCTCCCGGGCAAATCTTCTGAAAAAGGGGGAGACATATGAAAGAATCTGTTTTCAGCATATGCGGGATGTGCAATGTCAGATGTCCCATCCGAGTCGAGGTGGAGGATGGGCTCGTCAAATGGATTGAGGGAAACCCAAACGACCCTGCTATGGCAGGGAGGCTCTGTGCCAAGGGCTCTGCCGGCATAGCCATGGAATATGACTATGAAAGGCCTCAGTACCCCATGATCCGCAAAGGCAAGCGAGGAGAAGGAGACTGGGAAAGGGCCTCATGGGACGAAGCGTTGGGTTATATCGCTGATAGCCTGAAGGGCATTATTGAAAAATATGGCGGAAAGGCCGTCGCATTGAGCGACCGCGGTGGACCTTTCAGAGATATCCATCGCAGCTTCTTGAGGGCCATTGGCTCCCCAAACTACTTCAACCATGACTGCACCTGCGCCAGGAATGTTCAGCATGCAGCAATCTCACTCTTTGGATCCGGGCGCAAGACCTTCAATTACGATTATAAACAGTGCAAACATCTCATCCTTTACGGCCGAAACGTATTCGAATCCTTGAGGGTAAAGGCCGCCAACACCATCATGGAGCTTCTCGACCGTGGAGGCAAGATCACGTACATCGATGTGCGTGCGAGCGGCACCGCCATGAAGGCGACCCGTTTCTGGATGGTCCGACCGGGGACAGATTATGCCCTGAACTTGGCCATAATTCACACGGTCATCCGTGACAATCTCTATGACGCGGAGTTCGTTGGTAAATGGGTGGACGGGTTTGAGGAATTAGAATCCTTTGTAATCGACTACACTCCCGAATGGGCATCCCAAGAGACCGGTGTCCCGGTCCAGGAAATCATAGAATTCGCCCATGAAGTTGGCGAAGATAAACCTTCTGTCATATTTCATCCCGGTTGGATGATGGCCCGGTATCTGGATTCCTTTTACAGCTGCAGGACGGCTTATATCCTCAATGTTCTCATGGGCAGCATCGAGGCCCCGGGCGGCCTTTTCTTTCAGAAGGGGCCGGGGGATGTAGGCGCAAAAAACGTGAATGCACTCCTTGACACCATTCCCAAACCAAAGGACAAACGCGTTGATGGTTGCGGATGGAAATACAAGCACTTTGAGTCAGGTCCCGGGCTTCTTCATCTGCTCTACCCTGCCATTCTTTCCGGGGATCCCTACCCGGTAAAGGCCTATTTTGTCTTCAGGCACGATCCTCTCCTTTCTCTCCCAGACCCAGAAGAACAGAAGAAGGCCCTGGGTCAGTTGGACCTCATCGTGGCCATCGACAGCAATTATAGTGAGACAGGCTGGTATGCGGATGTCCTTCTCCCCTCTGCAACCTATCTCGAGAAATCTAGTGTCCTCAGGACCGGAAAAGGGCTAAAACCCAACTTTGATCGGCGCAAACAGGCTATCAAACCGCGAAATGAGGCCAAACCGGACTGGTGGATTTTCAAATCACTGGCAGAACGGTTGGGGGTGGGTCAGTACTTTAAGTTCAATGACATAGAGGAATTCTGGGAATGGCAGTTGGAGGGAACAGGAATCAAAGTGGCAGACTTCGAGAAAAAAGGGGTCGTTTCCCTGGTAGATAAGCCGGTATGGTGGGACCGGATGAAAGGTCTCAAATTCAAGACCCCGTCCAAAAAGATCGAATTTGTATCCAGTCTACTTGAGGAAAACCAGATACCATCCTTTAAGGTTTACGAAAGTCCCAAAAAACCGGAAAAGGGGTTATTTCGTCTGGCCTTTGGTCGCAGTCCGGTCCATACCCATGGACGGACGCTGAACAATCCTGTTCTGAACGAGATCATGCCGGAAAACACCCTCTGGATAAACGCACAAGAGGCCAAGAAACTGGGCATATCAAACGGTGACCGCGTGGAAGTCACTTCTTCAGACGGGACTCATTCGGGAACCATTTCCGCTTACGTGACCGAATTTATCCATCCGGAGGCGGTTTTCATGGTCCATGGTTTCGGTAGAAAGGTGCCTTGGCAGACCCGAGGGTACAATAAAGGCCTCGGTGATTACCGCTTTGAAACAGGCTTATTGAATGTCTACGATCCGGTGGGGGGGGCGAACGCCCTTCTTGAGTGCTTCGTCAGGGTTCGGAAAGCCATTTGACCGAAAACATTTGGAGGGACGGCAATGAGCGAATACTATATTTATCAGGATGTGAAACGCTGCATCGGGTGCTTTAGCTGTGAATCCCATTGCAAGACAAAGAACAATCTGCCGAGCGGCCCCCGGTTTTGCCAGGTCATACCTGTTGGGCCAAAACTGGTGAATAAGCTGCCTCGTATGGCCAATATTTTTATGCCTTGCTTTCATTGCGCAGACCCATGGTGTGTCAGGGCCTGTCCGACGGGCGCCATGCAAAAGAGGGCAAAGGACGGCATTGTCTTTGTGGAGGAATCCCTCTGTATTGGCTGCAAGAGCTGTATCACAGCCTGCCCCTGGGGCACGCCTCAGTGGAATCCTGAAACAGAAAAAGCGGTCAAATGTGACTACTGCATGGATAGGATAGATCAGGGATTGGAACCCGCTTGTGTGGCGAAGTGCATAACCAAGTGTCTCCACTTCGGGAAGCCTTCGATCAAGACCAAGCTGATCAGGGACCGATACGCCAAAACCATTGCGGAGCTTTGGTAAGATATGAGACCAGGACCCGTCTACACATACGCGGATGTTTCAACACCTCACATCCTTTGAATATGCGTAACCCTTTAGCGTTTTGAAAGAAAGACAGAGGACCGCGAGGGTCTTTTTTCCAAAGGACGTAAAGGACGGCATCATTTCAAAGAACGGCAGTGAGGTCTTGAACCTCGTTACCGAACAGCCCCATAAGAGGATGTCCCTATGAAGAGCCCTCTCCCCTGCCTGGCAGAGACTGTATTTAGAGGTAAGGGGGCGTACCAGAGGCTGTAAAGAATTTGGATTACGTCCTTTGGAAAAAAGACCCTCACGGTCCGTCATCTTACTCCTCACTGTTTTCAAAACGCTAAAGTATTACGAATATCCTATTAATCGTATTGAGAGTTCAGAGATCATAACCCATGGATCTTTGCCCTGTAAAAAAACTCACTGAGGATCTGTCACGGAACCTCTCCTCTGCCCAAATCGCAGAACCCAGAAGCAAGGAAATAACAGAGAACATATTGGGACTCGTCAATGACATTCGTTCCGGAAGGGGAAGATCCGGCCATATCCAGACCATTGAGCGGCTTGCAGGGATGCTTTCCGATTACGGGGATGATAGATTTTGTATTGAAACTGGACGGATGGTCTCTTCCGTTCTGGAAGAATATAGGGACATATTTTTCAGTCATACAGATGTCCACTATTGCCCGTCAGGGGAATGCACCATACTCTCTCCTGCCCCATGTCAATTGGCCTGTCCCGCGGGTGTTGACGTACCAAGTTATGTCGCGCTTGTGGGTATGGGTCGTCATAAAGAGGCGCTGGAAGTCTTGCGAGAGGATCTCCCGTTCCCAGGGACACTGGGCAGGATCTGCATCCACCCCTGTGAAAAGGCCTGCCGGAGAAGTGAAGTGGATGAGCCTATTGCTATCTGCCAACTCAAGCGAGTTGCCTTTGATAGGACCTATGAGAAAGACGCTGGGCATCCCGCTCCGACGCCTCATCGGTTCACGGAGAAGATCGCCATCATCGGGAGTGGTCCGGCAGGGCTTTCCACCGGGTATTTCCTGGCAAGAATGGGTTACAGGCCCATAATCTTTGAGTCCCTGCCCGAACCGGGCGGCATGCTGCGATGGGGTATTCCCACCTACAGGTTGCCCAGACATATCCTGCAGATGGAGATAGACTATATCAAGGCCGTTGGGGTCGAGATCCGGACAAATGTCACCCTTGATAAGGATATTACGGTTGATAGCCTGAAACGCCAAGGCTTTGAGGCGATCTTTCTCGGGGTCGGGGCCTGGTCCTGTCTCCCTATTCCGATTGAAGGGGCAGAGGCCAATCCCAATATCATAGACTGTCTCGCCTTCTTGCGTTACGAGTATCTCCGCAAGTCCATGGTTGGGAAAAGGCTGATCATCATAGGCGGGGGAAATGTTGCTATTGATTGTGTGCGTACTGCATTACGGTTGGGTCTCGATGAGGTGCACCTGGTCTACCGGCGATCAAGGCAGGAGATGCCTGCCATCAAGGAAGAGGTCGAGGCCGCTGAAGAGGAGGGCGCCAGGTTCACTTTTCTGTCGTCTCCTGTCCGTGTCATGGGCCAGAATGGAAAACTGACCGGTCTTGAGTGTATCAGAAACAGTTTGAGCGATCCCGACTCCAGCGGTCGCAGACGGCCAATCCCCGTTGAGGGCTCAGAATATATCATTCCCGCCGATACCATCATCCCCGCTATAGGCCAGAAAGTGGATATCGTTCCCCTTGTGAATATAAAAGGATTGGAATTCTCCAGGGAACAGCTCGTCGTCGTTGACCCTGAAACCATGGAGACCCCTGTTCCCGGAGTCTTTGCAGGAGGGGATGTGGTAACCGGGCCAGCCACTGTGGTGGAGGCAGTGGCATCCGGGAAGAAGGCCTCTCAAGCTATCCATCGCTATCTGAGAGGGTTACCCCATTCGGAATATGGTCTCTTGCCAGCCAGACGAAAGGGGGTCCCGGTTGTGGAGGTCCTCGCGCAAGAGAGATCCCTACCGGCTCGACCAGCCATGCCACGCATTGATATCAAAGATAGACAAGGCAATTTCGAAGAGGTAGAACTCTGTCTTCCCGAGGAAGACGCCTCCAGGGAGTCCAAGAGGTGTCTGCGTTGCGACATATGTATCAGTTGCGGCCGTTGTATTGAGATATGTCGGGATCAGATGCAGGTAGAGGCCATTCATCTCTCCTATGTAACTGAGAACGCGACAGATGACACCGACCTTCTTCGCCCGGCCGCACTGTGTATCGGGTGCGGCTCATGCGCAATCAATTGTCCCACGGATGCCATAACCGCAGAAGAAAAGAACGGCGAGAGAAGGATAGTTATGTGTGGCGCGGAGATGAGCCGTCACAAGCTGGTTCCCTGTGACTCGTGCGGCATTCCTTTTGTGCCGGAAAAACATCTCGGTTACATCCGCGAAAGGGCAGGTTCTCAGCAAGAAATGATTTATCAACCCAACCTCTGCCCTGGCTGTGCCAGAAAGGCCGGGGCAGCGAATTTTGGCAAACTATTTCCTCATTATTGAATCCCTGAGGCGACCTGGAGGGGACAAAAGGCAGGCCGCCACTGCATAAGCCCACAGGCACCCCTGACTTTTTCAGATTTGAAGTGCTGTAGATTAGGAGAGGCCCCCAAATGGAAAGAGAAAAAATAGAAATGATCGTGAGTCAACACAGAAATGAGAAAGCCGCCATACTGGCACTTCTTCATGCATTGCAAAAAGAGGATAAACAGATCGAAATGGAGTCACTCAGGTATGTTGCCAGACTATTGAAGGTCCCATTTGCCAATGTCTACGGTTTAGCCACATTCTACGGTGCCTATACCACCAGCAAAAAGGGGGAAACCGAAATCAGGGTTTGTGATGGCATCACCTGCCACATCAATGGATCGGAAGAAGTTATCAAGGCCTTGAGAGACCACTTTAAAAGCAACATCGGGGAGACCTCACTAGACGGAAGATACAGTCTGGAAAAGGTGCAGTGTCTTGGTCTCTGCGCTATCGGCCCCAATGTCTCTTTTGACGACAAAATCTACCCCGAACTAACTAAGGAAAAAATCCTTACGATCCTCCGGGAAAGGCAACACGTTGGGTTGTAAGAAGCCTGGAGGGGGAGACAAGGGCCACTCAGGCCAGGAAAATCTGATCGAAAAAAAATGGGGAACCAACAATGAAGGTACAAAATGTCTGGGATCTGGATAATCTCAAAAATATGGGCATCAGATATCTTTCCCCCAAAAGACCAAGAATAACCATAAGCGCCTCCACTTGCGGTCTCGCCCTTGGAGCTGATGAAATATACAGGGGCATGGTCGAGGAAAAAGAGGACCTTGGTATCAAGCTCTCCTTGGGCCAAACCGGTTGTTCAGGTTTTTGTGATCTTGAACCTATGGCAATCCTCACCCTGCCCAATAGCCCCCCTCTCCTTTATACCCGGATGACGGTTGACAGGGCAAGGCAGATGATAAGAGAGACCAGAGACAAGAAATTCGGGAATGAGGGATTGCTCTGTAAGGTAGCCTTGGTGCCTTCACCTACTAAGCCAAATAGGGCCTTTGATGATATTCCGGACTATGAACAGGTCCCCCCCTTTAAGGACCAGCTTCGGGTGGTCCTCGGAAATTGTGGGCTTATCGATCCGCTTAATCCGGCCGAGTATGTGGCCAGAGGGGGGTACTATGCATTGTACAAGGCCCTTTATGACCAGAGCCCGGAGGAGGTCGTGGAAGTGGTAACCCGCTCCGGGATCAGGGGTAGAGGAGGCGCATGGTTCTCCACCGGCCTTAAATGGAACATGGCCCGCAATTCCCCCGGAGAAGAAAAATTTATCATATGTAACGCCGATGAAGGGGACCCCGGCGCCTATAAGGATCGGGCAGTGATGGAGGGTAATCCGTTCAAATTGTTTGAGGGTATGGTCCTGGCTGGCTATGCCATTGGAAGCCATCAAGGCCTCATCTATCTGCGCGAAGAATATCCCCATACCTATGAATTCCTCAATAAGGCTATTGCCATTGCACAGCGCTACGGCTTTTTAGGGAGAAACATCCTTGGATCTGACTTCAACTTCACATTGAAAATCATCAGAGGCGGAGGCTCATACGTCTGTGGCGAAGAAACAGCGCTCATGGACTCCCTAGAAGGTGAGGTGGGCGACCCTCGATTGCGGCCCCCCTTCCCTATCGAAAGGGGCCTGTGGGGACGACCTACCGTAGTCAACAATGTGGAAACCCTATCCAACATCCCATCCATCCTAGAAAATGGGAGCGAATGGTATGCCCGTATGGGAACCGAGAAGGCAAAGGGCACCAAGATACTCTCTGTCGTGGGCAAGGTGAGGCAGCCCGGTCTTTATGAGGTGCCACTGGGGACAAATCTCAAGGAAGTGGTCTTTAATATGGCCGGTGGACCTATTCAAGGAAACCGGGTAAAGGCAGTGCAGGTCGGAAGCCCATTTGGTAATTTTATTCCAGCAGACAATCTGGACGTCTCTTTGGATCCCGATACGCTGAGACACATGGATTCTATGCTTGGATCGGGGGTGATTGTGGTCCTGGATCAGAATTCATGCCTTGTGGATACACTCCTGCACCTTCTCTCATTCTTTGTGGACGAATCCTGCGGAAAGTGTGTCCCATGTCGTGAGGGCATATTTCAAATGAGAGAAATCATGGCAAGAATCTATGAAGGACGTCCTGTCTTTTGGGACCTGGCAACCCTGTCGGAATTGGGAGAGATGATAAGAGATTTCGCCTTATGCGGTCTGGGCGGGGGTGCACCTTCCGTTGTGATCAACGGCATAAGAGACTTTGAAAACGACTTCAAGGCCCATATCAGGGACGGAAAATGCCCCTGGCCGGAGTCATAGGTAGGCGCAGGGCCCAAGGCTCGAGGGGCAAGGAAAGGCAAACACTCCTGGACTTCCCCTCTCGGCGGTGACGGCCTTGGGGACTTATTGTGAAACCATAGATGTTCAGAAGTCAAGTAATGGAAGGATTTTCTTAGGGCCAATCAGGAGAGTAAGATGGTCTCTATTACAATAAATGGGAAAAGGGTAGAGGCAAAAGAAGGGATGACCATCCTTCAGGTGGCTCGGAGAGAGGGTATCGAGATCCCCACTCTGTGTTACCACAAGGATATGGAGCCCTATGGGGGATGTCGCCTTTGCGTCGTGGAAGTGACTGATGGGGGTTCGACGCGTCTCCAACCCTCCTGTGCCTTCCCCGTAAAGGATGGCCTCTTGGTCAAGACCAATACCGAGCGACTCGTGAGGGGAAGAAAAGTCATCGCTGAACTCCTACTTGCCCGCTGTCCGGATGTAGATTCTGTCAGAAATCTTGCCGCCTCTTTTGGACTCGCCAAGACCCGTTTTACCGAATCGAATAGCAATTGTGTTTTATGTGGGCAATGTGTGAGGGTATGTCGCAACGTGGCACGGGTCGGGGCCATAGACTTTGTGAACCGGGGGAGAAGGAGATATGTCGGCACCCCATTTGACATGCCATCCGAAGATTGTATCGGATGCGGATCATGTTCTTACGTGTGCCCTACCGGTGCCATGAAAATGGAACATGAAAATGTCTTGCGATGGAGAAACCTGCCGGGCCCTTTGCGAAAGTGTCGTTACATGCGCATGGGCTTTGTCTCGCACAAGATCTGCCCTAACAACTACGAATGCTGGAATTGTGAGGTAGACCAGCGGATGGAAGATCTTGCCAAGACACACCCCGTATTCATCCTAAAACAGGCGCGCGAGAAAGAGAGGGAGAAGATAGGCCGGTTCGAGCTCCTGTTTGACCGCATGTATGGGGAAGGTCATGTCTGGGTCAAACGCATAAACGGATCGGTCAGGATGGGAATCGATGACTTTACCCGCCAAATCATAGGAGACGTGAATCATATAAGACTAAGTCCCGTAAACACGACGGTGGAAAAAGGGGACCCCCTCTGGGCGATCTCCGGTGACGAAATGACACTTCACATGTACACCCCCTTAAAGGGAGAGGTCGTAGAAATCAACCCGGATATTGGGGACAATCCATCACTTGTCACTCTAGATCCATACGGGAGGGGATGGATACTGAGTGTGAAGCCTGATGATCTACTCCAGGCCTCAAAGGAACTCCTCTCCGGAAAATCCGCAATGGAGTGGTTAAAGCGGGATTCCATCCGATTATATGACTTGATCAGAAAAGATTCAAATATTGGACCTACCGCTGACAGCCCGATTCCTCGTGATTTCCCGAGAACAGTCGGAAAGGGTGCCTGGAACAGGATTGAAAAGACCTTTTTTATGAAAAAAGAGAAAAAAGCGAGGCTGCGTTCGATAGGCCACATCTACCGAACCCTGAAAAAGAGCCCCACTCAAAGTTGATACATCGCCTCCCCTCCCTGGCACCCACCCCGACCTGATCGGCCTCTTTAAGGCCCTGACATGTATTTGCACTGATTTGTTGATTTCCGGCTCGCCAACCCAAATCCACGGTCAGCGGCCTGTTTATGATGGATTGTCTCAACTGCTGATTATCCTTTTTTCAGGTAGAATCGATAGAAACCTTCTTCATCATCTAAGAAGCCCAACCACTCATTCCCTGCTTTTTGGGCAAGCTTCGGCATATCATTTTTTGTGCCGGGATCGGTACCCAGCACCTCAATAACCTGCCCTGACTCCATGTCCTTCATCGCCTTTGCCGTCTTTAACACCGGCATCGGACAACTTAGACCCCTTACGTCAAGAGTTACATCGGGTTCTATTTTTGTAAGGCCCATCGTCTAATCTCCTCTTTCTTATCATTCGCTTCCAATCTCTGCCTCTTCTTTAGCCATCCGGATTAAAAAAACGCACCCAACACAGTGACACTGCTTCCGCGAGCCCTCAACTCCAGGCAAGTCGAATCCAACATCGAATCATGAAAAATCGCCTGAGTTTAGGCCAGTTCTCGTTCCCCCGCCTCAAAGGCCTTCATGGTTTCTTCCTCCACCTCTGCTGTAATTTGTCTCTTAAGCTCCGCAAACCGCTCAGTGGCAAGCACTCTAAAGCCCCTGGGTCTAGGGATATCCACATCAATTACGGCCTTGAAAGTTCCTGGGCGAGTCGTCATAACATAGACTCGGTCGGCCAAAAAGACGGCCTCTTCCAGATCATGGGTGATAAAGAAGATAGTCTTATGGGTCATCTCGAATACCCCAAGGAGGTATTCGTGCATTAGGCCTTTAGTCATGCTGTCCAGGGCCCTGAACGGCTCATCCAATAACAAGACTTTGGGGTCATTGACTAGGGCCCTTATAATCTCCACCTGACGTCTCATTCCTGAGGAAAGACTATCGGGATATAGGTCCTCTATATTCCTGCTAAGTCCCAACCTTTCCATCAGACTCCGGGCTTCGCTTACGGCTTCATCCACGGTCATTTTTCCCTGCATTACTGGACCGTAGATGATGTTGTTTAAGACTGTCTTCCACGGGAATAAGGCGCCACCCTGGAAAACAACTATACGATCCGCGCCCGGTGATTGAATTATATCAGGAGAGGCGATCAATACACCATCCAAATAGATTGCCCCGCCAGTTGCATTGTCGAACCCTGCAATTGCATTTAATAGAGTGGTCTTACCGCATCCGGATGGCCCTACGATCATGGCCAATTCACCCGGCTTGATATCCGCAGTGCAATCTTGAAGGGCATGGACGTTGACTCCCTCTGGGTCGTACACCTTCTCTACATGATCGATGAAGATTTCCCCCCCCCGATTTTCCACACTTGCACTCGCCAATCGCTTCTCCTCTTTTCGTCTAACTCTGCTTTGTCTCTACCTTCCTCAATAAACCTCTAAGATCGACATCCACCTTGCCGCTGGCAGCTGAGGCCTTGACAGCCTCTTCGTGGATAACCTCCAGGGCCTCCGCCTTAATTTCAAGGTAGTTTTTCGAGGAGGCCATGCTCCAGTCACGCGGACGGGCCAGATCAACGTCAATAACCTTCCTTATCTTGGATGGTTTGTTGGTCATGACTAAGAGATTGTCTGCCAGAATTATCGCTTCTTCCAGTTCCGATGTTACGAAGACATGGGTTCCTCCCGTTTCCTCAAAAAGCTTCAGATAATACTGTTGCATCAACTTACGGGTCATGGCGTCCAGACCACGAAACGGATCATCCATAAGCATGACCTTGGGTTTGTTGATCAGGGCCCTTGCCAGTTCGGCCCGCCGTTGCATGCCTCCGCTGAGTTGACTCGGGTATTTGTCGATAAAATCGCCAAGGCCCACCCTCTCTAGAAGCGAAATCGCCTCCTTATGCGTCTCTTTTTTAGAAATAGCCCTGCGGGCAATAGGACCAAACATAACATTCTCGTAGCAGGTCAACCAGGGAAAGAGGGCTGTTTCTTGAAAGACCACCAGACGCTCCCAGTTGGGGCCGGGCACGACTTTTCCATCCATCATAACCTCTCCGCGATCGGGTCTTTCGTATCCTGCAATGAGGTTAATAATCGTTGTTTTCCCACACCCTGATGGACCGATTAGGACTGTCAGCTTCCCGGCTTCCACTAAGAATGAGCAGTTATTTAGAATAACCGTGTGGCTTTTCTTAGAATGGGCCACTTTGCTCACGTCCTTGAAGACAATCTCACTCTCTTGGCTCTTGGCAACCATACATCCCCCCTTAAAATAACCTCTGCCATCTCGTGAAGTAGTTACCCACAAGACCGACCCCAACGCTGCACATTGCCCCGCTCAAACCAATGATTCCCATCCCCAAAATCACATGGGGATAGTCCATCACGGTATGATTATACCAAATGTAATAGCCCATTCCCCCTTTGTTGGAAAGCATCTCCGCAGCGACGACCAGGATCCACGTAATTCCCATGGCGAGTTTCATCCCCGTGAAGACTTGCGGCATGGCGGCAGGGAGGATCACTTTCCATAGCAAAAGCCTCTTGCCAACTCCAAAGGACATGGCAGCCCGTGGTAAGCGGATATCCACTTCGGAAATCCCACCCATTGTGTTATAGACAATAGGGAAGAAGGCACCGTAAAAGGTCAGAAACACGGCCTGGGATTCGAAATTAATAAAGAACAGCACGGCCAACGGAATCCAGGCAATGGGGGGGATCGGGCGAATCATCTCAAAGGCTGGAAAGATCAGATGGTTCAATATCCTTGAATATCCGATTGCCACCCCCATGGGAAATCCAATAAGCAACCCCAGGCAAAACCCTGCTAAGACCCTGAAAAAGCTTAGTCCAATATTTTTTAGTACCACGGTCACAGGGAGGTCGAATATCGCCAAAAAGACGGCCTTAGGTGAGGGGACCAGCTGGAAATAGTCAATGAAATGTACCAGCATAGTCCAGAATACTAGAAAGATAACCAGTGAAAGAATTCTTCTCGCAAGGGTCCAGTTGAAGACTATCCTCCGAAATTGCCTCCAGACCTGAGATTCAATAACGGTTGTGTTACTCGACATCGTTTTCGACCTCTCTATTTGGTGATGGATTCGTCAAGGGACTCGGTAATGGCCTTCCGCCATGGAATGAGCCGAATGGTTAGGTATCGAATTAGCACCGACGAGGCAAAGCCCAGCACGCCAATGGCAATCATCCCGTCAACAATCAATGGATATCTGATAAGGATATATGATTCCCAAATCCGGTACCCAAGGCCCCATTTCCCGGTAATCATCTCCCCCACAACCGCTCCCATCCAACCGATGCCCATACCGATGGCGCATCCTGATGAGATTGATGGCAAGGCACCGGGCAAGACCACGTTCCAGAATATTTGACTGGGGCTCGACCCCAGGCACCGGGCTGCCCTAAAATAGTCGCGGTCGATTAACTTGACCCCGGTAATGGTGTTTAGAAGTACCGGGAAAAAGGCATCTATAAAAGGTATAAAGGCTACACTCGCCTCCTGCCACGGCAAGAGCAGAATCGCTATGGGAAGATACGCAGGGGCCGGAATCGGGCGAAGGATTTCTAAGGTCGGGAAGGTGAGATCAGAAAACACCTTTCTCCAGCCGATCATCAGCCCCAATGGGATTCCAACCAGATAGGCCGCCGACACCCCTGCCAAAACTCTCATGGTAGTTGCGAACGTATCAAACCAAAACACATTGGTTTTCACCCACCTAACACCCTCATCCCATACTTCACCGGGACTCGGCAATAATGCAAAACGGTATACCTGGAAATGAACCAGTAAGGCCCAGGCCAAGAACAGAGACAGAATCGAAATGGTGTTTAATATCGTCTTCTCGCCAAAAACCTTGGATACGAGGGTCGGTCGTTCAAAGACAAAGTCCAAGGTTTCTCGTTTTGCATCAGCCATGATTCATTCTTTCCTTAATTTAATACTGGTATCTTTCTTAAGGCTGATCTGAACATTTGTGTTGCCAGGGAGGATGACGAATGAATCCTCCCTGACGGAGCTGTTAAGCTGATCACTTTCTACAGCAAGACATCTATTCACTTATAGAAGCTGTTATCAGCCCAATCCTTGGCCTTGAAGTGTTTCTTGAGGAAGCCTTTTGAATACAAAAAGTCAATATCTCTTTGCATGACTTCAATGTGTTCATCGGTCAGTTCGTTTGAGTATTTGTATCTTGCAAGGGAGCGCTTTAAGGATTCTAAGGGGATCTTCTTTTCTAATTCATTGTAAACGATCTCCGCTGCTTCATCAGGATGCTGCATCATAAAGTTGTGCAGGTCGTTATCAGCCTTGACGAGCCCTCTTACGATATCAGGATGCGCCTTCGCAAACCTCTCACTCACCAAAATCGGCCATATGGCATTTACATAAGGCTCATACTTCTTCGCATTGCAAGGCTCGAGACACTTTCCGATCCCTTTTTCCCTGCAAAGTTCAATATAAGGCGGCCAATAGCAGAAGGCCTGGAGCTTTCCCGCTTCCAGGTTCCCAACAGCCACCTCCGGATTCTGGCTCACAATATTAAATTTTATTCCTTCCTGCCTTGCTATCTCTTCGAGGATACGGTGGTGAGAGGACCCAACTCCAGTAGCAATTGTTGCGCCGTCCAATTCCTTGACGGATTTAATCTTCGAGTCCTTCGGCACAAATATCGCACCGACCTCTCCATGCGGGTATACCGCTACACCAACCCATTTGGTATTCCCGACTTTAGCTTGTAGCATAACGGCAGGCATATTCCCGAGGTAGGCTACTTCAATCTTTCCAGCAATCCAGTTATTAATCAGATGTACACTCCAGAGGCCGAAAAACCAGTCTACATCCACATTGGGTAGATACTTTTTATAAAACTTTTTCACCTTCATGACGGAGGTTTCTAGCATGCCGTAAGGGCAGTATCCCCAGGTTATCGTCATCTTCTCCGTACTGATTACATCTGACTTGATTAGCTGTGCAAACGCTGGAGCAGAAGTAAGTAGAAAAACCAATGCAAACATGCAGACCACGAATCTCTTAATATTCATCTGTCCCTCCTTTTTCATTTGGCTGTTTACCTCACCACTTTCACAATTACATTGTTGACCTATCGCCTCACCTCCTCTCTTCTACGCCGTTGAACAATAATTTCGGTCTTTTCTCTCACACGAATCACACACCTGAAACCATGTGACCCAAGTATCGTCTATTGCTTACCGCAAATTGTTCGAACAATCCTCTCCATGCCTTCAGAGCACTTTTTCATCCATTCTCCTCCCTCAATACGCTCCTGGGTTTTTTCATCATACTCATCGTATCGGAAAGGATCAAAACCGAGTATCCCTACACAACTGCAAACTCCGAATTGATTGTGGAAATCGCTGAATAGCTTCGTTACCCTTTCTATGTACTCTTTTCGATCCACTTCATCGATGGAAACGCCTTTTAAATATTCGTCATTAACAAATGGATCGAAGCCTTCTGGGTTCTCATTACTCCTGCCACAGGTCTCTCTCAGAAAGGCATTAAACAGATGGATCACTCGCTCAAGAGATTCTTTCCCGCCTTGCCGGAATCCCTGTTGATCGATTCGCCGCTTGGAGATGACATCCAGATACATGCCAACCGCTCCGGCAACTAAAGCCCTGCAGAAAAATATATCTGCATCTGGCTTATCCGAATAAAAATCTGTAAAATCCCATTTATCAGGGGGCAACCTCAAGATATCCTGCAAGACCTGCAGAACAGCCTTGTCTCAGTTCGTTCCCGAACGATACAGTTCCGAAACCTTTCTGCTTGCCTCTTCAATGGAAAGAGAAAGGTGTCTTTGGGTTTTGTCTTCAGGTTGATTCACTGTCAGCAAGCTCCTCTTTTACAAAGTTCCTTTGTTCTTTGCTCGATGTTGCTCTTCAGGCTCTTATATTCAGGGCCACGGTATATAGTCTTATTACGCCTGGGTATAGGCGTCCTCTATCTAACAACTGGGCTCTTCTCTAACTCTTCCGATAGGGTTTCCGCACAGATCATTTATCGATATATTCCGACAAGATCTCCTTGCAATCATCGACTGAAAGAAATAGACCTTCTGATTTGATCTCCCCATTGATCTTGATCGCGGGGAACGCGGAGACACCGTGCTGCTCGTGTATTCTGGGATCATCGATGGGTTCAAACTCGATATCCACCCCTAGTTGTTGAAGGGCCTTCTTAAGATTCTTTCCGCTAATTTGCGACCTGGGGCAGCCTGCAGTAAAAAATTCAATTTTTTCAATCATGGGTAACCCTCAAATACTTTCTTCAAATTTAGGCCTTTCGAGCCTTCTTACGTTTGCGATAGGCAGAGATCCAGTTGGCAGCAAACTCGTCGCGTCCCATACAAAGATCAGCCGCCAGTATTGCCATCTGTACATGATCGTTTAGTGGGTTGGTAATCGGACAAGTCAGACCGCTGCGTATGGCCATAGCCATGAACGCTGCATTTACAGATTCACGCTCAGGAATCCCGAAAGATATGTTGCTGCACCCCATGGTGATATTGACGCCAAACTCCCTGGCAATGGCTTCTATAGAATCAAGTGCTATCTTACCGGCATCCTGATCCGCTCCCATGGATAGTGCCAAGGGATCAATAATAATATCCTCGAGTGAGATCCCAATCCCTGTTGCCCTGTCAATAATCTTTCGCGTAATGGCTATACGCTTTTCAACTGTTTTTGGGATGCCTTCATCATCCATGGTCAAACCGATGACCGCTGCCCCGTATTCCTTGATCAAGGGTAGAACAGATTTCAATTTTTCTTCTTCCCCATTGACAGAGTTGACAAGGGCTTTGCCTTTATAAATCTTGAGGGCGGCCTCAAGGGCATTCACATTGGCTGTGTCAATACAGAGCGGAACATCTGTGAGTTCCCCAATGACCTTCATTATCTCCACAAGCAAGACTGCCTCGTCTATCCTGGGGATTCCTGCATTGACGTCCAAGATAACAGCGCCTGCTTCCACTTGCGCAACAACATCGTTGCGTATTGTTTCGAATACGCCTTCCCTCATTTCTTCTTGTAGTTTCTTGCGGCCTGTTGGATTTATACGTTCTCCAATGATAGCTGTTGGTAAATTGCGACCTATACTCACCTTTTGAGTCTCTGAGCTGACGACCGTTGTTAAATTCTCTGCCATTTATTTACCTCTTTCCGGCTGGCAATATTATGCCAGAAGACTTTTGGCTAGGCGAACCGCACCTGCTGCATCCTCTGCGGTGCCATCTGCCCCAATGGAATCAGAAAACTCCTGGTCTATAGGGGCACCGCCCACCATGATCCTAACCCGATCACGAAGCCCGGCATCCTCTATGGCCTTGACAACCTTGGGCATCTCATCCAAGACCGGCGTAATCAGTGCCGACATCCCCAGAATAACAGTTCCGTCGGTTCCCTGGACCGCCTCTACGAACTTACTCGTGGCCACGGAAACCCCAATATCCTGTACCTCAAAACCACTGCCCTTTAGTAACATCCCAACCAGGTTCTTTCCGATATCATGGATGTCGCCATCCACTGTCCCAAGTATTACTCTTCCTACGTATTCCCGGCCGCCAGTGGCGAGCAACGGCTCCAAGATCTCTAAAGCGAAATTCATCGCTTTAGCGGAGCGCAGGACCTCGGGAATGAAATATTCTCCCTCCTCCATCAGCTCTCCTACCTCCAGCATACCAGGGATAAGGTGCTCGGACAGAACTTGTTGAGGACTAATCTCATCCTTCAACGCGGCCTTTACCAAGTCGACGACTACGT
Source organism: uncultured Desulfobacteraceae bacterium (assembly GCA_964452575.1). GTDB lineage: Bacteria > Desulfobacterota > DSM-4660 > Desulfatiglandales > Desulfatiglandaceae > CAYVMN01. The sequence continues at coordinate 33,302 of CAYVMN010000003.1, read as the reverse complement.
TGCGGTTCCCGTCGATTATAGCCTGTTTTAATGGGGCCAAGTCTACCATGTCTACCTCCTTCTTTTTGTTGCGACGTGAAAACCCCAAAATGCTTTATTGGTTGAGGGGATATGCTCCGTATTCATGTGTTGCATCCGCCCATGCCTTGAAATGTTCGTTTGGGGTGGCGGGAAGCACCTGGCAACTTGGCGCCATCATGATCCCCAAACCGTCACCGATTCTCGATATCTGATCTTTTACCTCCTCTGCTATCTTCTCTGGCGGGCCTTTCACGATTTTGGCCCCATCTGTGATGATGCAGGCCGATACCCCGAACTTGTCAACCACATGCTCTTTGATCCATTCCGGAGGATTGTTTTGTTCATCAAAGTGAAAGCCTTCCAGACCTGTCTCCGTGGCTAACTTGGTCAAGTATTCGTAGGCCTTGGGATTCGTCATGTTTCCGTGGATGTGCAGCCAGGTTTCCTGACCAAATTCCTTTCTTACCGTTTCAACCATCTTCCGTATGTTGGGCAGATTAAATCGCTCCCCCATCTTGGGGCTCATCATCAATGTGCCAAGGGTCTCCGCAGTGAAACAAACGCTGTTGGCCCCTGCCTCGTACTGGGCACGAATCCAGTCAATTGCCCAGTCCGTAGCAAGGCTGCACATCTCGTCAACCCATTCCGGATCATCATACATGTCCTCCAAAAAGGCCTCATTAGGCCTGAAAAGGAACATGGCTGCTGTTGTGCCAACATAATACATCGGGACAAGAGGCATTTCATCTCCCACCTCTTTTGATACGTTTTTAATCACTTCAAGGGCTCCCCTCATGCGAGGGTCGGTCTTTGTCACATCATAACGTGCCATCATCTTTTGAACTCTCGGCCAGTCTCCTTTCGTCATTACAGGCTGTTGATCGGTAGTACCAGCGGCAATTCCGAACTTATCGGGGATATTTATCTTGCCGCCGAGAGGCGGAACACCGAAGGCATAATCTGCATAGGTTGGAATGGCAACGTCATAACCTACCTTCTTTATGCTTTCCAAAACCGCCTCTGTAACTTTGTCGGAGTCATACCAATCTTCGCCCGTCACATCAGGCAGCAGCATCCCCTTGCTGTAAATCATCTGTGACATAACTCGAGGCCAGACCGGCATACAGTCCGGGGCTCGTCGCTCCCGCACTGCCTGGAATCTTTCCTTCTTGTTCATGCTGGTCCCCTTTCCTTTCCACTAACGAGGCATGTTTTTGTTAATGATATCGCCTCGGTTCCCAAACATATCACTAAAGTTGAACTTATAATCCTCGATCTTTTCAATATCGAGGAGTTCTTCCGGTGGTGTTGCCAAAAGCTTTGAACTCAGCGCATCACCCATCTTTTCAACAGCGTCGATATCTTCTGCTGTTACGGGCTTTCCCTGTGCCCGCAAACTTCTAATCTTGTTTTCAAGTGCCGCCTGATCCGATGGGAAAACGCCCGCTTTCAAATGCACTTTGTAGGATTGACCAGTTGAAATCCTCTGTATAATAAACCCATCTCCAATAGAGGCATCTATCCTCAATGTCCTGAAATTGATCCGAGCCCCGGTCATAAAGGCCGCCGCATCGGCCCAGCAAGGCCCGTTTTTTGAAACTACACAGAGATCAGTTCGATCAACAACACCGTCTGGAAAGAGTTTATCAAAAACCCCCCTAATCTCTACAAAGGCAATCACCAAACCGTCACACATGTGTCCATGGATTCGGGTAAGATCTTTAAGGCCAATCGCCTTTGTCTTTTGGTTGTATCTGCCCAAGGCACTATCCGTATCCCTTACCACAATAGGTTTATTGTAGGCTGCATTAGCAGCCCACTTCGGGTAGAACCAATCCGCCTCATTGTCTATTTTGCATTCGTAAGAATTACTCTCTGTCATCACTCACGTCTCCCTTATCCCCAATCCTACAAAGCAATAGGATATTTTCCATACTTATGCGTTGCATCTACCCAAGCCTTGAAGTACTCCCCAGGCGTTGATGGAATGACCTGACAGCTCGGACCCATCAGAACACAGCCGCCAGGACCACCAACTGTAACGGTCTCCTTTACAACGGCATCTATCTTTTCTACAGGCCCGCTGGCGATCGGGTCAGGCCCGTGAACAATCAGGGCACCAGGGATACCGAGCTTTTCAACAACATTCTCTCTTATCCATGCGGCATCGTGGTTCTCATCCAGATGGAGACCCGCTACACCGGCTTCTTTAACCAATCTCTCCAGCAGTGCATATGCCTTGGGCCTTTTCATGTTCCCATGGATATGCAAAAACGTCTTCTGTCCGAACTCCTTTTGGATGGCCTCTACAAACTGGGCCACATACGGAAGAATAAATCTTTCTCCCATCTTGGGTGAGATCAATTCGGTCCCAAAGTGATCCCCGAGATAAAAAACAGTGTTGCACCCTGCCTCATACTGAGCCCGTGCCCAGTCTATACTGAAATCTGTAGCCGCCTGACATAGCTCATCCACGAATTCCGGCTCTTCAGCGCAGTCTAAGGTCAAATCAGCAACAGCGCGAAACAGGATGTTTGCCGCGGTTATACCAGTATAATAGGCCGGTGCAATAGGGTTATCCTCAGCCATCTCCTTACAAACCGTCCTGAGTGCTTTAAGGGCATCAGGCATCCTGTCATTCTTTAGCGGGTCAAGGGGCAATTTCTTTTTGACCTCGGCCCAATCCTCCCGTTTCTTAACAGGTGGAACCTTGATGGAAACACTGACGCCAAACTTCGTAGGCAATTCAAGTACCCCCCCAAGGGAGGGGACTCCGAAACCATGATCCATGTAAGTCCCGAAACATAGATCATAATCGTATTTCTTTATATTGGTGATAAATGCCTCTGCGACTTTGTCTGCATCCATTTCGGTTTGGGTAGATACATCAGGGATACTCCAGCCCATATCATAAATTGCCTGGGCCATCACGCGCGGGAACACCGGGATTACATCAGGTTCCTTCATATCGAATACCGCTTCCAATCTCTCTTTCTTGTTCATTTTCTCTCTCCCTATATTCTTTAGAGTTCAAACCTATTAATCCTCGGCCTCTTTTGCCTGAACCTTACAGGGGGTAAACTCATGGGTATCGAGACCTTTGGCAATCATATCGACAATACTCATCAGGTCCTGACCCGAAAGCCCCGTACTCCCTTCTGCTATTGTTTTTAGATAGTTACCTATGTCATCGATATCCCCTTCACCAGTCCAAGGTGCAACGTTATAAGTAGCCTTGTCTTTTTCTGAAATGACATGGGGTCTCAAAATCTCTACAATTTCTTTTAATACCTTCGTCGACATTTTCACTTCCGGCATAAAGAAATCGCCTTCTTCCATTGACCTCCCCACCTCCATTATGGCTGGAATGATAGCATCCCTCAGGATTAGGGTTGGATCAATACTGTCTTCTACAGCCTGCTTCGTGCTATTCCTGGCTTCATCCGACTCCCCATCAAAAACAGCTTCCTTGATCACATTCAGTCTCTCTTCAATACCCATCTCTCGCTTCTCTCCTTTCGGAAAATTCCATTCGAATATGTTAACCTACGTCACATTACGACCCTTAAACTTTAATGGTTGTAAAGTCGTTGGGCACAAAAACCTCTCCATCAAAGTACTTATTGATTAATTGCCTGAACTCATCTCTTTTCTCCTCAAATTCCGTCGGCCAGTGAACAACCGCTACTCGTTTCACGCCGGCCTCGGTAGCGGCCCGGCCCACGTCCTGGGGAGCATTGTGAAATGAATGGGGCTCCAAGACAACCACTGTTGAGATAAAGAGATCGGCTCCACGCGCCAATTCCATCACCTCTTTAGTAAAGGTAGACTCGCCGTTGTAAAACAGGACCCTGTTATCCCTTTGTATACGATAGGCATGGGCCTCGGAAGGATGTTCGCCTCTTACCGTCCGGATGTCATCAAAATCATCTGATTTCCCAAGCTCTCTGAACCTTAATTCATAGCCCCTTGTTTCGTCATTGGCAACAGGCAGTTCACAAAGACTCATTATACCCCTGGTGGCCTTTTCAATTCCTACAGGGCCCACGATCTCCAGTGGCTCTTTTCTCTTTCTAACATTCATCATATCGAAAAGCACATGAACGATTCCTATAAAGTGATCTGAATGCAAATGCGAAATCAAGATCCTTTTTACGGACTTAAGGTCCACGCCGTGTGCATTAAGGTTTCTCAATGCGCCGTCCCCAACCTCAAGAAGATAATCGCCATCAATCACCATTGAAAGCTGGCCACGCTTTCCCGTTACTTTTAGCCCCACATCCGGGACAAGACCCGCTGTTCCTAAGAATGTGACATCCATTTTGTCCCTCTCTAATCTCCAGTCTATTACTCATCGACAACCCGGTGCCCTTCCATATCTTTGGGTGGAAAGAAGATAATCGCCCCAGTTTATTCTTCAGCAATAATTATACCAACCTCTCAACAATGACGTATTGGGCTCTTGAAAGGCCTTAATTTCAATAAAAACAAGAGGAAGAAGGCTTAAATAGGTAAAAGTTATTTTAGTATAGATCGGACTGCTTCATTTTCTGCGCAGGAAGCCTGAAAGAAGGGCCGCGAAATAAACAAATTGTTTCATCCCCGTGGTCTGATGAAACAAAATTTCAAGTCTGAAACAGACCTTCCAAGAAATCTCCTTGACTGTTCATTTAACGCATTGTCTAATCTGGCCAATAATCTCCTCTCCGTTTATTCCCCATCCCACAAATGCCAGACGGGTCGTTTCATTACCATCCCATGTTCCCCACTCACTCCTTCCCCCCACAAAGTTGAGCAAGACAGTCCGATCGGGAAATCGCACTGGTCCCTTTATTCGGAATAACCCCCAGGGCACCTCCTCCAGAAAATGACTAAAACAGGCCTCGTCTAGGGGTTGGCTTTCGGAAAAATCGAACGCGACGTAACTGTTTTCATTTTCAATATGGGCATGAAGTCCAGCATTACGCTTGTATCCCTCGGCCCATAGGATTTCGGGATCAACTTCACAGTAAATTGTAGGGACCACCCTACCATGCCCTATTGTCTCACGAACTTCTCTCAGGTAATCTCCGACTTTCTTTTCGTCTACCAAATCGACCTTGTTTAGTAAGATAAGGTCAGCCTGCTCAATCTGATTCATAAAAAAGGGGCCAAAGATCTCTCTGGCTATCCAGAATTTGACATCCAAAACGGTGACAATCTTCTGGATTTCCATCCGCCGGTTTAGCCCTTCATCTTCAAGCACAGAAGCAACCGCCTCTGGTTCAGCAACCCCCGTGGCCTCAAGTAAGGATTCTCTTTGGGCGGAAACGATCACATATGTCCTTCAAGGTTCGGGCAAGTTCTGACTTTATAGTGCAGCAAATGCACCCGCTTGTAAGTTCGATGACATCCGATCCTGCGTTCCTCAAAATCGCGCCATCGATTCCCACCCTTCCGAATTCGTTTACAAGCACCACTGTACCGGATAGGTCCGTCTCCCAGGATAGAATCCTTTTCAAAAGGGTGGTTTTCCCTGATCCCAAGAATCCGGTGAGCAGCAAGATTTTTGCCCTGCCTTTCCTTTGCCCATCAAAAGTTGGCTTCATATTGTCTCTCTCCCCCTTCTTCACCTTCTCAGGTGATAGAATGGGCGCCCCAACTCTGTTCGGCAAAACGAGCAGGGATTACTTTAACATCATATCGGGAAGCCATATGGACAGAGACGGGAACATAACAAGGATTGCTATGACTATACACTCCATGGCAAAAAACCAGCCAACTCCCCTAAAGACCTGTCCCATGGGGAGGCCCGACACCTTTTTTATTATGATTACATTGGTTCCTACCGGGGGCGTAATAAGACTCAACTCAATCATGACGGTTACCAGAACTCCGAACCAGATAGGGTCAAAGCCAAGCTTAACCATTACAGGAAAAATAACCGGGACGGTTAGGACCAGCATCCCTATCACGTCCATGACGCATCCAAGGGCAAGATATATAAGCAAGATTGCTGTGAGAATAATATACCTGTTTACCGGGAGATAGGATACCCAGTCAGCGAAAAAAGTATTGAGGCCTGTTATGGCTATGAACTGGGCAAAGACCGACGCGCCTATGAGGATAAGGACGATCATTCCTACAAGACGAATAGATTCGTCTAAAGTGGTAACCAGTACCCGCTTGCTCATCTTTCTCAGAATAAAAAGGAGCACGAAAGAACCAAAGGCCCCAATACCGGCACCCTCGGTAGGTGTAAACCAACCCATAAATATCCCTCCAACCACCAGCAGAAAAAGCGAAGATACACCCCACACTTTCCATAGTGAACTGAATTTTTCTCTCCAGGGAAATCTTTCTCCCCGAGGGGCCAATGTGGGATTCCGGCTCGCCCGTATGTAAATCATGATGCTGAAGATAACGGCGGTCAGTAGCCCCGGAATGATTCCTGCGATAAAGAGCTTACCGATTGATTGCTCGGTTAATACGCCGTAAAGCACCATCGGTATACTGGGAGGGATAAGAATACCCAGCGTCCCTGCGGCCGCTATGGTTCCGCAGCTGAATACAGGGTCGTATTTATGTCGGCTTAGTTCGGGCAGGGCTATTGTACCCAACGTCGCCACAGCAGCCACGCTAGAACCTGTTACAGCTCCGAAGCCTGCCGAGGCGAATACCGATGCAGTGGCAAGCCCCCCAGGGAAAGCCCCCACCCATTTATAGATCACTTCATAAAGGTCCTCAGTAATTCCTGTGTGGAAGGCGAATTGTCCCATAAGTATAAAAAGGGGAATACAGGCCAGAACAAAATGTGCCGTGTTGCTGTATGCTACGATTGCAAAACCTTCAACACTCTGCCCTAAGGCCGCCAAATACGCAAACCCTGCAAGCCCTACAACACACATAGAAAAAGCAATTGGTACGCCAATAAGTAGTAACAAGAAAAGAACTCCAAATCCTACTGCCCCTATCATTGGATCCATGAGATACTACCTTTCTCTTAATTGTATTGATCGGGTTTGCGAATAATTCCCAGCTCAAAAAGGACCGTGACAATAAGTTGTAATAAGAACAACAAGGCTCCGATGACAATAACCGATTGCGGAATACCGCGTGGAAAGCCAAGATCCACTGTTACATCTCCAAATCGAAAGGAGGCGAATGCAAGCTTAAAACCTCCGTAAGTCAGGCAGGCGAAGATAAAAATTCCTATAGTCGCTGAAAATAAGCGAATTATCTTTTGGATCTTGGGAGAAAGATGCTCTAAAAGGATCTCCACATTTATGTGATCGCCCTTTACCCAGGCATAAGAAAAGCAGAGGAAACATAACATACAAAAAAACACTTCAATTAAGTCCATTGCCCCTGTAACCGAAACATTCAACCGCCTGAAAAATACATCGACAAATATAGTAAGCATCAGCAACAGGGCAATTATATTACTCACCTTGAAGACCCACTTGCTTACCTTTGTGACAGCTTCTGCTGGTCCCTGCAAAAAAGTGCCTTTCATGGGCTAAATCCTCCTAAACGAAGCCTGGAAAGGGTGTCTGCCTCCCGAAGATTAGGGAGGCAGTAAAGAATAATCATAATCGATGCCTCAGAATTGGTCTCTACCCTCTGAAATGCCTATCGAGAATAAGTCGCGCAAATACGAGGCCTTGTCTAATCTAATATTTGGGTTGTGTTTTCCCACTCCACAAGCGGTACATCTGTATAAGATCTTCCATTCGAGCCATGGTCTTTGTGCCTGGCAAACCCTTCTTATCGAGCTCCGCTACCATCCGACCCTTTAGACCGGCAACCTCAGACTTGAACCTCTCAAGCTCGGCCTTGCTCGGCTCAATTATCTCAATACCTTTTCCCTTAAAGTAAGAAAAAGTGAGACAGTCCATATTCTCATAATGAAATCCTGACAGAAACATCGCCTGCTCGCTTGCCCTCATCACTGCATCTTGCAAATCCTTGGGTAGCCGCCTCCAGGTGTTGAGATTCATTGCCTCCATCAGGTGATAAGAAAAGAAATCTAATTTCAGAATATACTTAGTGACCTCTTCTAACTTGAAAGATTTGGCTGCCCCGACGGGAAAGACTATTCCATCGACGACCCCCCTTTGCATCGCCAGGTACATATCTGTGTGTTTCAATTTTACGGGCACAGCTCCATAGATTTTTAGTGCCTCATCTGCGATTCCACCGCACCTCAGTCTCAATCCCTTTAAGTCCTCAACCTTTGTCACCTTTTTGTCTCTAAGAAATATCTGGAAATTGGGGTCTCCGATCATGAAGAGCAGCTTTAGGTTTTTTCCCTCCAATCTTGGACCCCAGACATCATTCATCTGGTTCAGCACCCAGGTTGCTTCTGTTCCATCACCGAACAAGAAAGGCAGTGTAGAGAGCTGAACAAGAGGGAGCGCCCCTGGGTGAGCTACAATATGGATGTTGACCATGTCGGTGACGCCTGCCCTGACTTTCTCGTATTTATCGAACGACCCCGCCAGCATGCCTGCAGGATAATACGTAACATCGAGCCTACCTTTCGATTCCCTCCCTATAGCACGCGCAAAATATACCATCACATTATTCATGTCATGCAATACAGGCCAGTGAGAAGCGAGCTTAAGTCTTATTGGTTCGTCTCCGGCCTGTGCCTTAAGGGGCTCTGCCATCATTATGAATAATACGAATAAAGACAAACTTAATATTGCGTAACGTTTCATCGCCTCCTCCTCCTTTTTTTAAAAACAACCGGGATTAAGGAATTTTGAATTTACCAAGACGCCCTGTTTCCAACTCAACTGAAAATGCCCATGATGATCACCCCCTCCAAGCTGATTCTGGAAATTAGTGGTTAAGCGGGTATTTGCCATATTTGTGAGTGGCGTCAACCCATGCCTTGAAATACTCGTTCGGGGTAAAGGGTAGTACCTGGCAGCATGGCGCCATCATCATTCCAAGCCCATCACCAATTCTTGCCAGGATATCTTTTACCCCTGTCTCAATTTTTTTGACCGGGCCCCTTGCGATATCATTGCAGTCATAGACAGCGCATGCAGGAACTGCGAGCATCTCAACGACGTTTTCTTTAATCCAGTCCGGAGGGTGTGATTCGTCGAGATGAAGGCCTTCGATGCCAGCTTCTTCAACTACCTTCTTCAGGTAATCATAACCCTTCGGGGTTTTCATATTTCCGTGTGTATGCAGCCACACACCTTGGTTAAACTCTTTCTTGACCATTTCCGTCATTTCGTAAATATAAGGAAGGCTGAACCGCTCAGCCGTTTGCGGGCTGATCAATAGGATACCCAGTGTGTCTGCAACAAAGGTCGCGCTGTTTGCACCGGCCTCATATTGCGCGCGAACCCAATCCATATTCCACTCCGCAGCAGCCCTGCACATCTCATCCACCCATTCCGGTTCATCGACCATATCATTCAAGAAGGCTTCATACGGACGGAAAAGTAACATGGCGGATGTTGAAGGGAGATAGCAAGTTGCAACCAGGGGGATCTCCTCTTCCACTGAATCGGAGACCTTCTTGATCGTTTCAAGGGCGCCTTTCATGCGAGGGTCGGCTGTTCTCACATCGAGATTCGCTAACTGCCTTAGCACTCTCGGCCAGTGATGCCTATCCTTGACCAGATTATTCTCGGCTCCGACGCCCATGCCGTATCTGCTCGGCACCACGATATCACCACCGATTGCCGGCACCCCAAAAGCCCTGTCCATATAACAGGGAACAGCCACATCATAGTCGAAATTCTTCAGACCCCACAAAACCGCTTCAGCGCACTTATCAGAATCGTACCAATCTTTACCGGTGACATCAGGCAACAGCCAGCCCATGGCATAAATCATTTGAGACAGAGCACGCGGCCATACCGGCATATAGTCGGGGGCCTGCATTTTACGAACCGCATTGAATCTCTCTTTCTTATTCAATTTCTCTGATTTTCTTATCCTAAAGATTGATGGTGATGTTCTAGCTCGTCGTGAGAATTTGCGGGCAGTGCGGGGAAATACCTCTTCCTGAACCGCATGGCCACATTCACTAGGCATATGAGGACAGGGACTTCAATCAGAGGGCCAATAACGGTTGCAAAGGCCTGGCGAGACGCTATACCAAAGATCGCTATTGCTACAGCTATTGCCAATTCAAAATCATTGCTAGCAGCGGTAAACGACACTGCCACAGTTTGCTTATAATTTGCACCGATTTTCTTCGCTGTAATGAAAGTTATAAACCACATGAGCAGGAAGTAGATAGTAAGAGGTATTGCGACCCTTATAACATCCAAAGGTAACTGTATAATGTACTCTCCTTTAAGTGAAAACATGATGATGATAGTGAACAATAATGCGATTAGTGTGATGGGGCTTATTCTTGGTATGAATTGGTTTTCGTACCATTCTATTCCTCTCAGTTTTAGGAAAGAAAATCTCGTTATGAGGCCACCCAAAAAGGGTACCCCCAAATAGATGAAAACGGTCTTGGCAGCTTCCCCCATAGAAATACTTATGTTCAATCCCTTAACAAGCCCCAGCCAGTTGAGGCCGACAGTTATGAAAATATAGATATATACTGCATAAAATAGAACCTGAAAAACAGCATTAAACGCTACCAATCCCACTGCGAGTTCTCTGTCACCGTCTGCGAGCTCATTCCAAACGATTACCATTGCAATGCACCGGGCAAGACCGACCAAAATGACCCCAATCATATACTCGGGGAAGCCACGGAGAAATATAATCGCTAATATGAACATAACTATTGGGCCGATTACCCAATTTAGGATCAATGAAAAAGATAGGATCCTTTTGTGACTTAGAACCTTACCCATTTCTTCATATTTAACTCTGGCCAAGGGCGGATACATCATTAATATCAATCCGACAGCAATGGGAATAGAAGTCGTCCCTACCTGCAGGCCTGCAATAAACTTGGTTGCTATGGGAACAAAATAACCCATTGCTATCCCTGCTCCCATTGCTACGAATATCCATAGGGTCAAAAATCTATCCAGTAAAGAAAGCCTTTTCTCTGTGGTATCTGCCATTTCTTGCCTCCTGAATATTGGTAGTATGCCTTCATCCTGAAATATCTATAAATCAATCGGATATTTCCCATATTTATGTGTTGCCTCTACCCAGGCCTTAAAGTGCGGCCCAGGGGTTGAGGGCAGAACTTGACAGCTAGGCCCCATCAGGACAGCGCCGCCAGGGCCCCCAATTTCAACGGTCTCCTTTACAACTGCCTCAATTTTCTCCACAGGACCTCTAGCAATAGGATCAGGGCCGTGAACAACCAGCACCCCTGGAACCCCCAATCTATCCACCACATACTCCCTGACCCAAGAGGCATCGTGTTTTTCATCTAGATGGATACCGCAAACCCCCGCCTCCCTTACCAGCTTCTGCAAAAAGGCATAAGACCTGGGCCTTTTCATGTTCCCGTGTATATGCATAAACGTCTTTTGTCCAAATTCCTTTTTCACCACGTCCACAACCTTTGCCACATAGGGAAGGATAAAACGCTCTGCCATTTGAGGGGATATCAATTCGGTTCCGAAGGAGTCGCCCAGATACATGACACTGTTACAACCTGCCTCGTATTGGGCTCGAGCCCAGTCTATGTTGAAATCGGTGGCCGCATCGCACATCTCATCCACCCAATCGGGTGATTCTATACAGTCATCCAAGATATTGCTTACACCTCGAAACAGATGGCTCGCAGCAACCACCCCACTGTACCCGGCCGCACAAATGGGGTAATCACTGCCCAATTCCTTGCATACTATCCTGAGTGCCTTGAGGGCATCTGGCATCCTGTCATGCCTTAATGGGTCCAAAGGCAATTTCCTTTTGACATCTATCCAGTTGTCTTTTTTCTGAATTGCAGGAATCTTTATAGATACACTTGAGCCGAACCTCTCCGGTATGTCGAGGGTGCCGCCCAGGGTTGGAACACCGAAACCATGATCCATGTAAGTCCCGAAACAGAGATCATAATCATACTTTCTTATGTTGTTTATAAACGCCTCAGCCGCCTTGTCTGAATCTAGTTCGTTCTGGCCAGTTATCTTGGTCAGACTCCAGCCCATGTCATAAATGGCCTGGGCCATCACGCGGGGGAACACCGGGATTACGTCGGGTTCTTTCATATTGAATACCTCTTCCATCCGTTCCTTTCTGTCCATCCTGTCTCTCCTATCTTGACTGATGAATGCCCTGTCTCCTTATCCGTTATTTGCCCCAATGTTGCAAAATAGGCCTTTGCACCTTGCTAAAATGGCCTGGTACCCGGATGGCAGCATCACACTTCCTTTTTGCGAGACCATTAGGGTTTTGGTAAAGCAATACGCATACCACACCTTCCCGAAGGGCTAGCATAGGACAATAATAAAAACGGAAATTCCTTATTTATCCTTTTAAACATCAAATGGTTAGACCTTAGACCGGGCTGATGCGATTCTTTGACAGTATTATCCAGAAAGGGTTTTTTCACCCTTTTTTCATGAAACAGAATGACTCAAAAAAACAAAAGGTTTCATTTGTTTTTTGCTTGAAACAACTTGTTCAATCGGATAAGAAATAATCTACTAGTATGGTGGCCATATCTTTTTCTCAAATCCTAAGGAGGACTTCCAATGGATAAAGGCACTCCAGGATTAATGGCAGTTCCATTTATTAGGATTCAGGGCTCCAATCTATCGCAGCAGCCCAAGGGAGAGGCACCAACCGAAACGGTAGGGTTCCAAAAAGAAAAATTGATGATGGCAATACTTGACAGCATAAGCGAAGGTGTCTTCACCATCGATTTTAACATGAGAGTAACCTATTTTAACCGCGCCGCCGAGAGGATTACAGGGTACACGGCCAGAGAGGCCATTGGAAAACATTGCACGGATGTATTTTGTAGTCAGGGTGGTTCCAAGGAAGAGTGTGTGGCTGAGTGTCCTATGAAAAAGACCTTCAAATACAAGACTCCGATAACCAAAAAAAGGACCATCTTTAATAAGAATGCAGAGGTCCTCACAGTCGCTGCAACCACCATTCTTTTGTATGGATTGAACAATGAGCCCATAGGAGGACTGGAGACATTCACCGATGTCACAGCCTTCGAGCGCTTAAAGGAAAAGTGGCAGGGGAAGAAGTACAAACTTGGAAATATAATCGGAAAAAGCCCCAAAATGACAGAGCTTTTTGAACTCATTGAGTCCATTTCCGGAACCATGTCAAGCGTCCTGATCCAGGGAGAGACAGGATCGGGCAAAGGGCTTATTGCAAGTGCCATCCACTACCGAAGCATGAATCATAGAGGGCCCTTCGTACATGTTAACTGTGCTGCCATACCTGAAAACCTCATTGAAAGCGAGCTGTTTGGTCATGTAAAAGGGGCCTTTACAGGGGCGATCAGTGATCGAAAGGGGAGGTTCGAACAGGCCAACAAAGGCACGCTTTTCTTGGATGAAATAGGGGAGCTGAGTCCTGGTATGCAGGCCAAATTACTGCGGGTTGTAGAAGATAAGCAGTTTGAGAAGGTTGGGGGGTCGAACACAATCAAGGTTGATGTTCGAATTATTGCTGCCACGAGCAGAAACCTGGAAAAAGACATGTCGTATAGACAATTTCGGAGCGACCTGTTCTACAGATTAAACATAATTCCATGCAGAATCCCTCCCTTACGTGAGCGTATGGAAGACATTCCTCTGCTCGTTGAACATTTCATTGATAAATTCAACTATAAACTGGAAAGAAAGGTGAAAGAAGTGGACCCTGAAATCCTTGACATCTTCCTGCGATACCCCTGGCCAGGCAATGTGAGAGAGCTTGAAAGTGTATTGGAGTATGCCTTTATTCAGTGCAAAGGCAATTTCCTGGAGACTCGATGCCTTCCCCCCCGTTTCAGGTTACTCAATAACAAAGTAACAGATATTTCCCTCAGTACGCCGATTTCATCGGAAACTTTCCAGCCTTTTTTTGGTAAGCAACATGGATCAAGACCAACTGAGGAGGCTATCCTACTCAGCGCCTTGAAAGATTGTCGGTGGAACAGGGCCAAGACAGCCGAGAATCTCAATATCAGCCGAACCACCCTATGGAGGATGATGAAGAAATATAACCTGAGTTAATGCCCGCCTCAATGGTATAGAAAGACTGGCCAAATTTTTTCCTTGTCAAAGACCACTTCGCTGATTATATTGCCAAACATAAATATAACGGGGGACAGATCAGAGTTCTTTTGAGGTGATCTGAACACTTTTCAACAAGGTCCTACGGCCTTTTTTGAGTGATCCATGCAAGTTGGCAAGATAACTGTCCAAGAGTAGGACGGAGCAAATGTTTGGAAGTTGATTTTTTGGGTATATTATATAGCTAAATAGGGATACAATTGGTGGGTCTACTTTCTAAGAATAGATAAAGAACCGTTCAGAGGGGGTCATTATTGTGAGAGAACGTACCAAACTTTTACTCATCGTAGCGATTTTCCTTATTTGTTACTACGTCCCGTGGGGCAATCCTAGCGTACGCCAGTCAGGCCTTGAGGCCTTCATGATGCTCCGTGAATATGCCAGAGAACATGTCTTGACATGCCTAATCCCTGCCTTCTTTATTGCAGGCGCCATTGCTGTATTTGTCTCCCGGGCTGCAGTCCTCAAATATTTTGGTTCGACCGCGAAAAAAATCCTTTCTTACTCCGTGGCCTCGGTTTCAGGGACTGTATTGGCAGTCTGCTCCTGCACCGTTCTCCCCCTCTTCGCAGGGATCTACTCGGCGGGTGCCGGTATTGGCCCGGCAACAGCCTTTCTTTATTCCGGGCCCGCAATTAATGTCTTGGCCATAGTCCTCACGGCAAGAATCTTAGGCTGGGAACTGGGAGTGGCCCGTGCCATCGGCGCTGTCCTTTTTGCCATTATCACCGGCCTTCTTATGGCCTTTTTATTCAGAAAAGAGGAGGCTGCCCGGGGGGCAAGACAAATATATCTCCCTGATGAGGAAGAAAAAGGACGTACCTTGACTCAGGATGCCCTTTATATGCTCACCATGGTTTTGATCCTGATCTTTGCGGCCTTTGCAAAACCGGCACCGGGCTCAACAGGACTCTGGCAATTTATATATTCTGCCAAGTGGTACGTCACGGCAGTCTTCCTTTTTTTCCTCGCTCTGATGCTTAGGTCCTGGTTTACAAAGGACGAACGCATCAACTGGGTGCAATCAACCTGGGGATTTATGAAGCAGATTCTTCCTCTCTTGGGTGCAGGGGTGCTGGTAGCCGGCTTTATGCTAGGCAGACCCGGACATCCTGCCCTAATCCCTGAGCATTATATCCAGTACCTCGTGGGAGGGAACTCTCTGTGGGCTAACATGTTTGCTTCGGTGGCCGGCGCCCTGATGTATTTTGCCACGCTCACAGAGGTGCCCATTCTCCAGGGACTCATCGGTTCGGGTATGGGCAAGGGACCGGCCTTGGCCTTGCTTTTGGCAGGTCCTGCCCTTTCACTTCCCAACATGCTGGTAATAGGGGGAGTGATGGGAATTAAGAAGACAGCGGCGTTTTGTATTATAATCGTGACACTCTCGACCATCGCAGGAATGAGTTATGGCCTGATTGCAGGCTAGGAAGACCTTTGGAAGAAGATGCCCAACGAATTCAGAAAATCGCGCTCTAAGGCGGGGCTTTCACAAATTTATTTTGTGAACGACCTAAGTAAGTTGACGTCCTACCCTCTGGATTCATCCCCATGAAGGCAGGAATCTATAAAAGGTTTCAAGGATTTCTTTGGGTGTGTCCTGTTCAAGCCAGGGCCAGGCTCTCAGGGGGTATGACCAGTTTCTTCGGATGTTCACTGTATAGAAAGGAGAAAGAAAATGGATATCAAAGTGTTAGGCACAGGATGTACAAGATGTAAGATGACCCATGAACAGGTCAAGGAGGCGGTTGCCGAGCTGGGGATTGAAGCCCAGATCGAACATGTTACCGATATCAAGAGAATCGGTAAGTACGGCGTTTTGTCGACACCTGCGGTGGTCATTGATGGTGATGTAAAGTGCGTGGGAAAGATACCAGAAAAGGAAGAAATAAAGAGATGGTTAGGGGAATCTAGTGATACAAGGTGATCCACTTCCTTGGGGGGATTGAGGGTCAACCTAGTGCCTTTGTTCAGGCTGCAAAGATTCTGTTGCTATTCATTTTCAATCATGAACGTCATAAAAAGGCCTACCCTCACATCCAGGTCTTTACAGTCGATTTTCTCAAGGAAATGCTCGAACAGGCAAGGGGAAAGATTGAGAGAATGGGCCTGTCAAAAAGGATAACCATGTCTAGAGGAGATGCCCTAAATATTCCAGCGCCCTCGGATGCCTTTGATGGAGCGGCGATCGCATTTGGCATACGCAACATCCCGGATAGGGTCCAGGCCCTTTACCCCCAATCCCAGGGCATACTCCTATCTGGGTGAATCCATATTGCAATTCCCGACCCCTCATGAATTCTCCCATCTCATGGAGGATGCCGGCCTGACCCGCGTAGAGGCGCATTCCCTAACGCTTGGTATCTGCCATCTTTTTGTGGGATATAAACCAGCATGAAAACCTCGTGGCCTGCCACCTGTTGAAATGTTGCTAGTTTTTTTGCCTTTCATCTTCGACTCTCACCCCGATAAATCGAGGTGGATTAACCGCGATTCAGTTTTTTTGGTTGAAATAGTCTATTTCTTGTGCTTTAATTCCCCTATCTTATCTTGATAACTGTTCTCTGTTTCACAAAAAATGGAAACGGCACGGAATGCCTGTTTTCATTAGTGCTCGGTCTGGTTCTTCTCCTTCAGTTCTTGAATAAAGCGCAAAATACTTTCCTTATCTGCCAGGCCATTAGGAGATTATCTTGTATTCATAGCGTTCATATCCGCAGTTGTGCAGCCAAAAAACCCCAAACCTTTTTGTCAAGCATTTTTTGCTAGAAGTTATGCCGAAACTGTCTACTTAATGGATAGAAAAGGACAATTATTATGGAATCATTAGATCATTTGGCAAAAAAGGCCATGGAGCTCAAACCCGTTGAACGTATTCGATTAGTTGAGGCCCTTTTATATAGCCTTGATAAACCTGATCCGGATATTGAACAGAGCTGGATTGTTGAAGCAGAGGCCCGATATAAAGCTCATAAGCGAGGAGAGCTTGAAGCAATTGATTGGGATGAGATTAAAAAGAGGTATGAGCGTTGAAGGTTCGGTTTATCTCCTCTGCCAATAAAGGTTTTCCTTATGCCCTTCTCTATGCAATAGAAACAGATGAAATTCTAATTACTGCGGTTGCCCATCTTCACAGAGATCCTGAACATTATAAGGATAGAATTGTGTAGATATCCTAACATAGCTCTAGGTGAAGAGGGGGAAGTCCCCCAGATCCGCGGTGCGGGATTGGCAAGCGACTCAACATTAAATGCCTGTCCAGCGCATAGAATGAGGTTCAAGGGCCTCGGAGAAGAAGGGCATTGACTGAAGCGAATTTCCTTGACTTTCCCCTTATTTTCGATATTATTCCTTATGGTTACTGACAGGACCTTGAACTTTGGACCTTTGAACCCCTACCCAGAGGCTCCTATGAATAAACCCCTCAAAATGGTCCTACCCAACTCCTGACAGAAGCTTTTCCTCTGTCGGGAGAAAACCCTGTTTTTTTTGCTAGAAGTTATGCCGAAACTATCTGCTAACTGGTTGGAAAGAAGAGAAAGGAGAAAGAGACATGCCACGCACAGCACTGGACAAAGAGACGAAGAAAGCAATCCTGGACGCGCGATCCATGATCCAGACAGCGGAAAAGGCTGACTGTAACGAGGCAGAGACCAGACGTCGTGTCGAGCGGGTATTCGAATCGCTTATGGGATACGACGCCTTCAGGCACCTTTCGCGCGAACGCGCCGTGCGCGGTGCGGGAGAAACGGAACACGTTGACTTCGCGCTCCAGCTGGAAGAGGGAGACACAGCCAAACCCGCGATTATGATCGAGATCAAACGGGTGTGTGTCGATCTTGCCCCAAAACATTTGAAGCAGGTCTCGTCTTACGCCATCAACGCTGGCTGTGAGTGGATACTTCTAACCAACTCAAAGGACTGGAGGCTGTACCACGTTTCGTTCGGCCAGCCTCCAGTCACGAAACTGATCCACGGATGGAACATCCTTACAGATGATGTCTCGCTTCTGGCGAAGCGATTCGATCTGATTTCGTACAAGAACGTGAAGAAAGGTGGCTTGGAGGATCTCTGGCAAAAGACAAACGTCTTGCACCCCCGGAAGCTGTTGCAGGCAATTTTGTCAGAACCTTCCCTCAATGTGGTGCGGCGTGAATTGAGGAAGGATTCCGGAGTCTTGCTCTCGACGGAGGAAATCATGTCTGGCGTGCGCCGTCTCCTGAATGAGACGGCCCTTTCAGAGTTAGAGAACGTGAGAATTTACATACCGGAAAAAAAGCATAAACCGAAGAGACGCAAGCGGAAGGACACACAGGAAGGCATTTCAGGGAACCATGAGACTGCGGAGCCGTCGGAGCGCGAGGCGTTCGAGACCGGGGCTACTTTCGAAGATTCTGTCCAACCATCTCCTGGACCATATCCCAGTGAGGCCGCGGACGGCCACACTGGGAATGCTCAGGAGTAACATTAGGTCGAGGAGCTAGTTTTGCGACTCACGCTTCATTATAGAGGACTACTGCGTGCGAACGGGTCACCGTTACACAAGCACGAGATTCGCTCTCTATTCCATCAGCAGTTGCGGACTTTATGGCAGCAGCGCCCGCTCTCCGAGATGTCGCGGTGGCTGAAACCTCGCAAGAGGGAAGGCGATTACATTCTTCTTCGTCCGCTCGGTCCCTTTACCTTTGTGCCACTTGTCGCCGCTGAAACGGACTCAATTGCTGAACTCTCGATCTCCCTGCTACGGCCAGAGCCGCCAGGCGGTCTAATTACAAAGGGCGGCGATATTGATAACCGGCTGAAGACACTCTTTGATGCTCTAACAGTGCCGCGGAACTTAGACGCCCTACCCTCCGGCGCAAAGCCTGGCAACGATGAGTCACCGTTCTATTGCCTACTTGAGGACGACAACTTGATCACGTCCCTTCAAGTACGTACCGAGCAGCTACTTGAACCAGGAATCGATCCGTCGCTGGTGGTCCTCACAATCTATGCGCGTACCCGTGTTACGCGGCCCACACTGGGGAACAGCTCACTTGCGTAACGTTCGATCCCTCATAGCTCGGCCTAACCTCTCACTTAACCGGATAGTCAACAGCAGGCTTCGCCCGCTGTCGCCTGCCGGTTAGCCGTAGGAACGCCATGACATGAATACCTACAAAATTCTCACAGTGTGTGTGGCCGCGGGTGGCCTAGTAATTGCAGGTGGGGGCCTGGTTGTATCAATAATCTCTCTACGCCGCTCCAATGCGATTAAGAAACAGCATTCACGCCTGCAGGAGAAGCAGAAGGAGCTAATTGATATTCAGCTAAAACTGCACAGACGAGAAGCTGAAGCTTTAGATGTAGAAAAAGCAGAATCAAGATCTGCAGATGTCCGTGTGAGTTTGGAAGGTTCAGCTAAGCATGCCCGCTTCGTAATCCGAAACTGGGGCTTTGGTTCTGCGAACAATGTTGAAATGAGTGTCAGGCCAATAAGCGGGAATGAGTCCCCGTTGGTCAAAGGCGACTTCGATAAGAAGCTTCCTATCCCACGTCTTGCGCCTGGCGGGGAGTGCAGCTTGCTCGCCGCACTTACCCATGGCACAGGAACAAGTTTTGATGTTACTTGGCCATGGCAAGAAGAATATGGTGCTCGGCATGAGGAATCGTCCCGTGTGTCTTTGTAGCTCAGTAACAATAGCCACTAACAACAGCTTTAACCCGAACCGGCTTTTTCGCTTGCGCTCCAAAGCCGGCCGGTCAAGCTGAGCGTTTTGCACCACATCATGATCCGGGGGCTAGAACGTCGGAAGATATTCCTGAATTTGTTTTGCTCGGAGCCGGTTTGTGGTATTTTCAAATATATCTGGGGCGTTCTAAAGTCTTTTCATAATATTTCTCTATACCTTCATTTCTTATTATCTCGTTGATCCGCACCCAAGCTTTATACAGGTTTTCGTCAAAGTTGGTTCTGTTACAGGGGAACTCGTCACAATTGGCGGGACCGGCGTCATCTTGCCCGTCTCAGGCATGGTTTTCAGGACCAGCTTCTTGGTAGACAAGGACCTCGTCTCCGGGCTCTGGCATCACATCGCCTATAATGGCAGCACCAGGGATCAAGAATCTAGAGGAATTAGAGGGATATCAATTAGCCGTTTCTGATGAGTTGCCAGAGGTAGAGAAAAGCGTCCCAATTTAGAGCCTATTAGGCTTGCACCAGCAGGGCTGCCGGTCTAATGGGATTAATTAACCCATAAGTTGAATTAATTTGACCAGCACAACCGTTTCAATGTAATTGAGATCAAGTGGTTTGGTTATATAGTCGTCGGCGCCTAACTGAAGTGCTCTTTTGGCCAGTTCTTCATCGATTACGGCTGTGACCATCACGACGACAGTCTTAGGATTGAGCCTCTTGATTTCCTTCAGGCAATCCATGCCACCCATACCCGGCATAAGGATGTCAAGCAACACGATATGGGGGTTCACCTCTTTCACCTTCTCGATGGCTTCCATGCCATTGGTAGCGGTGTGGACTTCATATTCTTTCGAGGCCAGAAACTTCTGTAACAGCCGCACGACATGGCTTTCGTCATCGACAACGAGAATCTTTTCCATAAATATAACCTCCCATCTTAGTCATCTTCTTATATCGCCTATATTCCGGAAAGAGATTAAATTAATGTGCGATGTCAAATAGTTACATAATGCCTTTTTACAGAACCCGGCTTTCCACAGTTTTCATC
Source organism: uncultured Desulfobacteraceae bacterium (assembly GCA_964452575.1). GTDB lineage: Bacteria > Desulfobacterota > DSM-4660 > Desulfatiglandales > Desulfatiglandaceae > CAYVMN01. The sequence goes on along the minus strand of CAYVMN010000003.1, from coordinate 12,382 downwards.
GGTCTTTTTCCGGACTATGCGATATATTCGGTTTCTCGGGAAGCTCGATATAAAAAGAGGCACCTCCCCATTCATTATTCTCTGCCCAGATCTTGCCCCCGTGATCTTGGATGATACCGTACGATATGGAGAGCCCCAATCCTGTCCCCTTCCCCTGCTCCTTGGTTGTAAAAAATGGATCAAAGATCTTCGACATGTGTTCACTCTTAATCCCGGTGCCCGTATCTGCAATCACGATCCTCAGTCCGCCATGGCCTCCCATTAAAACTTCCTTCTTGGTTGTTATCCGTAATACCTTATTATCCCTATCCTCCATGAAAAACATAGCATTCGAGATCAGATTGGCGATAACCTGCTCTATCTTCTCCCTCTCGATGGATATCTCCGGCAAATCAGATTTATACTGAAGCTCTGTTTCGACCCCTTCTATCTTCAGCTGCGTTGAATAAAGCGCCAAGACATGACCAATAACATCGTTGATATCGGCCATGACCATCGTTCTTTCTTTTGCGGGGATGCGAGAAAACTGCTTGAGATTTTCCGCAATGATCACAATACGTCTTACTTGATCCATGCAGATTTCTAATTCTTCTCTTATTTCAGGCGAGAGCGTTTCCATTGTCCGCAAGATCTGCAATTCCATGGAAATAATATTCACCGGGTTGAGGATCTCATGGGCAACTCCTGCCGATAATCTACCCGTTGAAGCAAGTTTCTCCGACTGGAGCAATTGCCCCCTTGCATCTTGCAACTCTCTATCAGCCTCGTTCTTCTCGGTTACGTCTTGAACAATACCGATCACTCTTACGGCTCGACCGGTATCGTCAAGAATGGGTTCCACCCGTTGACGGATTTCGCGGATTGAACCGTCAAACCGGACAATACGATGTTCAAAATCGCTTTTGGTCGCTTCATCAATGGCCTTCTGAACAGCCTTTGATACGGTTTCTCTGTCATCGGCATAAATCAGTTCAGAGAAGGATTCGTATGTTCCGTCGAATGTCTGATGCGTCGCTCCGACGATTCGATAAATCTCATCGGACCAGTACATTTCATCGCTCTTGATATCCCATTCCCAGTTTCCTATGTGAGCGATCCTCTGGGCTTCAGCAAGACTCAGGCTGATCTTCTGGAGTGAAGCTTCCGTCTGCTTCTGGGCACTGAGATCTATGATGGCCCCTCTCAACCCCACAGGTCTGTTCTCGCGGACAATGGGGCTCAAAAACATAATCTCCGGAAAGATGCTCCCGTCTTTTCTTATTCCTGTGTACTCGGTCCCGCCTTTCTTTTCTCCGCACAATACCCTCTGGATATTTGCCCTAATTCTATCCCAGTCCTCGGTTGAAGTAATATGAAATACATTCAGCCCTTTTTCAAGATCGTCTCGCGTGTGGCCGAAGACTTCAAAGATGGCAGGGTTCCCGGAAATGACATTACCCTGAAGGTCAGTCTCAAACAGGGGTATCGGCAGAAAATCGACCAACCCCCTGTATTTCTTCTCGCTTTCCCGTAACGCCTCCTCCGCCCGCTTTCGTTCTGTCATGTCACGCATGATGGCCAGGACCGCGGGTCTATTCTTGTATTGAATGACGCTTATTGCGATTTCTACGAATCTCTGTTCCCCATTCGCTCTCCGAATGCAGGCCGTATGTGGATTAGCCACATGGCCGCCCTCCAGAAGGGTCTTGTACTGCTCAAGGACCGTCTTGCGGTCTTCCGATGCCATGATATCAAGAAGACCTTTTCCCTCCAGATTAGTTAAAGGCTGGCCGATCAGACCACTACATGCAGGATTTCCATAAACCATTTTTTCATCTTGTATCACCAGGATACAATCGTTTGCGGATTCCGTGATGACACGATATTTTTCCTCCGCCGCTATTTCCAAATAGCTGTCGAATACGACCCACAGAACGGCCATAGCAAATCCCAGGAATCCGTATTCCATGACATATTGAAGAGTGGGGACCCCCAGAGAGGCCAGACGATCATGAATACCCAGCAGAACCCAAAAACCTATCCCTCCCAGAAAAATGATCCGGTGTTTCGGGTCACCCCTTTTGTGTCTTATCCATACTATCATCGCGTTCACGCCGGCTGCGGCTGCATAAAGCACGAACACGGGACCAAGGGGTCCCAAGGCCGGCTCAACATAGGGGGAGCCTAAACCAATAAAGTTTCGTATAGCGAATCTTTCAGCCACGATATAATTGGTGGACCATAAAAGCATTAAAATAAGAACGTGACAAACGCCGGCTATCCGATGGTATCGTTTGCTTTCAATGCCAAGATAGGAATAAGTAAATCCATACAGACAGTGGATCAGGCAGATCACGGCCGTAAACTCCAAAAGGCCCGAAAATCGGTTAAGGGGTCCCGCCGGCGTGTTGTATTCGAGGAAAATGCCGACCGAATAGAGTAAGGCCGAAAACGAGGTGGCTGCGCTCCATGCGTACCATGTGAATTCAGGCTTTCTGTAGAAGAAAAGGGCCTGCATTATCAGCATAAGCAGGGCCAATACGGCTACCGATAACGACCCGGCCGACTGAAGTATGATGTTTTCAGATAACATAATCTATTTCTTAAAACGGATTACCAATCCCTGCGGTTGTCAATCTCTAAGTGTCAAATTCATATTTCAAATTGGTTTCCTATCCTGGAAAAGACGATTTTAGAATACTCTAGGTTCAGATAATCATCCTTCAATTTGTTCCCCAATCTCAAGCCGGTCACTCATCTCCATTAATATGTCAAGAAAATCCCCGTAGCATAGGCATCCATCCCTCGCCGAGTTCGAGGCATGATTCAAAAGGAACGATAGCACATTACAATCCACAATTCAAGCTGTGGCAGTCACTTAAAAGCCTCCTCCGTAGCCTAGGCAGGGAGGGAGACGTCGGTTCCAAAACGACTTGACAGCATAGTATAGAGGGAATAGCCTCCTGTATGCCAAGCCAGCCAAGACTTGATGCGTCCGGTGCCATACGCCATGTTATTATGGGCCAGGGCATTGATAGTGGGCTCTCTCCTTCATTCCGGTGAACGCGGGAATGAAGGATGATAAGCCCTGGATCGAGGATTCAGATGTATTGAGGCACACGTGAAGGTCGCTGAACATCAGGATTTGCTGGGGGTGTGAGATACGATAGGATGAGGAGAATTGCATCATGAAAAAGAAGGTCCTTGGGATCTATGGTAGCCCTCGAAAGGGCGGAAACACGGATCAGTTATTGGATAAGGCCCTTGAAGGGGCAAGGTCAGCCGGCGCGGAGGTACAGGGCATATATGCGCGAAGGCTGAAGATGTCGGGATGCCTCGAATGTGGCGGATGTGACGAGACCGGCAGATGCGTTGTTAAGGACGATATGCAGTCGGTCTATCCCCTTCTGGAAGACGCGGATATAATCATCCTGGCCTCCCCCATGTTCTTCTATGGCATTACGGCCCAGTTAAAGGCCCTGGTAGATAGGGGCCAGGCCATGTGGTCCAAGAGGATGCTGGAGAAGACACCTGAGGAGAGGAGACACTATGGAGCCGGCAAGGGATATCTGATCGGGATAGGGGCAACTCGAGGCAAGAACCTCTTTGAGGGGGCCGAGCTGACCGCAAAATATTTTTTTGATGCCCTGGATATGTCCTACGAAGGCGGGATCTTTTTTCGTGCACTGGAAAAGGGCTCGGACGTCCAAAAACAAGCAGAAATCCTGAAGGAGGCCTTTGACCTTGGAAAGAAGGCCGCTACAGGCGCCTAGGCTCGATCCCATTGCCTCACGGCCCTAATATTACCTTTGAGCCTTTCCAGCCCGGCACGGGCGAAGGCCGTTTTCCCGAATACATGGCTAAAATCAGCAGGCCCCATGGCCAGGATCTCCTCTGTGGAAGGGAGGGAAGGCCTCTGGGCACTCACCCCTTCAGTAAAGGGACACACCTCCTGACATATATCGCAACCGAAAAAGCACTTCCCCATCCTTTTTCCTGTTTCTATATTTACTGCTTCAGGTCCTTCAATGGTTAGGTAGGAGAGGCACATAGAGGCATTTAGCGAAAAAGGGCCCCCAAGGGCCCCTGTCGGACAGGCATCGATACACAACCTACATGACCCGCACTGACTTTTCATCGGCTCGATCTCAGGAAAGGGCAGGCTGGCGGTTGTAATGATCTCAACAAGGAAGACATAAGAACCATGGCCCGGGATAAGGAGCATATTGCTCTTTCCGATAAATCCGATGCCCGAGCTATAGGCAAAGCTCCTCTCCATGATCGGGGCTGAATCAACGCAAACCCTTGACTTGCTACCCGGATATCTCTTAAGGATCTCCTCGGCCAGTTCCTTCCCCAGTCTCCTTAACCTGTTATGATAGTCCTCCTTTTCAGGCTCCGTGTACCTGGCAGCCCCGTAGCCATCCGGTGTAATGGGCTTTAGAGAAGAATAGGGATAGGCCAGGCTCACCACGGTTCTGCACCCATCCAGAAGCCTGGCGGGACTCTCTCTCAGCTTCACAGTCCTGGCAAGCCACCCCATCAACCCATGCCTGCCGGCAGAGATCCATGAACAGAACTGGTCAAAAAACATGGGTCGTTCGGGCCGTGAAAACCCGATCGCCACAAACCCCAAACAACTTGCCTTTTCTAACAGTAGCGAGGTGGTCTTATCTGATGGTGGCTGAGAATTGGGGGCACAGGTTTGTTTCTCACAGATCAAAGGGGGTGAGGCTTTCAAAACCGTCCTCCGTGACAAGAATGGTCTGCTCGAACTGGGCAGAGAGGGATCCGTCCTTTGTGACCGCAGTCCAGTTATCTTCCAGGATCTTGAGGTCCTTTTCTCCCAGATTTATCATGGGTTCAACGGTGAATACCATGCCAGGAACGAGGGTTATGCCCTCCCCTCTCTCTCCGTAGTGTGGGACCTGGGGGGGCTCATGGAACTCAAACCCCACACCGTGTCCCACAAATTCTCTGACAACCGAGCATCTCTCCCCCTCGGCATACCTCTGGATGGCCCAGCCAATGTCTCCGGTGGTATTACCTGGCCGAACCACTGAGATACCGCTCTTCAGGCTCTGACGGGCTACTCTCACTATTTTTTGGGCATCAGGCCCGGGCCGTCCCACAAAGAAGGTCTTGCTGGCATCAGCATAGTACCCCATGAGTATGGGGGTCACGTCCACATTTACGATATCCCCGTCTTCCAATATTCTCTCGCCTGGGATGCCATGACAGATTACCCCATTTACCGAGACGCAGACGCTTTTTGGAAAACCCCTGTAGTTCAGGGGGGCCGAAATCGCCCCGTTTTTCGTAGTGAACTCATGGACCAGGGTGTTAATCGCCTCTGTCTTCATCCCCGGCATTATCTCAGCCTCCACCAGATCCAGGGAATCGAGTACCAGGCGTCCGGCACGCCTGATGCCTTCAATGTCTTTCTCCCCCTTGAGTCTGATATTATGTCTCCTAAGATAGAGTTCCCTTATGCCCAGATCTTCAAGGTTTGACCGGCCCAGGCAGCACTTCTTATACTTAAGCCCGCTCCCGCAAGGACAGAGGGCGTTTCGCCTAATCTTCACCTTCTTGTTCTTCATCAGTACCCTTGACTACCTCCCTCCGGCCGCTGGATTACCTCGTCATGTTCCCCGATTCTGCTGGTAACAAACCAACTTTTCAAGATGCTGACACCTATCTCTTAGACTCAAAGGCCAAAGGCTTGCTTAGCTTAACAGAATCAGGGCAGCAAATCAATTGCAATACCCCGATATGCTAACCTACCTGGATACACTGAGCTTTATGACATAGGAAGCCGCCTGGCTCATCGATGCCGGTAAGCCTCTCGCGGAACAGGCATCCATCATCAATCTTCAATCCTCAAACCTGCATCCCTCACCCTTCGCCCCAGATCACTAGACCCATGGCGTGACGGCTTTCTGGATTGGGATGATTGGGAGTTAGACGCACATTGAGCCCAAAGTGGCCCACCTCCTCGAAGCGGAGGTCGCACTGGTAGTTACATACGTGATCCCCGGCCGTGCCTGCAGGCCTCATCACCTCAGTATAGCTATCAAGGAACTGATTGGACGGATTAAGCCTTCCATAGTAGGCCTCCACCATGATATCCCGCGGCAAAAGCTCCCCTAAGAATATGTCCGCTTCCGCATGGTAGGATGCACCCACTTCTATCTCGTTTATCTTATCCATCCTGATCTCCCTGATCCTCACATTGGACCAGTTGTACATGATCTTTTCGCGCCAAGCGGCCAAGTCCTTCAGACCCTGCCAATCATTTTCCATAAGCTGGAAACTCCGCTCTGCAGACGGGACGTAGAAGCGCGTCCAGTACTCTGTGAGCATCCGGTGCGTGTTGAACATAGGACAGAGCTTGTGAAGTGAGGCCTTCATCATGGCCAGCCAGCGCCTGGGAAGACCGTCAGGCCCCCTGTCGTAAAAGAGCGGGACTATGTCCTTTTCCAGGATATCATATAGGATGCGGCTCTCCAGTTCGTCCTGATAGCCATAGTCATTATAACTCTCTCCGCTCCCTATGGCCCAGCCGATGTCCGGGTCATACCCTTCATCCCACCACCCGTCCAGTACACTGAGGTGAAGGGCGCCATTGGCCACAGCCTTCATTCCGCTGGTCCCACAGGCCTCCAGGGGACGCCTGGGGGTATTGAGCCAGACATCCACTCCCTGGACCATAAACCTGGCGACCTCCATGTCGTAGTTCTCCAGAAATACCAAGTGGCGTCTCAACTGATCCTGATTGGAGATCTGAACCAGCTGCTTGATCAGCTCCTTTCCCGCGTGATCCTGTGGATGGGCCTTGCCGGCGAAGATCATTTGCACCGGGGCTTTTTCGCTTGTCAGCATCTGTTTCAGACGTTGGATGTTCTTGAGGATGAGGTAGGCCCGTTTGTAGGGGGCAAATCTCCTTGCAAATCCAATGGTGAGGGCCTCAGAGCTCAGGACCTCGTCCGCTACGGCCAGGTCCCGGTTCGAGACACCGCGCTTTCCCAACTGTTCTTTGAGTCTCTTACGTGTGAAGGCAACTAGCCTCTCTCGACCCCTCTCATGGGTCCGCCACAGTTCCGTGTTGGGGATCTTGTCCACCCTTGCCCAGACCATCACATTATCGGGATCCTCGATCCAGCGGGGACCCAGGTAACGGGCATAATTTTCGGACATCCCCTTAGAGATCCAGGACGGGATATGGACCCCGTTTGTGATGTGCCCTATCGGAAGATCCGTCTCCGGGGTTTTGGGCCAAATCCTTTGCCACATCTTCCTGCTCACCTTCGCGTGTAAGCGGCTTACCCCATTGTTCCAGTTGGACAACCTGAGGGCCAGCACTGTCATGCAGAACTCCTCGTCCCTGTTCCTGGGATCCTGTCTCCCTAAAGCGAGCAGCACCTCAGAGGTGATCCCCATGGACCTGGCAAAGGATTCGAAGTAGGCCCGAACCAGGTCCGGGTGAAACATGTCGTTGCCCTCAGGCACAGGGGTGTGAGTTGTGAAAACGCTTGTTGCGCGAACGCATTCCAAGGCCTCGTTAAAGCTTAGGCCCTTCTCCTCCCTGAGTCCCCTGATCCTTTCGAAAACCGCAAAAGCCGAGTGGCCTTCGTTCATATGGTAGACGGTTGGCTCCTCGCCGATGGCCTTGAGCATCCTGATCCCGCCGATTCCCAGTACGATCTCCTGACGAATCCTCATCTCCCGGTCTCCGCCGTAGAGTTCGGAGGTAATGCCCCTTGCCCACTCCGGGTTTTCGGAGAGCTTTGTATCGAGAAGGTATAGTATTGTCCTTCCGATATTGACACGCCAGGCCTGAATCTTCACCTTTTCACCTTTCAGATCAACGCTTACCCAAACCGGATTTCCCTGACCGTCTCGAACCCGTTTCATGGGCATTGTAGTGAAGTCGTTTACAGGATAGGTCTCCATCTGCCAGCCATCCTGGGTGAGGTATTGACGAAAATAACCCTTCTGGTAGGCCAGTGAGACACCGATGATCGGCAGGTTGAGGTCACTGGCGGATTTAAGATGATCTCCCGAGAGAATGCCCAGACCCCCCGAATAGATGGGCAGGCAGTCTGCGACACCGCATTCCGCCGTAAAATAGGCTACGAGGAATGGACGTCCCGCCTTTCCGAAGACATCAGGAGAAGGCCTTTCAGACATGTATCGATCGAACTCTGACTTGGTCCTTTCCATATGGGCAATAAAGCCCTCATCCGTAACGAGGCCTTCAAGCTCCCCCTGCCGGATGCGGCCGAGGAACTCCACCGGGTTCTTTCTGGTCTCCTCCCAGAGCTCCGGATTAATTCTCGTAAACAATTCTTCGGCCTCATAATTCCACGCAAAAAAGAGGTTGAGTGACAATTCGTATAGAGGCCTGAGCCTCTCCGGGACTCTTGGCCTCACATCCAAGGTCCTAATAGGTCCGGTCATATCTTATCCCCTCTTCACCCTGAAAAAATGAAAGTCTCCTTTTTCGAGACCAACGTACAATCCCGACTCCTCCAATTCTGACCTAGAACGTAGATAGCTGTTGCCCTTCAACGGGTCGTTAAAGAAGAAATCTTCTCCCCTTGTGAGCCACTCAGGGGGCAGTCTGATATATCCATGTATAGATGAGTCGGAAAAATTGATGATCACCAACCTCCTCTCATCGTCCAGGCCCCAGCACCACGCCAGCAGCATCTCATGGGAAGGATTGTCGACCCATCCAGCCGTCTGGCACATCTCCCAGACCCCATCATGAAATACCGGGTGACTCACTTCAGCAAGCAGCATCTCGGAAAAGGTGAGTAGGTCATGATCTACCTGCTCAACAGGGGCGCGCCTCAGTTGCACCGGCGTTCTGATCCTGCCCCCTTCGAACTGGCCGTGCTGCCAGAACCTAATTCCGGGGAGCGTTGCATGGATGAGCATTGCCGCCTTGATCTTGTCCCTGCCGAAGGCCTCCATCGCCCTCGGTTCGTCATGGTTTTCAAGAAACCGCACCATCCTCTGTTGATCAAGAACCGGCCTGGTGGACAGTGTGTGCCTCAGCCCCTTAATATCTCTTCTGACCATCAGGTCGTAGAGGTTCTTATCATAGACATAGCCAAATCCAAGATCAAAGAGTTGCGCCTCTTTCCCCCAATATGTCTCTGCGATGAGCAAAAACTCCCTGTCGCCGGACCTGAGGCCCTCTATGGCAGAAGGCCAGAATTCCTCCACGTCCTTCACATCCTTGAGAAAAGGCCCCCATGTGTCTTGGAAGACATCGCTGAGGACCAGCATGGCCATATCACACCTGAGACCATGGCAGTATGATGAGAGTTCAGCAAGGAGCTCGCCCATGGCCTCCAATGACCCCGGATGACCATAGTTGATCTGGGCCGTATCGGTCCAGGGCACGAAATATGGATCTTTCCCGTGAGCGATGCATCGTCTGCCGAACGCAGTATCAACCGCGAAAAAGCCCTCCTCGCAATTACCCCCCTTGGACATGTCCCCCTGGATATATCGCTCGGGGCTTAGTCGGACCCAGGGATGATCGCAGGCCGTATGGTTGGGTACAAAGTCAAGAATTAGCAACAGTCCTTCGTGCTCAAGTGCGTCTTTGAGGGCCAGAAGATCTTCCGCCGACCCGAATCTGGAATCTGGAACATAGTCATGAACGGCATAAGGGGAGCCCACCATGTCGTGCATCTCGAAGTCCTTCAAGATGGACCGACATGCCTCAACAAGTTGTGGGGCACCCTGGGCCCTGTCAACAGAGTAAGGACTCCTTTCCCACATCCCCATGAGCCATATGAGGTCCATACCCATCCTTTTGAGGTGTTCCCACTCCCTTTTGGGTATATTTCTGAGGTTGATCTCCCTGCCCTCCCTCCTGGTAAGATCAGAGAGCCAGGTCATCAGGTTGATTTCGTATATATGAGGGTTCTTTCGAAGGGTTTTCATCACTTTAGGCCCTGCCATATATCACGGTCATGTCAAGGAGGTCGCTCGACACAGCAGGAGTCAAGAGGCCCGGTTCGAGGCGCCACTCCCAGTTGCCCTTATTTGTGGCCGGCGTGTTCATCCGCGCCTCTTCGCCCAGACTCAGCAGGTCCTGAACGGGAAAGATGGCCGTATCTGCCACCGACATCATGGCCAGTTGGACAAGGTCGCGGCCCACAGAGTCCCTCGAGACCTCTCTTCCAACATACCGTGAGAGCCTCTCTCTGACATCTGGCGTTGTCTCTCTTTCAAACCATCCCTTGGCCGTGTTGTTGTCGTGGGTCCCTGTGTAGAGCAGGCAATTCCTTTCAAGGTTATGCGGCGCATAGGGATTGGTAGGCAGATCATCGCCAAAGGCAAAGAGGAGGATCTTCATCCCAGGAAACCGGAAATGGCGGATGACCTCAACCACGTCTGGTGTGATGACCCCCAGGTCTTCCGCTATAATCGGTAGCCTGGGGAATTGGTTGGTGATTCGAGTGAAGAAATCCCATGCCGGGGCCTCGACCCACCTTCCATTTACGGCATTCTGTTCAGAGGCCGGTATCTCCCAGTATCCTACAAAGCCCCGAAAATGGTCTATCCTTACGAAGTCGTATAATTCCAGGTTGTGGGCTATTCTCTGAATCCACCAGTCGTATCCCCGGTTCCGGACAGCCTCCCACCTATAAACCGGATTGCCCCAGAGCTGTCCCGTCTTACTGAAATAGTCAGGTGGGACACCAGCCACGGTAAGCGGCCTCTTTTCCTGATCCAAATTGAACAGTTCCTGATGAACCCATACGTCGGCACTGTCATGGACTGCATAGATGGGCATATCACCTATTATCCGCACGCCCTTGCTGTTACAGTAGTTCTTTAGGGCCCTCCACTGCCAGAAGAGGAGGTACTGATAGAAACTGGCCCTCTGGATTTCATCCTTAAGCTCGCTTCTGGCCTCTCGAAGCGCTCGTTCTCGCCTGTCTCGAAGGTCGGGCCCCCAATCGGCCCAGGCCTTGCCTCCAAAGCGGGATTTCAGGGCCACAAAGAGTGAATAATCATCGAGCCAGTGGATGCTTTTCGCGCAAAACTCCCGATATGCCTCGGGTCCACCCTTAGCCTTGAAACGCTCATAGGCCTTGCCGAGAATGGTCTCTTTGTATGAAATGACAGGGCCATAATCCACTCGGCTGCTTAGAAAATCAGGAAGGGGTTTCAGGTCGTCGTTATCAAGCCATCCGTCCCGCACAAGAAATTCCGGGCTTATGATCAAATGATTCCAGGCAAAGGCGGAACAGCTATGGTAGGGAGAATTCCCTTGATAGGGGTCTGCCGGGCTCAAGGGGAGGATCTGCCAATAGGTCTGCCTTGCCTCTGCCAGAAAATCAACGAACCTGTGGGCCCACGGGCCCAAATCCCCTATCCCGAAAGGCGAGGGGAGAGACGTGATATGGAGGAGAATGCCGCTACCGCGCCGGTCCATATTCTTGATTTTGGATTCCCCCTTCCCACTTGAAGAAGAGGGCCCCCAGGGGAGGCAGTGTTATCTCGAGGGAGTAGGGACGGCCATGGAACGGAAGAGGCTCGGCCTTTGCTCGGCCCAGGTTCCCCTGACCGCTTCCCCCATAAACCAGCGCATCGCTGTTCAAGACCTCCTTCCAGACTCCGCTCATAGGCGCTCCCACCCTGTAATTGTTTCGTGGTACTGGCGTGAAATTACAGGCCACGATGAATACATCCTTGTCTGATGGCCCCTTGCGGATCAAGGTGAGAGTGCTCTGCTCGGAGTCGTTACAGTCTATCCATTCAAAACTTGCTCTACAGAATTCCAGTTCATGGAGAGCTGGTTCATTTCGGTAGAGCGCGTTTAGATCAGCAACCATACGCTGAAGGCCTTTGTGAAAAGGATCGTCCAGCAAGGCCCAGTCCAGGCCTGATTCATGATACCATTCATTCCACTGGCCGGACTCAGCGCCCATGAAAAGCAGCTTCTTCCCTGGCTGGGCGTACATGTAACTTAAAAGTAGTCTGAGATTGGCAAATTTTTGCCATCTATCGCCGGGCATCTTTCGGAGAAGTGAGCCCTTTCCATAAACCACCTCATCGTGGGATAAGGGAAGGACAAAATTCTCGTGAAAGGCGTAGATCATCCGGAATGTCAGTTTGTTGTGGTGATACTTCCTGTGGACAGGGTCCCTGGCCATGTAATCGAGGGTGTCGTGCATCCAGCCCATATCCCACTTCATTCCAAAACCCAGCCCTCCTGCATATGTTGGGTGTGACACCATGGGCCATGCCGTGGACTCCTCTGCAACGGTCTGCACCGCGGGAAAACTCTTATAGACCTCTTCGTTAAACCGACGCAAGAAGGAAATTGCCTCCAAATTCTCCCTTCCACCATACTCGTTGGGCACCCATTCTC
>CAYVMN010000002.1:0-55843 GCA_964452575.1 uncultured Desulfobacteraceae bacterium | reverse complement strand
TGGAAAAAAGACCCTCGCGGTCCTCTGCCTTTCTTTCAAAACGCTAAAGTGTTACGATTATGGGAAGAGGTCGGAGGTAATTTAGTGGGATTGCTGAGCAGAAAAGCAGCCCTTATCTCTGGAGTCACCAACCGGAAAAGCATTGCCTGGGGCATTGCAGAGGCGTTTTATGCCCACGGGGCGCGAATTGCCTTTGCGTGTCTTGAAAGCAATGTTCGCCGGGTAAGAAAACTGGCCCCCCAGGTCGACTCGGAGGTCATAATCCCCTGTGATGTTCGTGACGACTATATAATCGCACAGGCGTTCGATCAAGTGAAAGAGGCGTTTGATGGAAGGTTGGATATCCTGGTTCATTCCATTGCCTATGCTGATCTAAATGATATTGGTGGAGAGTTTATTCGCATATCAAGGTCCGGATGGACCAAGGCCCTTGAAATTAGCGCTTACTCGCTGGTGGCCTTTGCCCGGCACTCGCGCCCTTTAATGAATTCCTCTGGAGGGGGTTCCATCATCACCCTGACCTTTGGTGGCGCCGAAAAAGTAGTACCCGGGTACAACATCATGGGAATTGCCAAGGCCGCTTTGGACGCAACCGTCCGCTATCTGGCTTATGATCTTGGAGCAGAAAATATTCGGGTCAATGCCATATCCCCAGGACCAATTATGACGCCATCCTCAGTGGTCGTTGAGGATTTCACTATGGCCTTGAAGATGATTGAAGAGCGATCCCCAATGTTATCAAATATCACAATGCAGGATATTGGTGGAGCTGCCATCTATCTCGCATCGGATCTCTCACGTTGTGTGACCGGCGCAATCATAAAGGTCGATTCAGGCATGAACATCATGGCCCCTCCCACGAGGGTTCATCGGAGGTACAAAGGACGATCTGTGAATTGATGTTGCTGCATTTTTCTAGGCACCCTGATATGTAGTTATTTTGTAACAGTTCACCACTGAGATCACTGAGAACACAGAGGGAATAAACTGTATACGCCGGTTAATCAATGATTAAAACAAAAGAGTTTGCTCTGTGCCCTCTATGGTGAACGATTGCGTTATTTTTTAAGAGAAAGATGTTATGAAAAGGGTACTAGTTGTCTATTTCTCACAAAGCGGCCAGGTAGCTGAGATCGTTAATTCAATAACAGCTCCCCTTATGCAGGACCCTTCAATCGAGGTGTTCTTAGAGAGGCTGGAACCCCTCCACCCTTACCCCTATCCCTGGCCTTTTTTTAAGTTTGCAGCTGTTATGCCTGAATCGGTTTTGATGGAGCCACCGCCGCTCAAACCTTTCAAGTTCGACCCAAGACAGGCCTATGACTTAGTAATTCTCGCTTATCAACCCTGGTACCTTTCTCCCTCTCCTCCCATTACCGCTTTTCTAAAGGAAGAAGCAACCGCCAGACTATTGTCCGGTAAACCAGTCATTACAGTCATTGGATGCCGCGGGATGTGGCTAGAGGCCCAGGAAAAAATCAAGAAAATCCTCGAAGATCTTGGTGCACGATTAATCGACAATGCTGTCCTGACCGACCGAGGAGGTGTGGCGGTTTCCCTTGTAACCACTGTTCGCCGGGTATTTACAGGGGAAAAAGGCAAGTTTTTGGGAGTATTTCCGCCTGCGGGCGTTTCCGAAAGCCAGGTTAGGGGAGCGGAACGTTTCGGACTTGCCATTCGAAAGGCCCTTCAGGCTGGAATTCTTGACCTGGGTGAACCGCTTCTTAAGGGATACGGTGCTGTTAGGGTAGATACAAGGCTTATAGGGGCCGAGAGGGTGGGTCATAGGCTTTTTCTCTTTTGGGCAAGGGTTATCAAGGCGGTAGGCCCTCCTGGATCGTGGAGAAATAAGGCATCGCTACTCGGGTTCTACCTCTCTCTCTTGCTTGCCATTGCCATTGGTCTTCCATGCGGGTTCGTTGTAGAGTCGATCCTTGCCCCTTTTTTTAAGGAGAGATTGAAACGGCAGCGGGCCTATTACGAATGGCCGTCTGGTTCAGAGGCTTTTCTTAATTGACAATCCCCTCTGTCACTAAGTTTTGGCGTCAAGAACCGGAGCATGCCTTCAGGGCGCTGCCGAAAATCGTAAAATAGTGCCTCAATAGGCCGGAATCGCTTGGAGGCGGGCTTGATGTAGGCTTATTGCGTATTAAGAGGTCGGAATGGCCAAAGTCATATTTTTCAATGTTCCCGGATACGGACACATTAATCCAACCCTCCCAGTCGTCGAAGAGCTAGTTCATCGAGGAGAGGAAGTCATCTATTACGGGACGGAGCGGTTTCGGGAAAAAATTGAGAGAACAGGGAGCATTTTTCGCCACTATCCCAGGATGGATGATGCAAATCTGCGCCCACCTGCCAACCCAGTCGAATTTGCCCAACTTCTTTTGCGCTATACGGCTGTATCTTTGAATGAATTATTAGAAGATACCCGTCGCAGACAGGTAGACTATATTATGCATGACTCCACCTGTTTATGGGGATGGGCCGTTGCTAGGCTGCTACGAATTCCCGGAGTCTGTTCGACTGCAACTTTTGCATTGAATTCTACCCTTGTAAAGGAAATGAACAAGTGGTTGGGCATTCCTGGTGGCCAACTCGTGAGAACAATTCTCGGGAACACTCGATCAGCCCTCAATGTCTGGCGTAACGTTCGTCAGTTGCGGAAGGCGTATCACCTGCCTCTTTTCATAACAAGGATACAGGATGTTTTTGTTAACCGATCAGAGTTGAATCTGGTCTACGTCTCCAAAGAATTGCAACCCTTAGCGGATCAATTTGACGAGAGCTATCGTTTTGTGGGAAGCATGGTCTCCCCTCACAGAGACATTGACTTTCCGTTTCTGGAACACGTTGACAGGCGAAAGGTCATCTACATTTCTCTCGGAACCGTTCGTAACAACCACCTAGGTTTTTGTAGGGCCTGCCTATCTGCATTTAGAGGCCTGGATGAATTGGTCGTCATGTCGGTCGGAAACGCGATTGATATCAAGGAGCTCGGACCTATCCCAAGCAATTTTATGGTGTACAAGTTCGTACCGTCCCAGATAGAAAGCTTGAAGCAGGCAAGGCTATTTGTTACTCATGGAGGCGTGAGTGGCATGAGTGAAGGTCTATTTTTTGGGGTTCCACTTTTAATTTTCCCCCAAACCGTGGAACAGAGTTTCAATGCACGGCAGGTGGTAAACACAGGTGCTGGAAAGATTTTGAAGGAAAGTGATCTGACCGGTGACAGGCTTCGGAATCTGGGAAGGAGTATCCTCGAAGACAATTCTTACTATGAAGCGGCTCGAAGAGCTGGTGCAGCCCTTAAATCGGCTGGCGGATACAAACGTGCGGTCCAGGAGATTGATGAATTCAAGCGCACGTTTTGCAGATGAACCGCTGAGCAAATTGAACTAGGTCCTGTCGATACCGGGCGGAGGTAAAGGCCATTTTCCAGATTCAGGATTCTATTAGAGAACGTGGGGAAGGATGCTATGACCCTAAAGCGTCCATACGATCGAACAACAGTTGGAAGCCTGGAGTCAGCTCGAGATGAAGCATATCTCAATAATCTTAGAGATGTTCAGTACAAGCCTGTGTTCATCATTGGTGATCATCGCTCTGGCACGACGATTCTCTATAAGCTGCTTGGCCTCACTGAATGCTTCAATATCATAACGACCTATCACGTAATCTGCTATGACGAGCTATTGGCGAACCATGCGCAAGGGACAGAAGACGATGCAAGGGAAAGATTGAACGCACGCTTTCGATCGCTAGGGATAGGCACGCGGCTTATTGACGATATAGAGGTGGAAGCAGACCTGCCTGAAGAGTATGGCATGGTGCTGCATGCGCACAGCAGGAAGTTACACCTCACAGAAAAGAATATGGCAGTTCTTGATGAGCTATGCAAAAAGGTTCAATATACCTCAGATCCCTCGCGGATGCTCTTGTTGAAGAATCCATGGGATTGCAAGAATTTCATGACGATCAAGGAGTTAATTCCCGAATCCAAACTCATCTTCATCCATCGTGACCCTATCCATACCCTCAATTCGCAGCTCAAGGCGATGCGCAAGAACTGGACAGAGGGTAACCCTTATGCCCACTTGCTATCCAAGACCTTTGCGCGACTGCAAGAAAACTGTCTCGTTGTCGGTTATATGCAATGGATGACTAACCCACACTCAAGGGTTCAGCTGGCGAGACGTATTCTGACTTTTCGCACATGGAAATCCATGCGCTATTTCTTCGATAAAATCGATTTGCTTCCAAGATCCGATTATATCTCCTTACGCTATGAAAAGTTGTGCAATAATCCGGCGAAAGAAATAGCTTCTGTCCTCGGTTTCCTGGGAGTCAAATCTCGTTTGGAGGTGGACTACAAGAGGTGGATCAAGCCGCGGCCAGTGAAACTTCTACCGGGGCTTGAAAGAGTCGAAGGTAAGCTACGAAAGAAGTTTCGTAAGGCTCTCCTATAACACGGCTATGAAGTTTGAAGTCCAGGGCCATGCGGAAGCGGCCCTTTTTCTGCTGACATTGATGTCTGCTGGCGGGCGAAAGGACAAATAGGCTTAAAGGGATTTTCATGAACGAAGGCATAAAGGCGCGAGATTCGCTCGCTTCAGTTGCTGGGAAATCAGGCGTTATGTCTGCCGCAGTCAATGACTGTCACGCTTCGGCGGATGCCCGTGGGATCGAGGCTGAGAGTCAAATTCCGAGTCGATTCCAAACCACGGTGACTGACAGACTGTACTACTGCATGAGGCGGTTGAACAGCGGCTACCACTATGTGGTCCTGTTTATGGACGGTCGAATTGATGAAGAGCGGCTTGCGAGGTCAGTCCGCTTGACCGTTGATGCCGAACCGCTCCTCGGGTGTCGATTTGTGGATGACTGGTTTCGCCCATACTGGGAACGTCGGTGCGATCTGGAAGAGGTCGAATTTCTGAGACTGGAAAGGCAGTGGGACAGGCAGGCCCAGCTGAACAGGTTCATGAATGAACCCTGTGATCCCCGCTATGATCTACAGTTCAAGGTACTTGTCTTGCGGGGCGAAACGGATACGATCTGCCTACAGCTAAACCATATGCTCGGCGACGCGGCCGCTATTAAGGATCTAGTCTATCTTCTGGCTTCCGTCTATAACCGTTTGGGTGAAAGTCCATCTTATCAGCCGATGCCCAACCTGGGCAGTGATCGTAGCTTCAGAGCCATTGGTGGGGAGTTGAGGTGGAGGGATAGACTGGCGATTGTCAAAAACCAACGGTGGCCTATTAGAGAGCTGCGAAGATCCGGTGCGAGCTGGCAATTCCCCATCCCCGACGCCAATGCGGAACAGGGAAATTTCGAGATTCTTACCCTGCCGCCTGAGCGTGGGCAGAAGATTATAAGGTATGCCCAAAAGCACCAGGCCTCTGTCAACCTCGTACTGATAACTGCTTTCTTCCGGGCACTGGAGGCTGTTGTTCGACCTTCGCCTGATGTTCCTTTGCCGGTTATTATCACTGTGGACTTACGGCGCCACCTGGCATCCAAAAAGACCGACATGCTGTGCAACATGAGCGGCGCGGAGATTCTCTTTGCGCGGGCGGCGGGCCCAAAGACACCATTTCGTGACATTCTCATGCAGTTTCGGGAACAGTTTGAGGTTTTTAGGAGGCAATACCTGGGGCTCAGTTCGATTTGTCTCATCCCCCTTGTGCTAGAAACGTTTCCGGTGATCAGTGCATTATATCCGTATGTCCCCTTCGGGTTGATTAAAAGTGCATTTAATCTGGGTATGAGTCGGCCGGGGGTCAGCGGCATAGCGGCCTTTTTGAATGTGGGTAAAGTCGAACCGGATCGGAGCCGATTCGGGGACGTGGGGGTGCACAACGCTTACTTGAGCTGGACCATCTCACGGGTGCCGGGCTTGCTTGCGCTCAACGCCGCTTATTTCCGGAACGCAATTAATATTAACGTGCGCTATATGGACAACTGCCTCCTACAAAGCACTGTACGGAGCGTTCTCGTTCAAATGGAACGAGAGTTGCCATGAAAATGGGATTGAACCTCGCCCGCAGCATTTCCTGCGGATAGTTGAGGGAGTCAAACCAAATCTTCGCCAGAGGGTCCACAAGACATATGGTCTATCACGGTCATAAAACCCAGATCGCTGTAAGTTGGTGGGCCGTGCATTCCTGCCAGCTGGAGGTGTCAAGAATTCACCTCCTGGATCCCTGGTTCCAAGGACGCGCCAGCTGCTCCAGCAGTAGGGAGCGCCATCAGGTTTTGTCGGTGCCGAGAATGGCTTTAGTTGAAGTGGAGTAAACCATATGGCTGATATCTTAACAAGGGCTGGTCAGGGGGCGGGAGTGGCGCGAATTCCGACACGGTTTCCAACAAATATAGCCGACCGGCTTTACTACTGCATGAGACGTGTGAGCACCGGCTACTATCATTTGATTTTATCCCTGGATGGTCACGTTGATGAGGGTCGGCTGGCGAAATCGGCGCGGTTGGCTGCGGAGGTCGAGCCGCTCCTTGGCTGCCGGTTCGTCGACCAGTGGTTCCGCCCTCGATGGGAGCGCCAATTCGAACTGCGAGAGCTAGAATTGTTGAGGGTCGAAGAGCCGGCTGATGTGCCGGCCCGGTTGAGGGAATTCATGAGTGAAAACTGCGATCCCCGCTATGATCTACAATTCAAGCTTCTTCTTCTCCGGAAGGGTACTGATACGATCTGCCTCAGGGTAAACCACATGATCGCTGATGGTCGGTCGGGGAAAGACTTGATCCATCTTCTGGCTTCCATTTACAACCGGCTCGGCGAAAACCCCGGATATCATCCCCGGCCCCACCTAATGAGAGATCGGAGTTTCAAAAGCCTCAGCCAACAGTTAACATGGAAGGATAAGCGGGCAATTGTGAGAAACGCCCGATGGCCGATAAGAAGGCTGAAAAGGTCTGGCCTAAACTGGCAATTTCCAATCCCCTCTACAGATTCGGGCCGGATCAGGATGCTGACCTTAGCCTTGCCGCGGGAGCGCGGTGAGGCTATTCGGCGCTATGCCCGTCATCATCAGTTCTCTCTCAATCTGGTTCTTATAACCGCCTTTTTTCGGGCACTGGCGGCGACTGTTCCTCACCAGGACGATGTCCCTTTGTCGATCATCACGACAGTGGACCTACGCCGCTATCTTCAATCCAAACAGACTGATACCCTGTGTAACATGGGCGGCGCGGAGATTCTCTTTGCGCCAGCCACTATGGAGACACCGTTTCATGACATTGTGGCGCAGTTTCAAGAACAGTTCGAGGGACTAAAGGCCAAATACTTGGGATTCAATGTACTCGCCTTAATCCTTTTGCTCCTGGAGGGCTTCCCCCTGGTCAGACCCTTTTCTGCCTGTATACCATTCGCTTTCCTAAAGGCCTTGATCAACCGAGTCTTGCGTAGCCCTGTCAGGCAGGGCATTGCCGTCTTGACCAACGTAGGGGAGGTGGACCAGGAAATATGCCGATTCGGAGATACAGAAGCCACCCATGCAACTCTATTTGCTACTGTTCCTCGAAGACCGGGTATACTTGGCCTTGCGGTGATCTATTTCCGGAATGCTATTACGATCTCCTGTAGCCATTTTGAGAACCGGATGTCTCAAACCATCATGCAGGCTGTACTTGACCGCATGGACCATGAACTGCCAGGGGATAGCGATTCTGGATTTACTGATGGACGAGGGCCCACCTCGAGACTGACAGCCCTTTGAATCCCCCATGAGCAAATCCTGCTCCCTATAGGTCGAATTAACCCCCGGGTGGATACAACAAGATATACTGGTACTTTCGCATATTACCACGGCAAATCGATTCGGCTATTTCGAATTCTCTGTAAATACTTTTGTGACACAAGACCCCGAACCGGCCAGTTTTCTGCCAGAAGGCGGTGTTCTCCTTATAACGCACCTCATAGAACGAAGGCAGTTGATCCTTATGCTGGTCCACGAAAGAGACGGCATCATTTCAAAGATGGGCAGGTGGTGCGAATGTCATCGGCACCATATGCTGTCATATTTCCTGCCAGATTGGGGAGGCTATTTAGATCTGCCTGTTCATGGGGTATCGGATTGGTGGGAGAAATAGAGTAATGGAGTATTGATAATGGGATTAGGCTGTTTTTCAACGTCTTGGCAATCAGGAGGAGAAATATGAACATACACAAAGGAACTGCTTTGACGAGCATACTTACCTTGCCACTAGTTATTTTGGGGCTTTTTGGGCAGTCCTATGCCATAGATCTTCGTGATGTTCAGGTGGCGATTCAGGAGCGCGGGGCTCGATGGATTGCAGGCAGGACTACTGTTTCCGAACTTCCGGAGGAACTTAAGAGGAGTCGTTTAGGGCTGCGTTTTTCCGAGGAACAGGGAGAGGTAACTAAACATGAAACCACAGTTACGGAATTGCCTTCCTATTTTGACTGGAGAGACGAAGGCGTGGTGACTCCGGTAAAGGATCAGGGTGACTGTGGAAGCTGCTGGGCCTTTGCTGCTGTTGGAGCCCTGGAGTCGTTATCCCTGTTGGATATTGGCGGTCCTGCGCCTGACTATTCTGAGCAGTTTACCGTTTCTTACAATCTGACCAATAGCGGGTGCAATGGGGGTTCTATGGCTAATGTTGCCAGTTTTCTCACGAGAATAGGCACTGTTTCAGAAGACTGCCTGCCATATCGGGCCAGTGGCAGAAAGCTTCCCCTTCCATGTGAGGAATGGAGAGGCGAGTTGGTAGGTATAACCACTTGGTCAAAGGTGACACCAAGCGTGGATGCTATCAAGGCTGCCGTTTATGAAGGCCCGCTTGCTGCCGGTTACTATGTATATGCTGATTTTATGTACTACACAGGGGGGGTTTACGAGTATGTTACTGGCCCTTTCTTGGGTGGTCACGCTATTATAATTGTGGGCTGGGACGATGCGGAGGAGTGTTTTATTGTAAAGAACAGTTGGGGCGAAGACTGGGGTGAAGATGGATATTTCAGGATCGCCTATTCCCAGGTCACTAATAAAGTGCGGTTTGGGTCAGATGGTATCCAATATGATGGCATATTGGCACTGCCCTGACCGGGAGACTGCTGACGCATGAAAGCTGGAGCCCTTTCCTTACAAATTTGGGTATCTTCACAATCTCAATCTTGTTTGCAGAACTCCTAAGCTCTATTGGTTGCCTTAGACGGTTGGGGTTGCTTGAAGCCTGGCTAGAGGCTTGACGGTGGACAAAGTTAAACGTTTCTCAAAGGTCTCAGCCATCAAAGCAGTATAAAGGATGTATTGCTGTGATTTTTGATTACAAACTGATGTTCAAGATGCTTTATAGGTCATTCTGGCGGCAAGAGCATACCCTTGCTCCCCTTACCCTAAGACGAATGGTTGTTTTGGCCACTTTTTTCCCGGCCTATTTTTTCATAGAGATCTTAAACTGGCTCGGGTTTCTTCTCGATAAGGTATTATTCACGGATTTTAGAAATCTCGAGGTAAAACGACCGTTATTTATTGTGGGTTATCCTCGCAGCGGCACCACCTTTCTGCAACGCCTTATAGGTAAAGACAAGGAACATTTTTCTCATATGAAAATGTGGGAGCTTGTATTCGCCCCGTCTATAATTCAGAAAAAAGTGTTGAAATTCATAGGAAGCATGGATCAACAAGTAGGAAGTCCCCTCCATAAGCTTGTTATAGCAGTTGAGAAGGTCATATTTAGAAAATCCCGCAAATTTCACAAAATAGGATTTTTCGAAGCAGAAGAGGATGAGATAATCCTTTCTCATATATTTGCCTCTGCATTCTTAAGCTTTGTTTTTCCGTTTGAAGAAATGGAGCGTTTTTCGGATTTTGATAGAGTGCTGACTCGCGAAGAGCGAAAACGAGTAATGAGATTTTATAAAGAATGTGTGCAGAGACATCTCTATGTTTTTGGAAAGGACAAACACTTTTCTTCCAAAAACCCAGCCTTCAGCGCCAAAATTCAATCCATCTTTGAAAACTTTCCTGATGCAAAGATCGTTTGTACGGTCCGTACTCCCTTAGAGGCGGTACCTTCAGCACTTAGCTGGATGACCTTTTGTATCAATTTATTCAATAGTGGGGTTGAAAGAGATGCAAGCGATAGGATCAGGGAAGCCATTGCCCACTTTTACACCTACCCATTAGAAAAGCTAAGAGAATATCCTAATGAAAACTGGGCGATTGAAAGTTATCTAAACATTGTGGGAAATCCCGTTCAAACTGTGAAAAAGCTTTACAAGCATTTTGGATTTGAACTTAGTGACGAATATCTCGAGGTACTCCAGGAAGAAGCAGGAAAGGCCAAAAAATACGAGAGCAAACACGAATACTCCCTGGAGGAATTTGGCCTTACTGAAGCTAAGGTGGTATCAGATTATGAGGCCATTTTTAAGGAATTCGGTTTTGAGACCAAAACCGACAGAACAGATTAGCCTGAGTTCAGCACTTTGTTGAATTAGGGAGGTGGTTATTTTCTCACACCTTCTTGATTTCAACAAGTTAACTGCTAACCCCCAGCACGATGAGGCAGTATTAGGTCTTGAAGATCCCTAGAAACCTTGCTCCTGGAATCATCATACGCGCTCTTATTTTCATTTGTTTCTTAGTAATCTTGGTGGTTCTTTATCACTGCACAGATTACTCTCAATATGTCACTGAAGACAAAATAGCAGTTACTATTGAGACCATTCGTGGGGGTGTGGCCAGGTTGAGAATTTTGGGGCCGGTTCTTTTTGTTGTAGCAGGTTCCCTGGCTTTTGTGACAAACACACCCGCCTTCATCATAATATTTCTTTCTGTCATAACATTTGGAAAAGTGGTAGGCGTCATCATTTCTACCATCATAATATGCATAGGAATCACACTTATTTATTTCATTGCCCAGTCGCTGGGTAGGGATGTCGTAAAACGCCTGTTTGGGAAAAAGCTGAGGAAGATTGAGGCGAGACTTGTTGAAAGAGGGGTCATGACAGTCGTATACCTACGTCTACTTTTTTTCGTGAGCCCAGCGCTCAACTGGCTTTTGAGCGTCACTAATATCAGTTACAAGAGTTTCTTCTTCGGAACTCTACTGGGAACAGCTCCCAACATCATCGTTTTTGCCTGGTTGAGCAGCACATTTGTTGGACTTACCCAAGCAGGTGAATCCTTAAACCCGCTTAAGACTCCCGAACTCCTCCTTCCTTTTTGCGTTGGAATTATAATTCTCCTAATTTTAAGGATCATTGACCGGCGCAGAAGAAACAAAGTCGTAATGAGGGCAGGCAAATATTGAATAGCCTGTCGAATCTTTTCAAGAATTGTCTGGAAGAGAACAGGCAGCAAAAAATACTAAGTGATTGCAATTTACTAAATGCAGAGAGCACTACGAGTTTGAGTTATTGGACGCAGTTTCCGTAATAATAGTAAACTGGAATGGCAAAGGACTTCTATCTGCATGCCTGGAAGGGCTGAGAGGTCAGCAATACGGGGATTTCTCTGTCATCCTTGTAGATAACGGCTCAGCGGATGAGTCCATTGATTTTGTTGCCCGCAACTATCGAGAGGTCAAGACGATTCCCCTATCCCGCAACATAGGGTTTGCTGCTGCAAATAACATTGCCATCAGGAACGTGGAAACCAAGTACGTAGCCCTATTAAACAATGATGCGATAGCGCATCCCCTGTGGCTAAAAAACCTGGTTGATGCGCTTGAGACTGTCACCGATGCAGGTTTTGCAGCCTCCAAGATAGTTTCCTATGAGGACCGAAAAATCATTGATCGTGCCGGAGACAGTTATACAACCGCAGGGGCAGGCAGCCTGCGGGGCCGCGGTAAAGAGGGCAAGGCGTATGACAGGGAAGAATGGATCTTTGGGGCCTGTGCCGCGGCAGCGCTATATCGGAAAAGCATGCTTGATGACATTGGACTCTTTGATGAGGATTTTTTCTTGCTCTATGAGGACGTGGATCTCAGCTTTAGGGCGCAATTGCGAGGATATAGATGCCTATATGTTCCATCTGCAATAGTATATCATAAAGCCAGTAGCTCCATCATACATGACTCCCCCATCTCGGTATATTACAGCCATCGTAATCTGGAATGGGTGTACACGAAGAATATGCCTGCGCGGTTGATACCAAGGACTATTTTTCAGCATATCATTTATGACATGGCTGCCTTCTTGTACTTTTCAGCACATGGCAATATGACAAAGTTCGTCCAGGCCAAGTGGCATGCCATCAAGGGGCTAAAAGAGGCACTTCAAAAGCGCCGCCTGATTCAGCGTGACAGGAAAGTAGGTTCTAAGTATATATATACATTGCTTGAAAAAGAACTGTTACTGCCCCGGTTGCGCATGAGGTTATGGAGAAGTGGAGGTCCGAGGTCCGAGGTCCGATGTCCGATGTCTAAGTCCAATGTCTGACTCCGACTTCCGAATTCCCACTTCGCACTTCATTGAGCGATTACAGGTAAATGAAAAATGAGTGGTTCGAGCATACTCGATATTATCATAATTAATTATAACAGCACCGATCATTTACTAACTTGCTTGAAGTCTATATTCGAGGCCTCGCAAGGGCTGCCCGTAAGGGTTTTCGTGCATGACAACGCATCAAAAGACAATGTGGATCGCGTAAGCGCGGTGCATCCTTCGGTTAACCTGCATAAGAACACTTATAACGTGGGTTTTTCAAAGGCCCTTAATATGGCATTTGAAGGCACCATCGCGCCTTATTTACTCATTTTGAATCCTGATACTTATGTGAAGGACGGCTTCTTCGATGCTATCCTAGAGTTCATGGGGAAGAACACAGAGGTTGGAGTCTTGGGGCCCAAGATTTTGGATGAAGATGGGGTTATTCAGGCATCTGCAAGGTCGCATCCAACGCCACTCACCGCATTTTTTGGCCGCACTTCCATACTCACGAAGTGGTTTCCCAATAACCCAATAACAATTCAAAATCTGCTTACATTGAGGTCCGACGGACTAAATCCTATGGAGGTGGATTGGGTTTCAGGCGCCTGCATGCTGGTTCGTAGAGAGGCTATGGAGGAAGTGGGCCCACTAGACGAACACTTTTTCATGTACTGGGAGGATGCGGACTGGTGCAGGCGCATGCGGGAGAACGGGTGGAAGGTGGTCTATTTTCCAAGGGCATCCGTTGTTCATTATGTTGGGGGAAGCAGCGAAAAGGCTTTACTAAGGTCCATTACGGAATTCCACAAGAGTATCTACTGGCTTTTCCACAAATACAACATGCCCTCCCAATGGTTTCTGGAGCCCATGGTGATTACCGGGCTTTCGCTTCGAGCCCCTTTTGTCCTCGCATCAAATCTGATACGCGTTTGGACGGGAAAGCATGGTTTTGCAAAAAGACACAGAGAAGTGGTTTTTGGCCCAGTAAGGGATAAAAGGATTAAGGTCTTGCGGATGATAGCGCGCCTTAATATAGGAGGGCCGTCCATCCATGTACATATATTGACGAGAGGCCTGGATAAGGAGAGGTTTCAATCCATCCTGGTCGCTGGCAAGATTTCTCCCCAGGAGGGGGATATGAGCTATCTGTTTGACTCGCAGGATTGCAAGCCGCTCATCATTTCCGAATTACAGAGAGAGATTAGTGTTAGGATGGATCTTAAGACCTTTTTTCAGATCTTTAAATTACTTCGGAAAGAAAGGCCTGATATAGTTCATACCCATACGGCCAAGGCAGGTACCAGTTCCAGGCTGGCTGTCTTCTTGTATAATTTCATTGGCGAAAAGAAAGTGCGAATGGTTCACACCTTTCACGGGAATGTATTTGAGGGCTATTTCGGCAAGGCCAAATCGAGGGCATTTGTATGGATCGAGCGTCTTCTAGCCAAAGAGACAGATGTCGTTATTGCCGTAAGCAAGAGCCAGAAAAGGCAACTTGCAGAGAAATACCGCATTGCTTCACCTGAGAAGATCAGGACCATAGAGTTGGGTTTTGATCTCCACTCATTCTTTGAAAATGAGAGAGTGAGAGGTCAATTTAGAGATTCTCTCGGGATAGACGCTGAAACCCTGCTCATCTCAATAGTTGGAAGGTTGGTGCCAATTAAAAACCACATCATGTTCCTTCGCGCAGCGAAGAGCTTCCTGGAGCAAAGCCCTCAGGTGCGGGCCAGATTTGCAGTCATAGGGGACGGTGAACTTCGCGATATGCTCGAAGCGTACCGTGATAGGCTTGGTCTGAACGATCATGTGTCGTTCTGCGGGTGGATGAGGGGCCTTCCAGCGGTTTATGCTGATACCAATATTCTCGCCCTGACCTCCCAAAATGAAGGTACCCCGGTTTCGATCATCGAGGCCATGGCCTCTTCGGTCCCTGTCATTGCGACAGACGCAGGGGGTGTCATGGACCTTTTGGGGCCTAAGGAAGGCATCCTGCAATCCAATGGTTTTGTGATCTGTGAACGGGGTATTCTTTGCCGAAAAAATGATCATCTAGGATTTGCGAGGGGATTGAAATACCTGGCAGAGGCAGGCAAGAGTATGCAAGAAGGGCTATCAATGCGTGGGCATACCTTTGTGGAACAGAGGTTTTCGGAGGGTCGGCTTTTGAGGGATATTGAAGCGCTGTATCTGGAGTTGGTCGGGGAGAGGTATGGCGATGACCGACCTTAATAGAAATAAGAAAAGGGAGATTCAAAGGCGTTTTGATAGCCTAGCCAGTCGAAGGCGTTACTGGATAGACCGAAACAGGTATTATTACGATGAGCTTGAAAGGTATTTTCGATTCTTGGTACCCGAAGGCCTTTCAATACTTGAGCTTGGTTGTGGTACTGGAGATCTCTTGAATGCCCTAAAACCAAAGCTGGGTGTTGGGGTAGATTTCAGTCCAGAGATGCTGAAAATAGGGAGGGAGAGGTACCCTGAACTAGAATTTCGTCTTGCGGATATAGAAGAATTAGAAGAATGGGGAGAGACCTTTGATATTATAATCCTTGCAGATGTGATCGGACATCTTCAGGACATCGAAGAGAGCTTTAGAAGGCTGAGGGGTTTTTGTGGTCCGGAGACAAGGATTATTGTCTCATACTACAATTTCCTCTGGGAACCGATCCTGAAAATGGGAGAGGCTTTTGGATTGAAGATGCCCCAGCAATACCAAAACTGGCTTTCCTCAGAAGATATATGCAACCTCCTGTCCCTGGCGAAATTCCAGGTCGTAAAGACCGAGTGCCGTCTATTGATCCCCAAGAGGATCCCTTTGGTGAGCGGTTTTATCAATCGATATCTTGCCTCTTTGCCCGGTATCAGGAGGCTCTGTCTGTGCCGTTTCATTGTGGCCAGGCCCATTGATGTAAGAGAAAAAAAAGATTTTTCCACGACAATCGTGATTCCATGCAGAAACGAGGAAGGCAGCGTTGAGGCCGCGGTAAAAAGGATCCCGGAATTCGGGGGATCCCAGGAGATCATTTTTGTTGAGGGACATTCAACGGATGGCACCAAGAAAGAGATCGAAAGGGTAATCCAGAAATATCCTGATAAGGATATTAAAGTGACTGTGCAGGATGGTGAAGGCAAAGGGGATGCCGTGCGGAAGGGGTTCTCGCTAGCCAACGGGGATATACTGATGATCCTTGACGCTGATCTTACAGTATCTCCCGAGGACCTTCCAAAGTTCTATCGTGCCCTGTCAGAGGACCATGGCGAATTCATCCATGGGTGTCGCCTTATATATCCGATGGAAAAGCAGGCCATGAGGCTCCTGAATTTACTTGGAAACAGGTTTTTTTCAATCATGTTTACCTGGATTCTAAACCAGAGGTTCAAGGACACCCTCTGTGGTACCAAAGCCCTTTTTAAAAAGGACTATGAGAAGATCCAGGGCAATAGAAGCTATTTTGGGGACTTTGATCCATTTGGCGATTTTGATCTAATTTTCGGGGCCGTGAAACAGAATCTGAAGGTGGTTGAAGTGCCCGTACGCTATCAGGAGAGGATTTATGGCAGGACAAATATAAGGCGTTTTCGACATGGATGGCTTTTGTTGAGAATGACCCTCTTTGCCTATCTAAAGATCAAGGCCATATGAAATCACTCTCTGGATTTCTCTCATGAATTCCTGGCCTTGGTTCTCTGAGGATCCCTTTTTCTTCTTTTCTCCCCTTAATGTGGAATGCGCGTTAATTATTTGGAAAGGTTATCGTATCCGCTGAACCGCTGGCCGGTATTTTGCCTCTTCGAGGTCATAGAAAAGATCTAATGGTTAATCCAGTGAGTATTGGGTTGAGTCGCTGGAAGAGTTGGCGTGAAAGGTCAACCAATAGACGGATTTTCGCCGCCATTATCAGTGTAGGCGGCTTTACTATTCTAGTGAAGCTGGCGGCTATTGCGAAGCAATTGGTCATAGCTGGCAAGTTCGGAACAAGCGATGCCCTGGATGCCTTCCTAATAGCATTTTTGATCCCATCCTTTGCCATAAATGTAGTTGCGGGGTCATTCAATGCAGCATTAATACCAACTTATGTCGAGCTAAGAGAGCGGGAAGGGCGGGATGCGGCTCAACTCCTTTTTTCTACTGTGGCAGTCTTAAGTACTCTCCTGATTATTGCCATATCAGGCGTTCTTGCCCTTCTCGCCCCGTACCTTATTCCAGTTATTGGCTCCGGGTTCAGCCCTGAGAAACAAGCCCTCGCACGCTCGCTTTTTTTTGTTACGCTGCCACTGCTCGTAATCAGTGGCTTGGGCACCGTCTGGGCAAGTATTCTCAACGCAGAAGAAAGATTCGCACTGGCGGCCATCGCCCCCATCATGACACCGGCAGTGGTAGTCACTGCCATTGTGCTCCTGGGGGCTACGTGGGGAATCTATGCCCTCGCCATAGGGACAGTCGGGGGGGGGCTTCTTGAGGCGGCACTGCTGGCACGGGGCCTTGCACGGCGGGGGTTTTCCCTGATCCCACGATGGCATGGTCTGGACTCTCACGTGAAACAGGTTGCGAGGCAGTATGCGCCTATGGCTGCTGGGGCATTGGTGATGAGCAGCACTGAGGTGGTAGATCAGTCCATGGCTGCCATGCTCGGACCAGGAAGTGTATCCGCCCTGAGTTACGGCAATAGGGTTGTGGCCCTAATCATAGGTATCGGCTCTATGGCCTTGAGTACAGCGATTTTTCCCCATTTTTCCCGCATGGTGGCAGCCAACGACTGGGCGGGCGTGCGTGGTACGCTCAAGACATACGCTCGACTGATTCTTTTGATTACCGTTCCGATGACGCTGGTAATTTTCTATCTATCAGGTCCTATTGTGGCGCTTTTGTTTGAGCGGGGGGCCTTTACTGCAGGCGACAGCCTGCTTGTTGGTCACGTCCAGGCCCTATATGTCCTACAGATTCCATTCTATGTCCTGGGAATCATGATTGTCCGGCTTATATCTTCACTCAAGGCAAACCATATTCTCATGTGGGGGTCTGTGATCAATCTTATCGTCAATATCCTTCTCAATATCCTTCTTATGCGTCTGATGGGGCTTAAGGGAATCGCACTTTCAACCTCATTCGTATATATGGGTTCACTTGTATTTCTCAGTTATTTTGCAGGTCGGATCATGAGAAGGCAGAGATCGGTCAATTAATATTGTTTAGGAAAACGTGGAAAAGTCTACCAAGAAACGCTGTGAAGACTTACGGAGAGGGAAGGTCAAGGAAATGACCCGAGGAGAAACGGAAACGGTGATTCTTTTTCTCATAGGATCCCTTGGTCTTGGAGGCGCTGAGAAACAGATGATAACCCTGATTCACCATCTCGGCATACTCAACTATAGATGTCACCTCTTTGTCTTAGAACCTGTTGGAGCCCTAAAGGGCACTATAAGAGGAGAAACTGCTAAGGTCTATACCGGCGGGTATGGATCAGAGAAGGGGTATCTACAAAGATCGGCCTTGCTGATCCGGGCACAGATCCGATTATTTAAGATCCTGAAAATGGTCAGACCTGATATAGTCCATGCCTTCCTGCCCTTAACGAATTTCATGGGTTCGCTGGCAGGGAGGCTCTTATACGTTCCGCTTATTATAACAAGTCGTCGGGCCTTAGGGACACATCAGGATCGATACAAGGGATGGCGGATCTTCGACATTCTGAGCTTTCGTTTAAGTCACCTAGTTGCGGTGAACTCTCGGGCTGTCGGCGAGGATACGTTAATACGCGATCTAGGCAATCCTTCAAAACTAAGGTTAGTCTACAACGGAATTGATTCTGCCCCTTTTGAGTCTTCTAGAACCCATAGGCAGTCGATACGCAGTGTTTTGGGGGTACCACCAAACGAGAAAGTGGTAATTAGTATTGCTAACCTTATTCCTTACAAAGGGCTTTCTGATCTCTTGAAGGCAGCAGCATTAGTGATAGAAAGGCTTCCTGAGGCCAAGTTCTTACTGGTTGGCGAGGACCGCGGAATTCAAGAAGAACTTGAACATGAGGCCTGTCACCTAGGGGTGTCTCAACGAGTATCATTTTTGGGGCAGCGACTAGATATTCCTGATCTCTTGGCTGCTAGCGACCTTTTGGCACTCTCTTCTCACGAGGAAGGCTTTTCTAATGTCATTTTAGAGGCAATGGCCTCAGGCCTGCCTGTCGTTGCCACGGACGTAGGAGGCAATGGAGAAGCTGTTACGAACGGCCTAACTGGATGGCTGGTGGCCCCAAAGAATCCGGCTGCCATGGCCGATAAGATACTAGATCTGCTCAGTGATAAGGAAAGGTCAGAGTCCTGGGGTAAACGAGGACAGAATAGGATAAAGGAAGAGTTCACGATTGAGAAAATGGTGAAGGGATACTTGAAGTTATATCGGTCTGGTGGATTATGAAAGTGGAGTCAAAGACATTAGAAGTCTAATAAGAGCGGGGGAAGAGAAATAAAGCCCATGGGGGAAGGCGCTTGGCAAGAGAAATCTGTTGTCAGATCTTCTGATATATGATATTCTAAATTCTGAAAAAAGATGCTCTTGGAGGAAAAAATGGAAGATCTCAAGCCTATCATAACCGAAATAAAGGCCCGCGGTCAGATAACAATTCCCAAAAAGATAAGGGAAAAAGGCCAGTTAGAAGAAGGGCAGGTGGTTTCCCTCATCCCTGTGGGGGATTCGGTGATTGTCACGCCGAGACGATTATCTTTGGATGAGGCGCGAAGGGAAATGAAAAAGATACTCAGACAAACAGGCCTTTCTGTTGAAGAGGTATTGGCTGGGATCAGAGAAGAAAGAGAGTCAGTTTGCAAAGATACCTATGGAAGGAAAACCGGTTAGGGTCTTTCTTGACTCAAACGTAATCCTATCAGGGCTTCTCTCTGACAGGGGAAGTCCCCGGATTATTCTTGATATATTGTCTCTTGAGC
The DNA here is from genome assembly GCA_964452575.1 of uncultured Desulfobacteraceae bacterium. GTDB lineage: Bacteria > Desulfobacterota > DSM-4660 > Desulfatiglandales > Desulfatiglandaceae > CAYVMN01. The sequence goes on along the minus strand of CAYVMN010000002.1, from coordinate 36,474 downwards.
TTCCCTCAATAGTTGGAGTCACTGGGAGATACAATATCATTGAAATCGAGCGAAATCTGAAACGAAAAATGCCCGAGGCCATTCCCATATATCAAAAATATCTGCCGGAGTTGCATCTGGAAATCATCCAGCTTCCTTCAAAGGAAGAAATACAGAAATATCAAGGGGTGATTAATGACAAAGATGTGCCTGTTCTTGTCTCAGCCATTAGCGGTGAAGTGGACTTTTTTGTTACTGGTGACAAGAGACACTTTACAAGGGGACGTAAGGACAGCCGCGTGAGATTCGAGATACTCGGTCCATCGGAATTTCTGAACGTTTTCGTAGGATTTTACAGAATATCCCAGGGGAAAGAGGGAGATCCCCTTTGATTCCAGAATTATCTTACAAACTCTTTGGATAGAGCTGATATTATGTGCGGAATTGTGGGTTTTAAGACAAGTCGGGATTTCACTCGGTTGAAGGACTCTCTCCAGGAGGCGACATCCTGTCTTTTTCATAGGGGCCCGGATGATTCGGGCCTTTTTTTTGATGAGGGGGCTGGGGTTGGCCTGGGACACAGGAGGTTGTCTGTAATCGACCTGTCGACGGCGGCCCGGCAGCCGATGGCAAGTGACGATGGAATGGTTCATATAGCATACAATGGGGAGGTGTATAATTTCAGGGGAATCCGCAAAGAATTGCAAGGATATGGCCATCACTTTCGAACGGGTACAGATACGGAGGTGATCCTCAAGTCCTATCTTAAATGGGGAATCGATTGCCTCCAGCGATTTGTAGGCATGTTTTCACTGGCCCTATGGGACGGGTCCAAGAGGCATTTTTTTCTGGCCAGGGATCGACTGGGAATTAAGCCCCTTTATTACCACTTTGACGGTAAGAGCCTCATGTTCGCCTCGGAGCTCAAGGCCATTATGGCCTTTGAGGGTTTTGAAAGGAATATTGACGGAGATGCAATCCCGCTTTTTCTTCATTATCAATATGTTCCGGCACCAAGAACCATATTTGAGAACACCTATAAACTCCTTCCCGGTCACTACCTGGCTTATGACGGCCAGGACCTGAAAACATGCCCCTACTGGACCTTGCCAGAAGAGGGGGGGGGTGATGGGGATTTTGGGGGCCAGGAAGAGGACGTCATTGACGAACTGGACCGTCTCCTTGGACAGGCAGTATCGGATCGGCTTGTAAGTGACGTTCCCTTAGGCGCGTTATTTAGCGGTGGAATTGACTCCTCCACGGTAGTGGCCCTGATGCAGAAGGTCAATTCCGTTCCTGTAAGGACGTTCAGTATCGGATTCAAAGAAAGGGGATATGACGAGGCGCCATGGGCGTTAGAGGTGGCAAGGCATTTAGGCACGGAGCACACGGAATTTTATGTCACGCCCAGGGAGGCTATGGAGGTTATTCCCAGGCTCCCGGAGATCTATGACGAGCCTTTTGCCGACTCATCTGCCATCCCCACCTTCTTGGTCTCCAAGCTGGCCCGCTCTTATGTAACCGTTGCCCTGTCAGGGGATGGAGGGGATGAGCAGTTCGCAGGATACGTGCGCTACTGGAGCACCCAGGCCATGGCTGCCACATTCCAGCGGCTGCCAAGATCGGTCAAGAAAGGACTTGCGAGAACCCTGACACATGTCCCTTACAACTGGGTCGAGAGGTGCTATCTCCCGTGGCGGCGGTTTTTCCCGGAAGGCTTGAGGGTGGCCAATTTCCCTGACAAGTGGCAGAAACTGATCGGTCTGACGGACCACGCACAGATCTCAGATCTCTACAGGATGACCATTTGCATATGGCCTGAGAAAGAGGTGGAGGCATTAATCGGAGCGAAACTCCCCAAGAGCCAGTATGAAAGCTCTTTTGAGGAGACAGGGGGCTGGCCGCTCCTATCCAGGCTTATGAGGGTTGACCAGAGGACCTATCTCCCGGACGCCATGCTTACCAAGGTGGATAGGGCCAGCATGGCCGTCAGTCTGGAGGTGCGGGTCCCGCTACTGGATCACAGGGTGATTGAGTATACCTCGAAACTGCCGGAAGACCTCAAATATAGAAACGGAAAGGGCAAATATTTGCTCAGGAGACTTTTGACAAAGTACGTGCCCGAGAGACTGTTTGAGAGGCCGAAAATGGGATTTGGCGTCCCTATTGACAGATGGTTTCGCGGCGAGTTGAGGGAATTACTCCTAGATTATCTCTCCACCGAACGGCTAAAAAGAGAGGGATTGTTTGATCAAGGTCTGGTGGAAAAGAAGATAAGAAAGCACCTTTCCGGCGACGTAAACCATCAGTATCGCCTCTGGACACTACTGATGTGGGAGATGTGGCGGGAGCGATGGCTTGGATGAGACGCGTCAACATAGCAGCAGGTACAGAAAAAGGGGTTGAGCTCTCAACCCCTTTTTCATTAGAATATAATTGCTAGCCGTATGTAAAACCCTCGGGAAGGTCGCCCGCGGGTATTCCCTCCGGGACCCAGGACAGGTCCGTGATGGTGTAAGTGGGGTTCACGGTCTTAAAGATCGGGATCACTCGCATCCCTATTTTGGGTTCTCCGACCGATAAGTAGCTCATTAGGATCGTTGCTACTCCTTCAAATTCCACATTGATAAATTTAATGGGTTTTTCAAGGGTGTTGAAGGCGCCAGACCTCTCGCAGACCATAAAGGTGTGGACAATGGCAGTTTTTCTGGCCAGATCGGTTAAATCCACCACCGTGTTTTTGGCAAGACAGTCGGGGCAGTGGATCCTGAAAGGGATGTAGCTTGTCCCCTTGAATTCGCAATCAGGGTTTTCGCATCTAGTCCCATAAATCTTACCCTTTCCCAGGCCTTCAAAAAAGGCTGCCTCTCCCCCATACATATGGATGTGGGTCACTGCCCTGGGGTTTGTCACCCCCATGAGCCTCCATCCCTCATCCTCGTTTCTAATGGGCATATTGGGCGAGATGGTATGGAAGTCTCCCTTTATCTTGTATTTTCCGTCCTTGATTCTTACGGTTCCGTACGTGCTCATGATATCTATTCCTCCCTTCAGGCTCTTATCTAGTCTTCTTTCAAGAGATGGTCTGGGTCCATAAGGATAGTGGCGGTTACATGAGATCCCACCCCGGCGTGGCTGATGGCCAAGGCCCGTTTGGCATCTTTGACCTGCAGGTCGGTCCAGTCATCCGGTCTCTTCCTGCCGAATTCCTCCCAGAGTTTCGGATCTCCATGGATTTCTGCCCAACGGTTCCAGATGTGGGTTGCAACCTCGAATGTTTGCATGATGCCGGTTGCGCCGACTGCGTGCATACATCCTATAAGTCCGCCGGATAGGTTTGATGGCAACCTCCCAGGCTCGCCTGTATGGGGGTTAACGTGATAACAATCACCCGATTCAACATAGTCTCTGCCGTAACCATAGGGTCGAAGCCCGATATCTTCATATGTCTGAACATCACTGATGGTGAAAGCATCATGGAGTTCGATAACGTCCAAGTCTTCCATGGGATCAGTGATGCCTGCCATACGGTAACCATAGTAGGCGGACATCCGTGCTGCCAAGAAACCGGTAAACCCTGGATACCGCTCCCCTCCCGGAAATCGCCCCCCAAGATCGGCATACTGCTCAGCCGTTTCATGAGGTAATAATGGGATTTCCATGTGGCGGCGACAGGCAGGTCTCAGGGTATGGGAACCCGCAGCAACCCAGATTCTCAGTGGCTTATTCTTGGTATTCCGGGTCAGCTCCAAGGCGGTATCCTCATCACAGATGATCGCACATGCTGCTCCCACGCTCATCAGACAGCAGTCCAGGGCCCGGAGGGGGTATGCTACGACCGGCGAGTTCAGGACATCCTCCACTGTAATCTTCATAGGGGCGTGAGCAAAGGGGTTGAATCGGGCATAACCATGATGTTTCACAGAGATCTCTGCCAAGGTCCGACGGAAGGATTCCTCCTCCTTTCCGAATACCTGCCAGTATTTCTGGGCCATAACCGCATAGTAACCTGTATAGATGTGACCGAGAGGGGTCTCCCAGTCCTTGTCTGCAGCGCAAGATATATAATTATTGCCTTCATCTGTAGGGACTTCGTCCATACGCTCCCAGCCCATGGCCAAAGTACAATCAGAGTAACCTGATGCAACTGCCTTGACGGCCTCCCAAAGGGTTGAACCACCGGTTGCGCCGCCTGTCTTGATACCGATATTTCCAAGGGGATCTAACCCGAGCCGATCGTGAATGACAGCTTCACCCAAGAGCTGATCTCCAAAGTGGTCGGCAAAGTGACCGTAATAAGAGGTATGGATGTAACGCTTTAACTCCGCAGGTGTCTTATCAATAAGCCTGGCAGCCATTGTCATGGCGTCAATGCAGAGTTCTTCCGTCCTTTTTTCAGGTATCGCGCGGTCATATTTGGACTGGCCTGCAGTAACCAAATAAACCGGCCGCTGTAATTTGGGTATTTTCAATTGTCGTTCACTAAATGTAATCATGGACACAACTCCTTTCGTTTTGGATAAGAGTTACCGTTCTTTTAATAGGGCAATTCCTATAAGTCAAACACAAATTTGTTAAGATCCCCTCCCTGCTTTTGTGATTGACAATCCTGGGCCTTCTGCCTATAAAATGAGCCCTAAATGCCTCCAAGACCAGGTTTCGGGTTTCGAGTTTCAGACCAGGGAGCAGCTATGGACTTTAGCCTTTCTATGGAGCAGGAGATCCTCCGCAATTCGGTACGTGACTTTGCCGAAAAAGAGATCAGGCCGCTTGCCAGAGAACTTGACGAAAAAGAAGAGTTTTCCTACGAGACCATGCGGAAGATGGCCGAATTAGGCCTCTTCGGGATGTTTGTTTCAGAAAAGTACGGCGGTCAGGGCATGGACTACGTGTCGTATATCATCGCCACGGAGGAGATTGCCAGGGTGGACGGTTCTCATGCCGCTACGGTGGCGGCAGGCAATTCCCTGGGAATAGGGCCAATCTACTATTTTGGAAATGACGAACAAAAGGAGAAGTACCTCCCCAGGCTTTGTAGTGGGGAGGCCCTCTGGGGCTTCGGGTTAACCGAGCCCAACGCCGGTTCGGATGCGAGTAATTCAAAGACAACTGCTGTGTTGAAGGGAGATGCGTGGCTCATAAACGGAAGCAAGATTTTCATTACGAACGCCTCCACTGAAATATCTGCAGGGGTGACCGCCCTTTGCCGTTCGGGAACCCGCGATGATGGTCGCCCTGAACTATCGTGCATTCTGGTGGAAAATGGCACCCGAGGATATGAAGCAAGGGAGATGCACGGGAAGATGATGTGGCGGGGCTCCAACACCAGTGAGCTCTACTTTGACGAATGCCGGGTGCCAAAGGAAAATCTCCTGGGACCCAGGGGGCACGGTTTTTATCAGATGATGAAGACCCTTGATGGGGGACGTCTTTCCGTCGGGGCCATGGGGCTCGGAGGGGCCCAAGGATGTTTCGAGCGTGCCCTACGATACAGCAAGGAAAGGGTACAGTTCGGAAAACCCATTGCCAATTTCCAGGTCAATGCCTTTAAGCTGGCAGACATGGCCCTTGAGATTGAGTGTGCCCGTCTTCTTCTTTACAAGGCATGCTGGTTGAGGGACAATAACAAGCCGTTTTCAAAAGAAGCGGCAATGGCCAAGCTCCATTGTTCCGAAGTCATGTACAGATGTGCCAATCATGCGGTTCAACTCCACGGGGGCTACGGGCTAATGAAAGAGTATGATGTCGAGAGATTTTACAGGGATCAGAAGCTCCTAGAGATTGGCGAGGGCACTTCTGAGGTGCAGCGGATCGTGATTTCAAGGCTAATAGGGGCGCTTTAAGAATGCGGAATGGAGACTTGGATTGGGCGTTTTTGGAACTTCATGACATGCTGCTAAGGAGATACGGGAGTGGGTCATGACATTGACCAAGGCGGATATCATAGGAAATGTAATACAGCAGGTGCGTTTCAGAAGACGGCAAAAAGAGGCCCAACAATTCCTGTTCCCAGAACTGAATTGCACCTTTCTGAGCCGCACGCGCACTACCGAGATCGTTAATACCCTCTTCGAGCAGATAAAGAAAACCCTTGCCAAGGGTGAAGACGTGCGCATCTCTGGCTTTGGCAAGTTCCAGGTCAAATTCAAATGGGCCAGAAAAGGGAGAAACCCCAAGACCGGTGACAATATTATCCTTAGATCACGAAGGACAGTGAACTTCCGCTGTTCTCCAAGATTGAGGGAAAAGATAAACTGGCAAGATCAAACTCAGGACACAAAAACCAGTTGACCGTCCCTCACATCCACCATGACATGATCCCCCTCTTTGACGGAGCCTTCGAGGATCTTTACGGCCAGAGGATCCTGTATGAGGTGTTGAATTGTCCTCTTGAGAGGCCTTGCGCCGTAAACAGGGTCAAAGCCTGTCTCTGCCAGGAACTCCTTGGCAGTGTCTGTCAAATCCAGCGTGATCTTGGTTGCCTCGAGACGCTCGCTCAAGAGCCCAACCTGGATAGCAACAATCTTCTGGATCTCCTCAGGGCCAAGCGAGTTGAAAATGACTATTTCATCGATCCGGTTCAGGAACTCAGGCCTGAAGGTGGCCCGGAGGGCGTCCATTACGGCCTTTTCCATTTCACCGCCGTCACTGCCCCTCATCTCCTGAATGAAGTGGCTTCCCACATTTGAAGTCATGATCAGAACGGCGTTCTTAAAATCTACCGTACGTCCCTTGCCATCCGTCATCCTTCCATCATCAAGGATCTGTAACAGGGCATTGAATACATCGGGATGGGCCTTTTCTATCTCGTCGAATAAGATCACTGAATAGGGATGCCTCCGTACGGCCTCTGTCAGGTAGCCGCCCTCTTCATATCCAACATACCCTGGAGGGGCGCCAATGAGCCTTGCAACAGAGTGCTTTTCCATATATTCGGACATGTCGACCCTGACCATATACTGTTCATCGTCAAATAGGAATTCGGCCAAGGCCCTGGCAAGTTCGGTCTTTCCCACACCTGTTGGACCCATGAAAATGAAAGAACCGATAGGCCTGTTCGGGTCCTGAAGCCCTGAGCGTGCCCGTCGAACCGCATTGGCCACCGCCACGATGGCCTTCTCCTGACCCACGACGCGCTGCTCCAGTCTATCTTCCATCTTTAAGAGCTTTTCCTTTTCTCCTTCCATCATCTTTGCGACAGGTATTCCGGTCCACTTGGCCACCACTTCTGCAATGTCCTCGCTGTCCACCTCTTCTTTGAGCATCTTTTGGCCTGATTGGAGTTCCTCAAGCCTCTTGTTTTCCTCATTCAGGGTCTTTTCCAGTTCAATGAGGGTTCCATATTTTAGTTCAGCGGCCTTGGCAAGGTCTCCATGGCGTTCGGCCATCTGGGCTTCGGTCCTGGTGGACTCAAGTCTCTCCTTGATCTCTCTTATCCTGGAGATGGTCTCCTTTTCTTTTTTCCAGTGGGCCATCATGTCATCTGTCTGAGACTTAAGCCCTGCCAATTCCTTCTCGATCTTTTCAAGCCGATCCTTGGATGCACGATCTTTCTCCTTCTTCAAGGCCTCTTTTTCAATTTCCAGTTGGGTTATCTTTCTCTGGATATTATCGATCTCCGCGGGCATGCTGTCGATCTCGATCCGCAGGTGCGAGGTCGCCTCATCGATTAGATCGATGGCCTTGTCAGGGAGGAATCGATCTGTGATGTACCTGTGGGACAGGGTCGCCGCTGCCACCAGGGCCGAGTCCTTGATCCTCACGCCATGATGTACCTCATATTTCTCCTTGAGCCCCCTGAGGATTGAAATGGTATCTTCAACACTGGGTTCCTCTACCATTACAGGCTGAAAGCGCCTTTCAAGGGCTGCGTCTTTTTCTATGTATTTCCTGTATTCCTTGATGGTGGTAGCCCCCACACACTTGAGTTCCCCCCTGGCAAGGGGCGGTTTGAGCATGTTGGATGCATCCACTGCCCCCTCTGCTGCGCCAGCCCCCACGAGGGTGTGCATCTCGTCTATGAAGAGGATGATTTGGCCATGGGCGTCGGTTACCTCTTTGAGCAAGGCCTTGAGCCTGTCTTCAAATTCCCCGCGATACTTTGCCCCGGCGATCAGGGCCCCTAAATCGAGCGCCACCACCCTCTTGTCCTTCAGGGTTTCGGGCACGTCACCATGAACGATTCTTTGTGCCAGTCCTTCCACAATAGCAGTCTTTCCGACACCCGGTTCCCCAATGAGCACAGGGTTGTTCTTTGTCCTTCTTGAAAGGACCTGGATGATCCGCCTGATCTCGTCGTCACGCCCAACCACCGGATCCAGATTTCCTTTCGCGGCAATGGCCGTTAGATCTCTGCTGAACCGCTCAAGGGCCTGAAACTTGTCTTCAGGATTTGGGTCCGTGATCCTCTGGCCCCCACGGATATCCACAAGGGCCTTAAGTATCGTATCCCTTGTGATCCCTGGCCGGGCAAGGAGGCGCGAGGCCTCCCCTTCCTTTTCCTGTGTCACAGCCAACAGGATGTGCTCTAGGCTAACGTATTCATCCCTCATCTGTTCTGCCTCGGAAAAGGCCTTGTCAAGGACTGACTTGGAGCGGGAAGAGATATAAACCTGTCCCAGTCCTGAGCCAGAGATTCTGGGTATCTTTTCAAGGGCCGCTTCAAAGGACTGGACAAGCTGGCCTTTGTCGGCCCCGATCTTTCCTAGAAGCGGTGGTACCACACCTTCGCTTTGGTCCAGGATAGCCCGCACCAGATGCTCAGGCTCAATCTGCTGGTGACCATATCTCTCGGCCAATTGTTGAGCGGCCTGAACTACTTCTTGCGCCTTTAAGGTGAATTTATCGAATCTCATTTCCTGTTCTCCTCTGACAATACCTCAAGATCCACCCCGATGTTGCATCACAAAGCCCCTAATTCATCGAAAAACGGTGTTACGGAAGTCTGGAAATCGGGAACTAAGGTTTTTTGCAACGTCTGGGTCTATATTCGAATTTCTGTTAGGCTTTGTATAAGCTAGATAAGATTAAGTTTCCTTATGGTGAATGTCAATATCAGGTCCCTATCAACTCCTTCAAGGCATGATCCAACCTATTCTGTCCCCAATTCTTCTGCCGGTCCGGACTTGTTTTTTTCCAAGGTTAAAGACCGCTTAAGCTTTAAGGCTTTAAAATTGCCCTGGTTTCTGTTACTATGCCAAAAATAAAGATCTTCGAGGTTTTTCTTCTTTACAACAAATCTTCGATTGAGATTACATATGCATTTCCGGAAAAAATTATTAAAGACCTTGTCGTGTTTGTCTGCCACAATATTTCTCGCCATGTCTCACGTCGTCTTTCCTTCTGTCGCCTTCGGTGATTTCCTGTTATTAGAAAAAGGCATTATAGCTTATAACAGCGAGAAGCATAATAGAAGCCTGTCAGATGGCTCTTACAGGGGGGAGGAGGGGATCTTGAGGATGAGGCCTGAGGTCGCCCGCTCCTTTGGGCTCAGCGTGCCAGTAGATCCGGACTATCTCAAGGCCAAAGAGCTTTTCACGAAGGCCGACAGGTATCGTGAACTGGCGCTTGACGCCATCTCCAGCCAGGAAAGTCAGGAATTCAAGGGACAACATGAGAAGGTGGCAGGGGACATGGCCCTCATCTCCAACGAGGCGCTTCGCTCGGCACAGAGACACATGAAGGCGTACAGATCCAGACTGGATCCTAAGTTAGATGGAAGACTGGACAAAGATGTGTGTTCCAAACTGACGGAAAAGCTGCTGGGAGAGTGTCTCCAAGACACATTCTATAATCTAAGAGATGCCCTCGGCCTCTTCCATAATCGATGTCAGGGGCTAAATCAGAAGGCCACTCCACTTACCCCAGAAAATGTGGAATTTGTCAACTATGTCTTTTCGGATTTTATAACGAAGGCCTCTCTGGAGGTGCTCAGACGGTTCGACCTTGACGAACATGGGCGAAAGAGGGGACCGAACCCAGCGTCTGGATTGGAGGATATTGTTGAAGGATCTGGTGTACGTTATACGTCATTTGTCGAGTCAGCAGCTGAAAAGCACAAGAAAGACCCATATCGTGTTGACCCTCTTCTCTTTTTGGCATTGATCAAAAGGGAGTCTAATTTCTCTCCCAATGCAGTATCTTATGTGGGGGCTGCCGGTCTGACCCAGATCATGCCAAAGACCGCAAAGGCCCTGGGAATGAGGAATATTTTTGAACCATCCTATTTTGGGGAGGCTGTATCACTCCTGGCACGCGAGCGGAAGCTGAGGCAAAAGGCAATAGCCCTTATTTCCCAGATTACTGAAGAGACCAGGTTGAAATTTGCTGCGCTTGCAAGGAAATATATGCTGAAGGCTATTGATTGCGGGAAGGAGCGTGCCCAGCTGTTTTCTCGCTACAAAAGAGAGCTACTTGACAAAGGGAGTGATGATCGACTTGACCCTTCCAAGGCTATCGAGCATGGCTATAGATATTTCTCCGAGATGATGCAGATTCAGAAGGGAGACATAAGCCTTGCCCTAGCCTCTTATAATGCTGGACCACATCGTGTCAAGCAATATAATGGCATTCCGCCCTACGCCGAGACCGTGGCATTTCGAAACAGTGTGCTGGGACACTACAGGGAGTACCTAAAAAGGCTGATGGATAGAGAGAAGGCGAGGCAAGGGGGAGGTCGAAGTGCAGATGATTCGAAAAGATGAGAAGTCGATAGGAAAAGGGAAGATGGGTTCAGGGGTTTTGAAAGAGAGTAACCTTGAAGGGCTCAAGCTATTTAAGCGCGGCAAAGTCAGAGATGTCTATGAGATCGGTGATGAGTTGCTGATTGTTGCAAGCGATCGTATGTCGGCATTTGATGTGGTCATGGAGGACCCGATCCCTGATAAAGGGAAGATCCTTACAGGGATATCGCTTTTTTGGTTTTCAAAACTTGAACCGATCGTTGAGAATCATTTGGTTAGTAGCGATCCGTATGAATACTCAGAGGTCTGCCGCCCATATGCCAAAGAGCTTGAAGGTCGAAGTATGCTCGTCAAGAAGGCAAGACCCTTGCCAGTAGAGTGTATTGTCCGGGGATATCTTTCGGGCTCCGGTTGGCAAGAATACCTTCAAAACGGAAGTATCTGTAAGATACCGCTTCCAGAGGGCATGCTCGAGTCTGATAGGTTGCCCGAGGCTGTTTTTACGCCATCTACCAAGGCGGCAGATGGCATGCACGATGAGAATATCTCTTTTGAAACGGCAGAGAGTATCTTGGGAAGGGAGCTGACGGAGAAAGTTAGGGAGATTAGCCTCCAATTATATGAATTTGGAAGGGATTTTGCCGCTGGGAAAGGCATCATTGTGGCAGATACCAAATTTGAGTTTGGTATGAAGGACGACAGGTTGATCCTGATAGATGAGGCGCTGACACCAGATTCCTCAAGATTCTGGCCAATGGATGACTATGCCCCCGGGGGACCGCAAAAGAGTTTTGATAAGCAGTTCTTGAGGGATTATCTGATAAGGATAAACTGGCCGAAAAGGCCCCCTCCCCCAAGACTCCCGATCGATATCATAGAGAAGACAAGAAAAAAGTACCTGGAGGCCTTGGAGAGGCTTACGGGAAAGGGGCTAGAGGGATAAGAGAGAAAGTTCCAAATAGTGCCTAACTGCTCTCTTGACAAAGCTTTTTTTGATGCTTAACGTTTCGCATGGTTTTTGCGATCCGAAGAGGATGATGCTGTTTGTAAGGAGTGGAGCGTGGTTCAGCTAATAGGCATAAAAGAGGGAGAAAAGGAAAAAGAGGTCAAAGACAAAGAGGTAGATATAGAGGACACAAAAGGACAGGCAGAACCGGAGGTTGAGACAGAACCTCGTGAATCTCGTGAAATTCCCCTTGAGAAGATGGCCAAGGCGGAATTGATTGAAAAGGTCAAGGAAGTCCAGCAGGTGGCAGAAAAGAATTTTGACCTTTACCTCCGTTCTCAGGCAGAGATTGAAAATGTAAGAAAGAGGGTCCAAAAGGAAAAGACCGAGCTGGCGAAATTCTCAAATGAGTCCCTGATAAAGCAATTGCTGCCTGTTGCTGATAATCTTGAAAAGGCCATAGCCCACTGCGAGGCCGGGAATTCCTTTGATTCCCTGAAGGAAGGGGTGGAGTTGACGCTTAAGGGGTTGATGGACACCCTTGAGAAGGCAGGTTTGGAAGAAGTGAAGTCAGTGGGAGAGCCCTTTGATCCAAATTTCCACGAGGCAGTATCCGAGCAAGAAGAGAGTTCTGTGAAGCCGGGCACGGTCATCCAAGAGCTTCAAAAGGGTTATCTCTTGAATGAGAGGCTAATACGCCCTTCGATGGTGATTATTAGCAAGAACAAGGCTTAGCCTTAATCAGATATATCCTGATCGTGTAAGACCAGGGAGGAATGGAAAAATAAATCAAGTCATGTTCCCTGTGCCTTAGCGGTCTAGAGAGGCAGTGTTAAGGAGGCGAAGAGATGGGAAAGACAATAGGAATCGATCTCGGGACAACCAATTCATGCGTAGCCGTGATGGAGGGTGGCGACCCTGTGGTGATTGCCAATGCAGAGGGAAGCAGGACCACACCTTCAATGGTGGCCTTTACCGATAACAACGAGAGATTGGTTGGACAGATCGCCAAACGACAGGCCGTGACGAATCCCGAGAATACGGTTTTTGCGGTTAAGAGACTTATAGGACGGAAATATGATTCCTCGGAGGTACAAAGGGATGTAAAGGTGCTCCCGTATAAGATTGGGAAGGCATCAAACGGAGATGCCAATGTCAGGATCAAAGGTAAAGATTACAGCCCTGCTCAGATATCTGCAATGATCCTGCAGAAAATGAAAGAGACCGCGGAGGACTATCTTGGAGAAAAGGTTACAGAGGCCGTAATCACGGTCCCTGCCTACTTCAATGACAGTCAGAGGCAGGCCACTAAGGATGCAGGACGGATTGCAGGGCTTAAGGTGGAAAGGATCATTAATGAGCCCACGGCGGCATCCCTGGCCTACGGTATGGATAAAAAGGGAGATAGAAAGATTGCAGTCTTTGACCTTGGCGGGGGCACCTTTGACATATCCATACTGGAGATTGGCGAAGGTGTGTTTGAGGTCAAATCGACCAACGGGGACACGCACCTGGGCGGAGAGGATTTTGATCTTCGGGTAGTGGATTATCTTGCGAATGAATTCAGAAAGGATCAGGGGATTGATCTGCGAAACGACAAGATGGCCCTTCAAAGGCTGAAGGAAGGGGCAGAAAAGGCCAAGATGGAGCTTTCGGGTTCTATGGAGACTGACGTCAATTTGCCATTCATTACGGCTGATGCGAGCGGTCCCAAACACCTCAATATAAAGCTTTCCCGGGCGAAACTGGAGGCCTTAGTGGACGACCTGATCCAAAAGGTGGAAGGACCGTGCAGGACGGCCATTAAAGATGCAGGGGTCAAGACCAGTGAAATTGATGAGGTGATCCTGGTGGGCGGTATGACCAGGATGCCCAAGGTCCAGGCAAAGGTAAAAGAGATCTTCGGCAAGGAACCCAGCAAGGGTGTAAATCCCGATGAGGTTGTTGCCGTAGGTGCGGCAATTCAGGCCGGTGTCTTGAAGGGCGAGGTCAAGGATGTCCTTCTTCTGGATGTGACCCCTCTTTCTCTAGGTATAGAAACCCTCGGCGGTGTATTTACAAAGTTGATCGAAAAAAATACCACTATCCCCACAAAGAAAAGCCAGATCTTCTCGACAGCCGCGGACAACCAGCCCGCAGTAGAGATTCATGTGCTTCAGGGCGAACGTGAGATGGCCGCCAATAATAAGACCCTCGGACGCTTCCAGCTGGTGGGTATACCCCCTGCGCCAAGGGGCATACCTCAGATAGAGGTGACCTTTGATATTGATGCTAACGGGATTGTGAATGTCTCTGCAAAGGACATGGGGACAGGAAAGGAGCAGTCTATCAAGATCACTGCCTCAAGCGGCCTGAGCGAGGAGGAGATAAAGAGGCTGGTAAAAGATGCCGAGCTACACGCTGAAGAGGACAGGAAAAAGAAGGAACTGGTAGACGCCAGGAATATGGCGGACTCCCTTATCTATTCCACCGAGAAGTCCGTTAAGGAGGTGGGGGACAAGCTGGATGGATCTACAAAGGGGGATATCGACCGGGCTATTGAGAACCTCAAGAGGGCCATGGAAGGGGATGATGCAGCCGAGATCAAGCGTCTCACAGAAGAATTGACCCAGGCCTCGCACAAACTGGCAGAGGCGATGTACGCTCGGGCCAGCCAGCAGGAGGCTTATGCAGGGGGTGCTTCAGGTGCCGGATCTTCGGGTGAGCCCTCCCGGGACGAAGAGGTTGTTGATGCAGATTTCGAGGAAGTCAAGAAGTGATCTCTAGATTTCCCCTTTTCCATGGGGCTATCCCCGCAATGGTGGTGGGGGTAGCCTTTTTTTTGGCCGGCTGCCAGCCAAAGGCCCCGCCCAAGTTGGAGGTAAAGGAGGAGGTCCGGCCCGACCTTTTTGCCCAGGCAGAGAACCACAGGGAACTGGGGGAGTTTGAAGAGGCCTTAAAGGCCTATCTCGCCTATACTGAGCAGGAACCGAGAAGCAAGAAGGTGCCGTTTGTATTTGAACGGATGGCCGAGATCTATCTCGAGAGGGGGCAATACGATAGGGGTTTGAGCCTCTTGAAGAGGATTTCTGAGGAATTCCCCGATTATAGTAAGTTGCCCAAGGTGGAGTATCAGATAGCAAAGACCTACTTTAATCTGGGCGACTACCATCGTTCGATAGACGAGGCTATGGAATGGCTGCGGAGATACCCCCATCATTTCTCCAAGGGGGACATATTGTTGATCCTGGGGGATAACTATTGGTCATTGGGGGATATGCCCAAGGCCTTTAAATGGTGGCTCAAGGCCAAGGGAGAGGGGCCGGATGATCCTCAGAGACAGGCAGATCTGAACCAAAAGATGCGGAGGGCGGCAAGTGCCAGCAGGGGTGAGGCAGAGCTTGAAGAACTGGTGCGATATGCAGCAGGGACCGATTTTGGACCGGAGATCCGCTACAGGTTGGCCAGCATCTATCTGGAGAGGGGTGATCTGGAAGGGGCACGAAGAGAAGCCACGTCTCTCGAGAGATCTACTGGGGATCAATCATGGGTTTCACTGAGTCAACAGATGCTAGAGCGGATCCAGGCCGAGATGTCTGTCAGAAGAGGTGTAATAGGTTGCCTCTTGCCTTTGAGCGGGCCTTTTGCCGTCTATGGTGAGGAGGTACTAAATGGAATCCAACTGGGGATGGGAATCGGTGGCAACACATGGGATGGCCCAATCAAGGAGTTGGTGATAAAGGACACCAAGGGCAAGCCAGACGAGGCCCTGGCAGGGCTGAAAGAGCTGGTCAAGCAGGAAAAGGTGATGGCCATTATCGGTCCACTTTCCAGCAGGACTGCCTTAGCTGTTGCCAAAGCGGCACAGGCATCAGGCGTCCCCACAATAGCACTTACCCAGAAGGAGGGGATTGTTAGTGAAGGGAACATGGTATTCCGCAATTTCCTTACCCCTTCACAGGAGGTGGAGAGGCTCATTGATGTCGCGGTATACGAGATGGGAATCAAGCGATTTGCTATATTGTACCCAAACAGCAATTACGGCAGCTATCTTATGAATCTCTTTTGGGATGGGTTAGAGACCGTGGGCGGGAGGGTAACGGCAGTGGAGTCGTATGATCCTGCTGATACAGATTTTGCCGATCAGATAAGGAAAATGACGGGCCTTTACTATCCGAGGCCCCCATCCCTGGTTAAGAGGCTTGAAGAGGAGAGGACCCCAGAGGCGGAAGAAAGTGAGTTATACCCGAAGGAACCAGAGCCGATTGTAGATTTTGATGCGGTCTTTATACCGGATAATTTTGAAAGGGTGGCCATGATAGCCCCCCAGTTGGCCTATCATGATGTCTTGGATGTCACACTTGTGGGGACAAGCCTCTGGCAATCGCCTAAGCTAATGGAGATGGCCGGGGACTATGTCCAAGGCGCAATTTTTTCCTCTGGGTTTGTCGAAACTTCCCCAGAGCCTGGTGTTAATGCATTTTTCGAACAATATCGGTTGAACTTTGGTTCAGACCCTGGGCTTCTGGCAGCCACCGGGTACGATACGATCAGGCTTCTGAAAGAGGTCATGTCAGAGGCAGGTGTCCGAACAAGAAAGGATCTCCAGGAGGCATTAATCAAAGGGGCCGATTTTCCGGGTGTAACGGGCCGAACATCATTCGATCCCCAAGGAGAAGTCTTGAAGAAGCCCATAATACTTACCATCGCCGGCAATCGAATGATCCCCTATCATTAATTAAGGGGACTTCTGAGATTCACCCTCCTTATCCTCGTCTTTTTTCTTCCGGGCAAGTCTGGCAACCACGATTCCGATTTCATACAGCAATACCAGAGGGACTGCCATCATCAACTGTGTCATCACGTCGGGGGGGGTCAGGATGGCCCCAAAGACAAATGCCAGAAGTATAGCGTACTTGCGTTTTTTCCTCAGGTATGCGGGGGTCACAATCCCCATCTTTGCCAAGAAGAAGATGACGACCGGGAGTTCAAAGACCATTCCAAAGGCAAATAGCAGCTTTGTTGAGAAAGAAAGGTACTGCTTGACCGAGGGGAGGGCCTTTACATATTCATTGGAAAACCCCATAAAGAACTTGAAACCGAAGGGGAATACCACAAAGTAGCCAAAGAGGGCCCCTCCCACAAAGAGGATCGTTGAAAATACGACAAAAGGGATCAGATATCCCTTTTCTTTCTGGTAGAGGCCTGGGGCCACGAAGAGCCAGATCTGGTAAAAGATAAAAGGGGCCGCGACCAGGATTCCTGCAATAAAGGCCACCTTCAGATAGGCAATGAACATCTCAGGCAGATTGGTGAAGATGAGCTGCTCATCCTCTGGCATAACCCGCTTGAGTGGTAGGACCAGAAGTTGAAAGAGGCGTTCAGAGAAAATATAGGCAATGACAAATGCGACGCCCACGGAGATGGCACAGGCAATGAGCCTCTTGCGCAACTCCTCAAGATGGCTCATAAAGGGCTGCTTTTCGTCACTGACCATGATTGACCTTCTCCTTGGTTTGTTCGGTCGGGCTCGGCTTCTCACCCGCCTCTTGGGCCTCGCTTTTTACCCTTTCGTAGTCCTCCAGCATCTCGTCGTAGTCTCCGTACCTTTGGGGCCTTTCTTCAGGAGAAGCGACAGGTTCCAGGTCAAGGGGCTTATCCAGTCCACTGATGGAATCTACCAGATCCTGTTTCGCCTCCCTCAGTTCCTCATCCACATTCAGGCTTTCCTTGATTTCCTGAGTGGCCTTCCTGAATTCTGCCATGCCTCTGCCAAGGGCCCTGGCCAGGTCGGGCAGTTTGCTCGGACCGATGACGATCAAAGCGATAACCAGAATAACAATCAACTCTGGCATTCCTACGCCAAACATCTTTTTTCCTCCTGACCCCGTCCAAGCCGGGCTTTTAGATCATTATGGCCTAAAGCTCAATCATCAAGGCCTTTTCGTCGCAATCCGGAAACTTTGGGCATTTGAGGCAATCGGCCCATATCTTGTGAGGGAGCACTGATTTTTCTACCTCCCTAAATCCGAGTCTTGTGAAAAAGTCAGGGACATAGGTGAGGGTGAAGACACTCTTTAAACCAAGACGGCGTGCCTCGTCAAGGCAGGCCTCAACCAGCTGGGAGCCCAGGCCCTTACCCTGATAGGCCTCTGCCACTGCCAGGGACTTGATTTCAGCCAGGTCCTCCCAGCATATACCCAGGGCACACCCACCTTGAATCCAATCCAACAAACCGTCGGCCTCGTAAACGAAAAAGTCCCGTAGGTGATCGTATAGTTCACTCAGTGATCGAGGCAGCAAGAACCCTTTTTCGGCATAACGATTCAGGATCTTGTGAATGGCCTTGACATCTCCTGTGACCGCTTTTCTGATAGGCATGGCAGTCATCCTTCATTTACGGACCCTGACTATAATACTATCTATTCTTTCCTCTCTGGACAAGAGGCTTCTATAATAGTCGGCCTCTTTCCTGGTCGTAAATGTACCGCACCTGACCCGGTAATAGGTCTTGCCCTTTACGTGGGCCTTATATGAATAAGCCGGGTAGCCCTGATTAGTCAATCGCTCTATCATGCTGGCTGCCTTGCTTTCAGTCTCAAGGGAGGCCAGCTGGAGGGCATATACCCACCCAGTCTCCGATCCCGTTGTCTCCTTGCCCTGCACTTCAACGGGTTTTTTCTTGGCCTCCGAGGTCGGAGTTTTTTTCTTATCCCTTATTGGTGCCTCTTTCCTTTTGGCCGAAAGTTCATCGTAGAATGCAAACTTTGGCTCCCTCTCCTGACCCCTTATCTCTTCGAGCCCTGAGGATTCCTTTCGACCGACCATATTCTGCAACCTGACGATTTGCGACTTCAGTTCTGTCAAGGTCTCGATCCCTTTAGGGAAAAAGCCTCGGCCAACCAGAATGCCAAGCACAAACATCCAGGCCAGAATGAGGAACATGCCCAGACCCCAGAAAAACATGGAGGTGCGAGAAAATTCAAACTGATACCTCTTGCCCCTTTTTTGCGGAGGGCTGCCTATTTTGGGGGGCATATCTCCTTTGCCCTCTTTACGTTTTACATCCTCTGTGGGGCACTGATGCCAAGAAGTTTCAACCCATTGGCTATGACAGTCCTTACTCCCTCAGCAAGGATCAGTCTTGCCGCGCTCAATTCCCTCTGAGGGGTAACGATCCTGTACTCAGGGATCTTTGTGCCCATGTTGAAGTACTTGTGAAAGGACGAGGCCAGGTCAGTCAGATAATAGGTCAGACGGTGCGGCTCCAGCTTCTTACAGATCTCCGCCAAGACTGTGGGAAATTCGGCCATGGCCCTTATGAGGGCCATTTCCTCATCCAGCGAAAGCAGATCGAGGAGTCTATCAGGTTCTTCCGCGATGGAGATTCCTTCATCCATAGCCTTTCTGAAAATACTGCATATCCGTGCATGGGCATACTGGACATAATAGACCGGATTATCGCTGTCCTGCCTCTTTACCATATCTATGTCAAAATCGAGTGGGGAGTCATGATTCTTCGTGAGGAAGACGAAGCGCACGGCATCAACACCGACCTCGTCCAATAATTCCTGGAGGGTGACAAAGTCCCCCGCCCTTTTGGACATCTTTAACTCTTGACCACCTTTCCATAGCTTTACCAGCTGAATGAGCATGACGCAGAGCCAGTCCTCCGGGATTCCGTGGGATAAGAGTGCGGCCTTCACGCGTGGGATGTAGCCATGGTGATCTGCCCCCCATATGTCAATAGCCTTGTCAAAACCCCTTTTCTGTTTTTCCAAATGGTAGATTATGTCAGAGGCAAAATATGTGAATTGCCCATCCTTTTTTCGGATGACCCGATCCTTATCATCTCCAAAGTCGGTGGTTCTTATCCACAGTGCCCCGCCTTGCTCATATAGCAGGCCCTTTTCACCGAGCACGCTCAGGGTACTTTGCAGGAGACCGGATGAGGTGAGTTCATTTTCACTGGACCAGACATCAAAGGTCACCCTGAAGCGACGAAGGTCCTGCCTGATTTCCTCCAACATTATCTCTTTTCCCTTTTTAGTGCACACCTGGATGGCCTCTTGCTTTGTCAGCTTTTCCAGGTTGACCTCTTCAGATATGGCCTTGGCCAAACCCAAGACATAATCGCCCTGATATCCGTTTTCTGGAAAGGGATACTCAGGATCATTCAATTGCTTGAACCGGCTAAAGATCGAGTCCCCGAGGATCTTGATCTGTTGCCCTGCGTCATTGATATAGAACTCCCGGACTACATCATATCCACAAAAGGAGAGCACCCTGCAGAGGGTATCCCCCAAGGCCGCACCCCTACCGTGGCCAAGATGAAGAGGCCCTGTTGGATTGGCGCTTACAAACTCCACAAGGACCCTTTGTCCGCCTCCAACCCCGTCTTGTCCGTAAGCTCCCTTAAGGCTGACGATGTCTGATAGAATGCGGTACCATTCCTTGGCCTTAATAAAAAAATTTATGAAGCCCGGGCCTGCTACTTCCAAGTTTTCGAGAAGGCCTTGTTCATCTTTGAGGTGGTCGATGATGATCGTTGCAATCTCCCGGGGTGACCGGTGCTGACTTGATGCAAGTGTCAACGGCAGATTGGTGGCAAGGTGCCCATGGGCCGGGTTATCGGGAATTTCTATTACATAATCCGGAAGGGGCGTTTTCTTGAGTATACCCTTGTCAAAACACTCATCTATGGTGGACCTTAACAGGAGATCCAGTTTGTATTTCACGCAATATATCCCTTTTTAAAAGCGCCCCTGACTAAACCTTGAACGCCGAACCGATAAACCCAGGTGGAATATCCTCAAAGAATGAGTGGCGGCGATACGACATAAGGCATTAGTCCCGATTTCATCGGGAGAGGAGAGACCTTGACCTGTTGGCCTTTGGCCTTAGGCCATGTACCTTGTGCCATCATTCGTTCCCCCAGACTCTCTTTAACGTGATAGACTTATGATTATCCCAAAAACTTTTTGCTAAGTGCTATAGATAGATCAAATTTTTGAAAAGTGCCAGAGTTTTTTGTAGCTTCAAAAGGGAATAGACCAGATAGAAGGGTGTGAGAAGTTGCGCGGTGGACGGGATAGATGAGGTCTGCGTTGGTTGACGCTTATGCCAATGTGGGGTATAAAATCATTTGACTTTGACAGTTATGTTGTTTATTTTAAAAAATTTAAGTTTCTAGATGTTTGAAATAGAAGATTACAGCTACGATTTACCTCAAGCCTCCATTGCCCAGGTTCCAGCTCCAAGGAGAGACTCCTCTCGGCTACTTGTGGTGGATCGGTCAAAGAAATCCATTTCGGATGAGATGTTTACCGATCTTCCAGGGCTGTTGAGGCCGGGTGATCTCTTGGTTGTAAATGACACCAGGGTGATTCCGGCAAGGCTCTTTGGCCGGAAAGAGAGCGGGGGGAAAGTTGAGCTATTGGTACTGGAACATCAGAGCTCAGCCGGAAGGGAATTTGAGACCCGCTGGTGCCTCTTGAGATCGGCCAAGCCGGCAAAGAGAGATGCTCTTTTGCTCTTTAGTGCCGGTCTTACGGGCCAGGTGAAAGAAATAGGTGGCAACGGGCTTGTCAGGATTGCATTCAAGGGGGATCGTTCGATCGATTCCCTTCTTGAAGAAGAAGGACAAATGCCTCTGCCCCCTTATATTAGGCGAAAGGAGGGCAGTCCCCTTTCAAGGCTCGACGAGGAGCGGTACCAGACCATCTTTTCCAAGAAGAAAGGGGCGGTGGCGGCGCCCACGGCGGGGCTCCATTTTACTCAAGGGTTGATCGAGAGGCTCAAGACGGCAGGTATATCTATCACTTCCGTGACCCTTCATGTGGGATATGGAACCTTCCAGCCGGTCCGGACGAGGGATATCAGGAGGCACCGGCTGGGCAAAGAGCTCTACTCAATTGACCCTAAGGCCGCAGGCGTTATAAAGGAGACCAAGGAGAGGGGCGGAAGGGTGGTTGCAGTAGGGACCACCGTGGTAAGGGCCCTGGAGACAGCGGTTGGCAAGAGCGGTCACATAAGGTCGGGAGATGGGGAGACTGACCTGTTGGTTGTTCCTGGGTTTACCTTCAAGGTCGTGGACGTATTGATAACCAACTTCCACTTGCCAAAGAGTTCACTCCTTTTCCTGGTGTCGGCCTTTGCCGGTCTGGGATTGATAAGAAAGGCTTACGAGGCGGCAATAGAAAAGGGATACAGGTTTTACAGTTACGGCGATGCCATGTTGATCTTGTAAATGCTGCCGATCTCTTGGGACTTTCACTATAGGTGCTGGTTCAAGGTTCTTTAATATTCAGGATTTCCCATAGGTCCCCCACAAGTCGGGCAAGGTCTGGAGAAATCAAAACCCCCCATGGGGGCATTGAGACCCCAGCCTTCATGCCAGTGGGCACGCAGGGCTCGGTCAAGTCTCTTTCACCTGAGGATCTGGAGGAGGCCGGCGTAAGGATCATCCTGGCCAACACCTATCACCTCTACCTCCGGCCGGGCCATAGGGTCATCGGGCGACTGGGGGGGCTTCATCGATTTATGAACTGGCCAGGGCCGATCTTGACCGATAGCGGTGGATTTCAGGTGTACAGCCTGTCGTTACTGAGGAGGATTTCCGAAGAGGGGGTGACATTTCAGTCCCACCTGGATGGATCAAGGCATTTCATTGGCCCCGAAGAGGCCATAGAGATCCAGGAGGTCCTTGGAGGAGACATCATAATGACCCTTGACGAATGTGTGCCCTATCCCTGTGACTATGACTATGTCCTCAACTCTGTCAGGCTGACAAGTCTATGGGCACGCAGGTGTCTCGATAAAAAGAAAGGCAAGGGCCAGGCCCTATTCGGGATCATTCAGGGCGGTACGTATAGTGACCTGCGGGAAATGAGCGCAAGGGACCTGACCGAGATGGATTTTGATGGTTATGCCATAGGAGGGCTCTCAGTAGGTGAAGACAGTGAAACCAGAAACAGGGTTATAAAGGAGACAAGGGATTTTGTCCCTGAGGATAAGCCCGTATACCTGATGGGGGTGGGGGCACCGGAGGATCTGGTAGAGGCCGTGATGCACGGGGTGGATATGTTTGACTGTGTCATGCCGACCCGGAATGCAAGGAATGGCACACTTTTCACTTCCACGGGGAGAGTGAACATAAGGAATATGCAATATGTGGAGGATGAAAGGCCGATTGAAGAGGGATGTCGTTGTTACACCTGCTGCCACTTCTCCAGGGCCTATTTGAGGCATCTATTTATGGCAAGGGAACTCCTGGCCTATCGACTCAATACGATCCATAACATCTATTATTATATTCATCTGATGGAAGATATTCGACATGCGATAGAGGAGGACCGGTTTGACAAGTACCGCCGTCAGTTCTATGAACTTCAGGGTGAAAGATAGCTAGAGACCGGTTTATCCGGGATAAATACATTCACATAAAGTAACAGGAGGTCTGGAAATGAATTTCTTGGCTTACGCTATGGGTGGCGGAGGTGCAGGCGGGGGCGGAGGCAGCGGAGGTGGCTTTGGCGCCTTCCTACCTTTGATACTGATGTTCGGAATTTTCTATTTTCTACTCATAAGGCCCCAGCAGAAAAAGGCCAAGGCACACAAGCAGTTGCTTGCCACCATAAAAAAGGGGGACCATGTGATTAGTTCCGGTGGTCTCCACGGCGTGGTAACCGGTATAACAGATGATGTGGTGACAATGGAGATTGCCCCGAAGGTGAGGGTGAAGGTCTCAAGGGGTTCCATCGCAGGGGTGGGTGGCAAGGGTTAAGCCACGTCGTTTGTAGAACTCCAGACAGGGGACAACGGATTCCACTGACTGGGTCTTGGCTCAACAAGGATACCAGGTAAATGAGTTCACTCCGTAACCTTAACAGCTATCGAATATCATGGAGTAACAAGTGTTTAAAAGCTTAGGCTGGCGTGCGGGGATCGCCCTATTTGCGGTTCTTGCTGCATTGATATATCTGCTCCCCTCCTTTGGTAGCGACCTCCCCATGTGGTGGTCCAGTATTCTTCCCAGGGATAAGATTCATCTTGGGCTCGACTTACAGGGAGGGATGCATCTGGTCCTGGAGGTGGAGGCCGAGAAGGCCGTCGAGAGCCACCTGGAGAGAGTTGTAGATGAATTGAAACACGAACTCCGAAAAAACAGGCTCAGGTATAGTGAGCTGAATCGGATCGACACGAAAGGGATTTCCCTCGCACTCATGCGGCCAGAGGAAAAAGAGGCCTTTTTGGGCCTGATGGCGGGAAGTTTTCCTGATTTCAAGGTGGAGACAGCCTCTGATAGTGAAGGCAAGCCAGTGTTTGACCTGGTCTTGGTTCCCAAGGCGAAGGCCCATATCATGAGGATGGCAGGGGATCAGGCCTTAGAGACCATCAGAAACAGGGTAGATCAATTCGGGGTCAGCGAGCCGGATATCAGGCCACAAGAGGGTAACAGGATTTTGGTCCAGTTACCTGGAGTGAAGGACCCCAGGAGGGCCATTGCCCTCATAGGCAAGACCGCACTCTTGGAATTCAAGCTGGTTGATGACGAGCATAGCATTGAAGAGGCCCTGAAGGGAAATCTTCCCCCTGGAGATGAAATTTTGTACCAGATTGCCATAGATCCGAAGACCGGCCAGCAAAGGAAGGTTCCCTACCTCCTAAAGAAGAGGACGGTTCTCACGGGAGAATATCTCACTGATGCCAGGGTCCAGATCGATCAACGGTATAACGAACCTTATGTATCCCTCTCATTTGACG
This sequence comes from uncultured Desulfobacteraceae bacterium, assembly GCA_964452575.1. GTDB lineage: Bacteria > Desulfobacterota > DSM-4660 > Desulfatiglandales > Desulfatiglandaceae > CAYVMN01. Next base: position 12,123 of record CAYVMN010000002.1, on the reverse strand, counting down.
CCAGGGGTGCAAGAATCTTTGAGCACATAACGGGACAGAACATCAAGAAGAGACTCGCCATTGTCCTGGATAACAAGGTGAATTCGGCCCCTGTGATACAGGATAAGATCTCGGGAGGGAGGGCACAGATCACTGGGCGCTACACAATGGATGAGGCCAAGGACCTGGCGATAGTCCTCAGGGCAGGAGCCCTTCCTGCGCCGGTCAAGATAATAGAAGAGCGGACCGTAGGTCCATCGCTTGGAAAGGATTCGATCGATAAGGGCTTCATTTCCGCCCTCATTGGAGGCATCTTGGTCGTTCTTTTTATGGCGGTCTATTATAAGCTCTCGGGTGTCATTGCTGATTTCGCCCTGTTGCTGAATATCCTTTTTATCATGGCAGGGCTCGCATTTTTCAGGGCCACATTGACCCTTCCTGGGATTGCAGGGATCATCCTCACGATCGGGATGTCTGTTGACGCAAACGTCTTGATCTTTGAGCGCATCCGGGAGGAGCTAAGATTGGGAAAGCCTGCCAGGACCTCTATCGATGCGGGATATGGAAAGGCCCTGGTAACGATCCTTGATGCCAACATAACCACCCTGATTGCTGCCCTTGTGTTATTTCAGTTCGGAACCGGTCCTGTCAGGGGTTTTGCAGTGACCCTTAGCATCGGAATTGTAGCCAGTCTATTCACGGCCATCTTTGTTACAAGGATTATCTTCGACTACTTTTACATAAAACGGAGACTAAGAAAGCTGAGTATATGACGTGTCCGAAGTCCGAGGTCCGAAGTCGGAAGTCCGAAGTCCGAGGTCCGAAGTCCGAAGTCAAAGATGCTAACTGATTCCTATGATTTGATGTTGGCTTTGTGACTGGTTACTGCTTACCGGTCGTTGCCTACTGATTTGGAGCCATAAGATGGAATTTATAAGACCTGGAACAAATTTTGATTTTATTGGAAGGCGGAAAATTGCATTTGCATTCTCCGCATTGATGATCATAGTAACCATTTTCCTCCTTATATGGAGGGGCGGCCCAAATTATGGCGTTGATTTTTCCGGTGGCGTCCTCGTGCAGGTCAAACTGCCGCAAAAACGGGGCCCATCCGATATCAAGGGCGCCTTGGCGTCGATTCAGCTTGAGGACAGCATCGTCCAGGAATTTGGAGGGAGAGGCGAATATGAATACCTGATCAGGCTAAGGAAGACGGATATCGAACCGACTGGTCTGAGCGGAAAGATTGAGAAGGCCCTGGTCTCTCAATTTGGAAGTGGCGTTGAAATAAGAAGGGTGGAGATGGTCGGGCCTAAGGTGGGGAAGGACTTGAGACAGAAGGCCCTGTTTGCGATTTTTTATGCAATCCTCTTTATTGCCATTTATATCTCCGGCCGGTTTGAGCTCAAGTGGTTCATGAGTATTGTAATGGCCTTATCACTTGCGGTGGTAGTCTATATCTCCTCCAGTTTTGGCGCAGGCGTCACCTGGCTCATAATCATTGCCCTGCTTGTGACCCTTGGGCTCTGTTTTTTCTTGAAATTGAAATATGCCCTTGGCGCAATCATTGCGCTTATACATGATGTCATCATCACGGTCGGGGCCTTTGCACTGACTGATAGAGAGATATCCCTATCCATCATTGCCGCCTTCCTTACCATCGTCGGATATTCGTTGAACGATACCATTATCGTCTTTGACAGGATTCGAGAAAATGTGAGGCGCTATAGGAAGCGACCATTTGAAGAGACCATGAACGCCAGTATCAATGAGACCCTCAGCCGCACTATCTTAACTTCCTCAACCACATTGATCGTAATAGTGGCCCTTTTTATCCTGGGCGGTGGAGTAATCCACGATTTTGCCTTTGCAATGATGGTGGGCATCATCGTGGGGACGTATTCCTCCATCTTTGTGGCAAGCCCGGTCCTCCTAATCTGGGAAGGCAGGTTCCGTGAAAGGGGCAAAGACAAGGCATTTTTCAACAAACAACTTGCCAAGCGAAGGGTATAACCCAATAAAAGCGTTTTGATTCTCGAATCATCAATCGCTAATCATCCGAGTGTCGTCGTTTGCTGACAAGGAGAAGGAAAAAACCATCATACCGAAGGCCGGCCTTGTGGGTGACAATCATTCTGGTGCTCGTTATTCTGGCGGCTGGATGGTATCTCTTGCCCCATATTAAAGTCATCCCCTCCCACCAGTTCAATTATATCCTTATCTCTGTAAATGGCAAGTCCCATGAGGTCTTCTCAGGGGAGACACTCAACCTTAATCCTACGGACAGGGTCAAGATCCAAAAGATGTCGGTAGGCATCTTTCTTGATCTGGGTGTTCGCAAAATCAAGATCCTAAATATCTCAACCAGCCTCCTATTTAATTTTGTTTTCCGTTTGGTTGCAGAGCACCTGGACGTGAACGCCCTCAGATATAAAGAAATGGCTATTTCGACCCTCCTGCTAAACAAAAATATATTTGATCACTATAGATTTCGGATTGAGGTAAAATATCATAATGATGATCTAGGGTATATGATCTGGGAGGTGAGTCCCAGGGCAGAGGACTGGCTGGACAAGGCCAACAGGACCATCAACAAGGAGCAGAGGATAGCCGTCCTTAGGCGCGCACTTGAGATTTTTCCAGGCAACAGGGAACTTGAAAGGATGCTCCTTGATGAATACAAATCCCTCGGTCGCCTGAAAGAGGCGACAGAGATGCTTGAAAAAATGGCCCAGAAAAGACCAGACAAAAATATGCTCACCGAACTCCTGGAGATCTACACCGCCACCAAGGCAAAGAACAATATGGCTTCGGTCCTAAAGAGGCTTGTTATGCTGGAACCGTCGAATCTGGAGCTGAGACTCAGGCTGGCCGAGTTCCTGGAGAAGGAACGAAAACTGGAGGAGGCCGAAAAGGAATACGAGGCACTGGTCAAGAAAGTTAATGAAAACGATAGACTGCCAATTTACGAACGGCTGGGATACCTCTATACAAAGACAGGCCAGTTGGACAAGGCCATTTCCAATTATCTGGCCTCTGTAGGAATGGATAAAAAAGATGCAAATATCTATTACAATCTCTCGTATCTATACGAGAAAACCGGTCAGAGGGAAAAGGCAGAGGCATATCTGAAGAAAGCGGTGGCACTGAGACCAGAGGATTTGGAAGGCCGCATGAAACTGGCCAGGAATTTGATAGCCAAAGGGAGCACCGGGGAGGCGGAAAGATACCTGGCTGAGGTTTTGAAGGAGAGGCCGGGTTCCCTTGAGGCCCTTATGTTGATGGCCAAGGTATCTGAGAAGAGTGGCAACAAGAAGAAACTGAAGGAGATCTACAAAAAGATCCTCCTTCTGGCCCCTGATAACGAAACGATCATATTCAACATGGGCGTACTCGAATATGAGGATGGGGCCTTAAATGAATCTTTGCCTTATCTGATAAGGTATATCAAATTCCACCCAAAGGACGCGGCGGTCAGGGAGATCCTGTTTGATATATACGTAAGGCAAAAGAATTCCGAGATGGCATTCAGGCAGGCGGAGGTCCTTGTTGAACTGAAGCCAAGGGAGCTCGAGCTCTACGATTATATGTTCGAGTACCTAAGGGATCGTGGAGAATATGAAAAGATGATATCGATTATGGAAAAAGGGGTCCAGGCCAACCCCAAGCAGGTAGCCCTTAGGGAGTATCTTACGGTCGCCTACCTGAGGACAGGGAAAGAGGACCTAGCGGTCAAGCAGCTGGAGAAGATGCACGAACTCAGGCCAAAGGACATTGACCTGTTGCTCAATCTGGCAAGGCTCCAAGAGAAGCGCAACCAGCGGGAAGCAGCCTTGAATACATTTAAGAAAATCCTAGAGCTGGCGCCCGACAACGAGGAGGCATCGGAGGCATATCTGAGGCTTAGGTTCAAAGGGGTTGAAGGTGAGAGAACAGAATAGGAAGCCCCATTTTCATGTTACCGCTGGGCTGGTCTGGGATAAGGGGAGGGTCCTGATCGCGAGACGGCCCAAGGGAAGCCACCTTGAAGGGTTTTGGGAATTTCCTGGGGGCAAGACAGAAGGGGATGAAGGTCTTCAAGATTGTCTCGAGAGGGAGATGGAAGAGGAGCTTGGCCTTAAGGTTAGGGCAGAGGAGGTCCTTTTGAGGGTAGATCATGAGTACCCCACCAAGGTAATCTCACTCCATGTCTTCAACTGTACCAGCCTTGGGGGTGAGGCAAGGGCACTGCAATGCCAGGAGATTCGATGGGTAGATCCGAATGATCTTACAAGTTTTTCCTTTCCTCCCCCAGACATGAAGGTAATTGAGTTCCTTTCAACGCAAAGGAAGCCACGGGTCTAAGGTATTCCAAGTTTGGTCCAGGAATAGGGGGTTCAGGCAGCAGGGATTATGCCGAGGCACGGGAGCGGATGATGCCCAAAGGAAAGGGTGAATTCAGCGGAGTGGGGGGGAGTATTTTCCGACCGTATTCATTCACCTCCTTTTGTTGGGTGCCTTCACCATGGGTGTCTAGCCCCATGGGCCTGCGTGCGGCTCTTTCGACTAAAGGCCTCTCATACCATGATCAACGGCAAAGCGGTCACCTTCTCAGGGACTGGGGGCCAATTGCTGGTACTTCTCCTGATAAATGGTTTCTTGACCATAATTACCCTCGGGTTCTATGGTCCCTGGGCCATATGCCGGCTCCTTAGCTGGAAGGCTGAGAACACCATTGTTGCGAGTTCCCCGAGTCGCTTTACCGGGAGGGGGGGATCACTTTTCTTATTCTACCTCATACACCTCGTTATCCTTCCCATGTTGACCTTGGGCATCTACTATCTATTTGGTCTTTGTAGGTTCTATGCGTTGGAGGAATGGCATACCATGTATGGGGGAGAAAAGACCTCCTTTGGGGCCAGCCTCGGCGGGTTCGTGGAAGTAATGCCTTTGCCCTAGAGGACTATACAAAGGCCCTCGAGATAAACCCCAATGACCCCGACCTGTACTACAACCGGGCATCGGGCCACATGGCCAATGGGGAAAAACCCGAGGCAACCGCCGACTTTGAGATGGCGGCCCGGTTGGGGAACCAAGAGGCAAAGAGACATCTTAAGTAATTCCCCTACATACTCCCAAGCCCTTTTATCTCCTCTTGAATCTTTCTTCTGAGGGCTGCGTCGTTGCCCGATGACTCCATTGCCTTTTGGAAGTGAAACCTGGCCTTCTGTAACTCCCCCAGTTTTTTGAAATAGAGGCCAAAATAGTAGTGGGCACGTCCCAATCTGTTCTCCCTTCCGTAGGAAAGACCTAAGTGATAATAGACATCGTCTTTCACAGGGGCAAGTGCTGCCAATCTCTCGAAAAGGCGTATGGCCTCCCTGTACTGCCCCAGGTTTTCGTAAGAGATCCCAAGCAAATATTGGGTGGCCTTGTCCTCCTCATCGAGTTTCAGGGCCTTTTGAAGGACTGCCAAGGCCTCTTTGTCCTGCCCCTTCATCTGGTAGGCCTCTCCAAGGGTTCTCAAAATAGGGATAAAATCGGGCTTATCCTTCAGTGATTTTTCTAGCTCCTGGATTGCCTTTCCATATTCTGAGTCCCTTATGTAAACGATTCCCAGACCAAAATGGGGCAAGGGGGAATCCGGGGCCTTTTCCAATTGTCTTCGAAACATCCTCTCCGCATCTTCAGGGGCAAGGCATCTGGCCGCTACAATGGCCTTGAACACGGGAAAAAGACTCCTAAATTGCTTCACTTCATCCTTCAGAGGCCCTGGTTTGTAACCGCTCAGCATGGCATCGAGGTTGGCCATTCTTTCCGGGCCAGTGGGGTGGGTAAGGAGATAGGCAGGGACCTTGTCCGTGCCAAACCAGCTCCCCCTTTCGATCTTCTTAAGTGAATCTATCATTGCGCCAGGCGCAAACCCTGCCGGCTTCATATACTCGAAACCCAATTGATCGGCCTGGCGCTCATCCTCCCGGCTATAGTGGAGTTGGGCCTGCATTCCTGCGGCCATGGATCCTGTCACAAGGGCGCCGGCGGCCTCACCACCGATGAGGATTGCCGCCAGTGCCCCAGCCAGTGTGGCAAGTCCGATCTTCTTGGCCTGTTCTAAGCGGTTTGCGAGGTGCCTTGCAGAGACATGGCCAATTTCATGGCAGATTACCGCTGCGAGTTCATCCACTGTGTCCACCACATCTATAAGACCCGAAAAGATGAAGATGTGCCCCCCCGGGCCGGCAAAGGCGTTAAGGTTGTTCGCCTTGATGATATAGAAGTGAAAGGGGAAAAATTTTGTCTCTACCGGTAAGGTAAGATATTGGCCCAGGCTGTTTATGTATTGATCGGCAAAGGGATCATCTAGTAGTTCAAACTGGGCCTGTACCTGGGCCAGGAGCTTTTGCCCCATCGCCTTTTCGTCCTCAATTGAGAGGGCAAGGGCATGGGTGGTAAGAAGATTAGATGGGCAAAACAAGAAAAAGAGTACAAGTGCCAGAAGAAAGGTCCTTATTTGAAAGGTGCTTCTTGGTATCATGGTCTAAGCCCCCAGTCTCTAAGGGTCCTCAATGCTGATCCTGGGTGCCTCAATCCAAAGGCCTTCCAGGTCATAGAATTCCCTAACAGATTTATAAAAGATGTGGATTACAACGTCCCCGTAATCCAACAAAATCCAGTGCCCTTGCTGTCCTCCTTCTACGCCATAGGCCCTGAAGCCGGCATCCCGCATCCCCTCCTGCAAATGGCCCGAAATGGCCTGCACCTGCCTGGACGAGTTTCCGCTGGCAATGACAAAGTAATTTGTTATGGAGGTTAGCTTTTCTACCTCCAGCAGGAGCGGATCGATGGCCTTCCTCTCCAAGATTAGCTTTAGGCACAATCTTGCCTTCTCAAGGGCTTGCATAATCCGCGTAGAGTCTGTTACTCATGATGTAAACCCTCACCGATTCCGGCACCAGGAAGCGGATGGATCTTCCCTCGGCGACCGTTTCCCTTATTCGGGTGGAAGATATGTCCATAAGGGTAGGCTCCATTAGCATGATCTGATTGCCTGAAGGCACGATACAGATATGAGATTGATTGCTTTTTCTGGCATCCACGCCCAGATCTTGGAGGAGGGCCTCCAGGCCTTCTGGCTGAAACCCGGCCCTTTGAATTATCACAAAGTGGGCATAATCGAAAAGGCTCCGGTAGTCTTTCCATGCCTTGATTTCAAGAAACGCGTCTGTGCCCAGGATGAAAAAGATTTCAGCCTTTGGGCTGAAGAGAGTGCGGAATTCTCTCAGTGTCTCAATTGAATAGGAGAGGCCCGGGCGTCTGTTCTCCATATCAAGGGCCTCAAGGAGGCTGGAGTCTCCCACCGCCATCTGCGCCATTTTGAACCTGTGATGGAACGAGGCAATCGGTCCCAGGATCCTATGGGGCGGGGATGCAGACGGGATCAGATACACCTTTTTAAGGTTGAGATCCTGGCCTATTTCCTCTGCCGCGCGCAGATGGCCTAGATGAATCGGGTCAAAGGTCCCACCCAAGATCCCAAGCCTCAATAGAGCCCCCTAGCCCCTAGTCTGTCCCTGTCCGTAGACAATGAACTTTGTGGTTGTCAACTCCTCGAGGCCCATGGGGCCAAAGGCATGGAGCTTTGAGGTGTTGATCCCTATTTCCGCACCAAGCCCCAACTGGTTTCCATCATTGAACCGGGTGGAGGCATTGACCAGGACCACCGAGGAATCCACCTCCCCAAGGAAGCGGTTGGCCCGGTTATAGTCATTAGTAATGATGGCCTCGGTATGCCTTGAGCCGTATGTTTCGATATGGTCAAGGGCCTCATCCATATCCCGGACGATCTTTACTGCCAAGATAAGGTCCAGGAATTCGGCAGGCCAGTCTGATTCTGCGGCCGGTCTTGCGCCCGGCACCCATTGCAATGTCCCTGGGCACCCCCTTATCTCGACCCCGGCATCCTGAAGCCTTCTGGAGAGGGGGGGGAGGAAATCCCGGCTCACTCCCTGGTGTACCAGCAACGTCTCCATGGCATTGCAGACCCCTGGCCTTTGGACCTTAGCATTGAAACATATATCTTCTGCCATTTCAAGATCCGCGAATTCATCCACATATATATGGCATACCCCTTTGTAATGCCTCAATACGGGAATTCGCGAATGGGTGGTAACAAAACGTATCAGGCCCTCCCCGCCTCTGGGTATAATGACGTCCACATATTCATCCAGGCCTATCAGGATCTTTACCGCCTCCCTGTCGGTGGTTGGCACCACCTGGATGGCCCCTGGGGACAGGCCCTCCTCCTTCAGGGAATCCCTTAGAATATCACCGAGCAGGATATTGGAATGGATCGCCTCAGATCCGCCTTTAAGGATCACGGCATTACCAGACTTAAGGCATAGACCTGCCGCATCGATCGTAACATTTGGGCGCGACTCATAAATAAATCCAATAACACCAAGGGGTACCCTGACCCGTCCGACAAGGAGACCATTTGGCCTTTTCCACATGCTGGTCACCTGTCCTACCGGATCCGGCAAACTGGCAACTTCCCTGAGGCCTTCTACCATTTCTCTAATCACCTTCTCATCCAGTCTAAGGCGATCGGTCATGGCAGGAGATAGGCCTGCATCCCTTGCCCCGGAGAGGTCCCTTTCATTCTCTCTTATTATCTCTTCCTGTCTCTCGGCCAGTCTCTTCGCCATCAGCTCGAGGGCAGCGTCCTTCTGGGGCCTTTGAAGCCTTCTCAACTCCCTGGAGGCCTCTCTTGCACCTTTCGCCATGACCTCAATCCTATCTGTAAGAGACATATCTCCTATCCCTCCTCCATCTGTTCGGTCAGGACGAGATTGTCCCGGTGTATGACTTCATCATCATGTTTGAAGCCCAGCCTCAACTGTATCTCCGTGCTCTTGGCGCCCACGATCTTCTTGACATCACTTGAATCGTAATTGACCATACCCACAGCGATCTCTTCGCCTGCCTCATTTATCAACAGGACCGAATTGCCAAGGCTAAATCTACCCTCTACTTCCAAGATGCCTGACGGGAGTAAGCTTTTGCCCTGGTCCAAGATGGCCTTTTCTGCCCCGCGGTCAATGATGAGCTTTCCTCTGGGTGATTTGGTGAAGGCTATCCAGTGCTTTCGGCTGCAAATGGGCACCTTCCGGGGAAGAAACAGGGTGCCCTCCTTTTTACCCGAAAATATCCGAACCAGGATCCCGGGTTCTTGGCCATTTGCGATTATGGTGGGTACGCCCCGGAGGGCCACCTTCTGGGCTGCCATGACCTTGCTTGCCATGCCCCCTGTCCCCAGAAATCCGGGAATGGAGCTTGCAAGTCTTTTCAGCCTTCGATCCACCTTCTCCACCACATCAATGAGCCTGGCATCAGCGTGGACCCTGGGGTCCTTATTATAGAGCCCATCAATATTGGTGAGATTCACCAAGAGCTGTGATTCGGTCAGGTTGGTCACCATGGCGCTGAGGTTATCGTTATCACCGAATTTTATCTCATCGACCGCCACGGTGTCATTTTCGTTTATGACGGGGATGATGTTCCAAGTGAGGAGTGTAAAGAGGGTATTTCGGGCGTTCAGGTAGCGGCCTCTATGGGTAAGATCATCCCGGGTCAGCAATATCTGGGCGACCTTGTATCCGTGACGGCCGAAGGCCTCTTCATATGCCATAATAAGGCTGCCCTGCCCAATGGCTGCCATGGCCTGCTGCTGTGATAGCGACTGGGGTCTCTTTGTGATACCAATCTTCCTCAGGCCGGCTGCAATGGCCCCTGATGATACCAGAATGGCCTCAATACCTCTTTTCCTGAGGGCGCAGATGTCCGTTGTTAGTTGATCGATGACGACAATATTTAGGCCCTCTGGGCCTGTCAGGACACCGCTTCCCACCTTGACCACAACCCTTTTTATTGATCTAAGGATTTCTTTCCTCAACACCTTCTTCAATTCTCGCCCCATGCCTTTGAGCCCTGGCAACCCTGTTGCTCACATTTTTTCAAGATCATCACTTTTAATTCTTCGATGCCCTTGCCAGTGAGTGCCGAGATGGGCAGGTAGTCTAGGCCCAACCACTTAAGTGCCTCCCCCAGCTCCCCCAGGTCCCTGTGTCCCGGACCATAGAGATCCATCTTATTCATTACCACCATCTGGGGCTTTCGGGCCAGTGATGGCCTGTAGGCCGTCATTTCGTCTCTTATGACGTGAAAGTCCTCAAGGATGTCCTCATCAACAGGGTAGGTGATGTCCAAGATATGCAGCAGGAGGGTAGTCCGCTCAACATGTTTCAAGAAGCGATGACCCAGGCCACGGCCCTTACTCGCCCCTTCAATCAGGCCAGGTATGTCAGCAACTACCAGACTCCTTCCATCGTCGGAGGCCAGGATGCCAAGGTTGGGATGCAAGGTCGTAAAGGGATAGGTATCAACCCTAGGACGGGCCATGGTGAGACGGGAAAGAAGTGTCGATTTTCCGGCATTGGGGAGCCCGATAAGGCCCACATCGGCCAAGAACCTTAGGGAAAGCCTTACCCTCCTCCCCTTACCGGAAATGCCTGCTTGGGCGATTCGAGGCGCCCTATTTGTGGGGGAGGCAAAATGCTGATTCCCTTTGCCCCCTTTTCCCCCTAGGGCAAGAATCACTTCTTGCTTGTGGTCGACTAAGTCAGCAATGACCTCGTCTGTATCAGGATCTTCTACAGTGGTGCCTAAGGGAACTTGAATAATTAGATCTTCACCGTCTTTCCCAGACTGGTTTTTCCTCCTCCCGGGTCTGCCATTCTGGGCCCTAAAGTGTTTGCGTGAACGATAGTGGGTTAGGGTATGAAGCCTCCTGGTTGCCCTTACGATGATGCTGCCGCCATTTCCGCCGTCACCCCCGTCCGGTCCTCCTTTGGGTAAGAATTTTTCTCTCCTGAAACTGACGCAGCCCCTCCCTCCGTCCCCCGATCTTACCGTAATTACAGTTTCATCCAAAAAGGCCATCTTGGGTTTCAAGGGAAGGGCAATGTTGTCTAAGTGGCGTATACGCTCACCTTTTTTCGGGCCTTACCAAGACGCTCAAAGGCAACGATTCCGTCGATCTTGGCAAAGATGGTGTAATCCTTACCAAGACCTACGTTGTTGCCTGGATGTATCTTGGTCCCCGCTTGCCGGACTAGGATGTTTCCCGCCAACACCTTCTGGCCGGAGAATCTTTTTACTCCATATCTCTGACCGGCACTGTCTCTTCCATTGCGTGAACTTCCACCAGCCTTCTTATGTGCCATGGTACTTGCCTCTCATACGTGGGGTATTGGGTCTGAGCCTCTATATTTTCGATTCTGACCAGCGTAAACTGCTGCCTGTGCCCCTTCTTTCTTCGATAGCCCTTTCTTTTCTTGTACTTGAAGACCACGATCTTTCTATTCTTTCCCTGTCGAGCGATACGTCCGCTAACCTTCGAATTATCCAGGTAAGGCCTACCGATCTTAACATCTTCGCCATCAGAGGTGAGCATGACCTTATCAAATTCCACACGATCCCCTGCCTCACCCGGCAGTCTTTCGATCCTTATTTCATCGCCCGGGGACACCTGATACTGTTTGCCGCCTGTCTTAATGACTGCATACATAGGCTCTTACTCCTTGTAACATACAAACTATTTTTATAACCAATAAAATAAATTAGGTCAATCTTAAATTTCATTCCCCCTTTCGCAGATTGCCCGGAGCGGCAGTAAGCCAGATCCCTGGGGGATAGACTCGGCCTGCACCTCCTGATGCCTGAAGTGGTACCCCCGGCGTGACTCGAACACGCGGCACCCAGATTAGGAATCTGGTGCTCTATCCACCTGAGCTACGGGGGCACGCTATTATTTTTAGCACAGGCACATAGAATGTCAAACGATTTCGACCCCCCGTTGATGTTCAAGCAGAAACGGATTGAAAAGAAACATGACAGAGGCAAGGTTCCAGACCCAAGGGACAAAAAGGGATTGATTTAATAATAAAAAGAATTATATAGTAAAAACTCAAAGGAAGAACAGGTGCAATCCGCTATCCAAAATCCCTGGCCCAGATCTGGTTTCCCCGGGGAGCAACGACGGATCGCATATCAACAAAAGACCCGATTGCCAGCTTCGAAGCCAATAAGTCGCGCCAGGGCAGGCCG
>CAYVMN010000001.1:0-70954 GCA_964452575.1 uncultured Desulfobacteraceae bacterium | reverse complement strand
CTCCCCAAGGTCAATGAGTTTTACCCCTTGGGTATTCCGTCCAATGACCGATATGTCAGCCGCACGCAATCGTATGATTTTCCCGTGACCGGTAATAATCATCAATTGATCCTGATCACTCACCTGATATGAATAGACAACAGGGCCGTTTCTCTCGCTGGCCTTAATGGTCAATATTCCCTTGCCCCCCCTCGACTGCCTCCGGTATTCATCCGTCCTCGTCCTCTTGCCGTATCCGTTCTCCGTGACCGTCAAGATCGTTGCACCTTCATCCAGGGTCTCCATACCCACTACTTCATCCCCTGGTTCCAGCCTTATGCCGATATTTCCCGCTGCCACCCTACCCATACTTCTCAGGTCTTCCTGGGGAAATCGAATCGACTTCCCTAGGCGGGTGCTGATAAAGATATCTTGCTCGCCGCTTGTCACACGGACGCTTATCAGCTCGTCTTCATCCCTGATCTTCAAGGCAACTATCCCTGTGGACCTGGGATTGCTATACGACGCCAGTTCGGTCTTCTTCACCAGACCATTCTTGGTGGCCATGACCACATACTCTCCTTCCTCAAAATCCCTCAGCGAGAGCGTGGTAGCGACGCATTCCCCCTTTTTTAGATCCAGAAGGTTCACGATAGCCTTTCCCCGTGACATCCTACCGGCCTCAGGGACCTCATGAACCTTTTTCCAATATACCCTTCCTTTGTTTGTAAAAAACAGGAGGTAATCGTGCGAGGAGGCCACAAAAAGGAGCTCAACAAAGTCTTCGTTCTTGGGACGAACGCCAGTCATCCCTTTTCCGCCCCTGCGCTGGGCCCTATAGAGGCTGATGGGGTGCCTCTTGATGTACCCCTGGTGGCTGACCGTTACCACCATGTCCTCCTCTACTATCAAGTCCTCGGTATCTAAGTCCACCATGTCTTCCAGGATCTCGGTCCGGCGCTCGTCTCCATGCCTCTCGCGGATCTCCTTCATCTCGTCCCTTATGATCTGAAAGACCATTGCCGGGTTTTTCAAGATCTCCTTGAACCGGGCGATATTCTTGATCAAATCCTGGTATTCTGCGGTAATCTTTTCCCTTTCAAGGCCGGTCAGCCTCTGCAGCCTCATATCCAAGATTGCCTGGGCCTGGACCTCGGAAAATTCAAATTCAGAGGTCAATCTCCCCTTTGCCTCACCGGGGTCAGAAGAAGACCTGATCAGCTCAATAATATCGTCCAGGAAGTCGAGGGCCTTCTTTAATCCTTCCAGCACATGTGCCCGTTCCTCTGCCTTCCTGAGGTCATGGGCCGTCCTGCGGACTACAATCTCGCGCCGATGCCTTATGAAATGTTCGAGGACCGCTTTGAGAGTCAGGACCTCGGGTCTTCCATCAACTATGGCCAAGAGTATTATCCCGAGCGAGGTCTCCATCTGGGAAAACTTATATAACCGGTTGAGGATCACCGGTGCGATGGCATCGCGCCTGATATCTATTACTACTCGCATCCCGTCCCTGTCAGATTCGTCCCTGATATCGGATATCCCATCGATCTTCTTCTCTTTAACCAGCTCCCCTATCTTTTCAAGCAGCCTGGCCTTGTTTACCAGATAGGGGATCTCAGAGACGATGATCCTTTCCTTGTTCTGCCCAGCCTTCTCGACATAGGCCCTGGCCCTCATCTTTATAATCCCTCGGCCAGTTTTGTAGGCCTCTGTGATGCCCCTATTGCCCAGGATGAATCCACCGGTTGGGAAGTCTGGGCCGGGCAGCACCGCCATAAGTCCCTCGGTATCCATTTCAGGATCATCAATAAGCCTGATAATGCCCTCACTGACCTCCGAAAGATTATGTGGGGGGATATTGGTGGCCATGCCCACTGCGATGCCTGAAGAACCATTCACCAGCAGGTTCGGTATGGCGGTAGGCAGGACGACCGGCTCTAAGAGCGAATCGTCGTAATTGGGCACGAAATCCACGGTTTCCTTGTCGATATCAGAGAGGAATTCCTGGGCAAGCCTTGTCATCCTGACTTCTGTATAACGCATGGCAGCCGGTGGGTCGCCGTCAACAGACCCGAAATTTCCCTGACCGTCTATGGTAGGATATCTCATGGAGAAGTCTTGGGCCATCCTCACGATCGTATCATAGACGGCTGCATCTCCGTGGGGGTGGTACTTACCGATCACATCTCCAACCACTCTTGCTGACTTCTTGTACGGCCGGTTAAAGTAGTTTTTCATGTCGTGCATGGCATACAGGATCCGCCTGTGTACCGGCTTGAGACCGTCCCTCGCATCAGGCAAGGCCCTACCCACAATAACACTCATGGAATACTCAAGATAAGACCTCCTCATCTCATCTTCGATATTCACTGCGTCGTATCTAAGATCCGTAACCATTTCCGTCACCCACAAACCTTCTTAAGCCCTCCACACAAAGGCTTACCCATACCTTCCGTGTAGGCCCAGTTCCCATTGTTGATTTACGAAATCAGATGTCCAGTTCAGTGACCTCCAAGGCATTTTCTTGGATAAACTCCCGCCTGGCTTCAACCCTATCTCCCATGAGGATCGTAAACGTCTCGTCCGCCTCCACCCAATCCTCTATTTTTATCTTCACCAGTGTCCTCTTCTGGGGGTCCATGGTTGTTGACCAGAGCTGAACCGGATTCATTTCACCAAGGCCTTTATATCTCTGGACCGTAAGACCCTTTTTGCCCTTTTCCAGGAGTTCTTTGAGGAGCTGTTCAGGATTATGGCTACCATTCTTGAGGTTCTTAAATTCTCTAGAAATCTTTAGGAGTTGTTTTAGTTCAGGACAAGACAAAAAGCCCCAGTTTACCGAGAACCTCTTGCCCCCGTTCTGTGTCTCTGTCACAGTAAACTCGTAATAGCCGTTCCCCTCCCCGAAATTTTCCTCAACCTCAAAATCGTTCTCTCGAAGTTGCTGCACGAACCTTTCTACAAACTCCCTGTCCTTGAAGGCACTCCTATCCGTAACCCCGTTGGATACCAGAAACTCTAGGAATCGACGGCTGTAACCCCTCCTGGAAAGGCTATCCAAACTGCCATAGAACTTGATCAGACCATTGAGCATATTCTCGAGCCTCTTCCCAGAAACCTCCTCACCCCCCTCAAACAAGACCTTTTCGTTCTCGGAAATCCTTTTTAATATCAATTTATCAAAACTTTCTTGATCCTTGAGAAAGAACTCCCTTTTCCCTTCACCCACACGATAAAGGGGTGGCTGGGCGACATAAAGGTAGCCCCTCTCCACAAGCTCAGGCATTTGTCTGAAAAAAAACGTCAACAAGAGCGTGCGGATGTGCGATCCGTCTACATCTGCGTCTGTCATTATAATTACTTTGTGGTACCGAATCTTATCGATATTATAGTCATTTTCGCCAATACCCGTACCCAGGGCCGTAATCATGGTCCTGATCTCATCACTCGATATCATCTTGTCGAAACGGGCCTTCTCGACATTCAGAATCTTCCCCTTGATTGGGAGGATAGCCTGGAATCTTCGGTCTCTCCCCTGCTTTGCAGATCCGCCTGCCGAGTCTCCCTCCACAATAAATATCTCGCTCCTGCTTGGGTCCCGTTCCTGACAGTCGGCAAGCTTCCCGGGCAGAGAGTGCGTCGCCAGTACCCCCTTTCTCCTTGCCAGTTCTTTTGCCTTCCTTGCAGCCTCCCTGGCCCTGGCAGCCTCAATTACCTTTGAGAGAATCGCCTTTATAACATCGGGGTTCTCCTCGAAGAAGCTGCTTAACCCCTCATTGACCTGGTTCTCTACGAGGCCTCTTATCTCGCTGTTTCCCAGTTTTGCCTTGGTCTGGCCTTCGAACTGAGGGGAGGGCAATTTAACACTGATAACCGCTGTCAGCCCCTCCCTGACATCTTCTCCAGTCAGCTTTTCCTTAAAATTCTTGTATAAGGGTGAATTCTGTAAATACTGGTTGATGCTCCTGGTAAGCGCAGCCTTGAAGCCACTAAGGTGGCTTCCCCCTTCCCGGGTATTTATGTTATTTGCAAAGGAGAAGATGGTCTCTTTATAAGAGGTGTTGTACTGGACCGATATCTCGGTAACTACCCCGGCCTTCTCACCGGATATATAGATCGGCTTATCGTGGAGGACCTCCCTGTTCTTGTTTAGAAACCCAACAAATGATCGTATTCCTCCTTCATATACAAAATCCTTCTTTCTCCCGCTTTGCTCATCCGATATCTCTATTCGGACCCCACTTGTCAGAAAGGAAAGCTCGCGCATCCTCCTCGAAAGGGTCTCGAAATCGAAGTTTATTGTTTCGAATATCTCTCGATCGGGCATGAAATGGACCTTGGTTCCCCTTTTTTTGGACTCTCCTCTTATCTCTAGTTCCGAATCTGTATGCCCCCTGACGTAACGCTGAAAATAGATCTTGCCATTCCTATAAACCTCCACCTCAAGGTATTCCGAAAGGGCATTTACCACTGAAACCCCAACTCCATGAAGGCCGCCTGACACCTTATAGGTCTTATTGTCAAACTTACCCCCGGCATGCAGCTTGGTCATCACAACTTCCAGGGCAGGCATGTTCTCCGACTCGTGAAAATCAACGGGGATCCCACGCCCGTTATCACTAACCACTACGCTATTATCGCTTAAGACCTGTACCTCTATACGGTCACAGTACCCTGCTAAGGCCTCATCTATACTATTGTCAACGACCTCGTACACCAGATGGTGGAGGCCTTCTGTGCCAGTATTACCAATATACATCGCAGGCCTTTTTCGGACTGCCGCCAAACCCTCTAGTACCTTTATATCAGACGCAGCGTAAGTAATTTTCTCCTCTTCCATACCTTAAACCCTCATAGGCATAATAAGACCCAAAAAACCTTCGTCAGCCTCTCCGTGGAGCATGCAGGGCTTCAGGCTATCAACAAAACTCAATACAACAGTCTCACTTGCCATGGACTGAAGGGTATCTACAAAATACCTAGGGTTAAATCCCATTTCCATACGTTCACCCTTATATTCCACCTTGATGCTCTCTTGGGCCTCACCCAGATCAGGGTTAGTTGAGACAAGCTCCATGTTACCACTCTCAATGGCAATCTTTACCGCTCTATACCTCTCATTGCTTAAGATAAGCATCTTTCTCATAGCCTCCATCAACAAGACCCTGTTAACAGAAATTCTGGATTTTTCACCCGCCGGAATTACCGCATGGTAGTCAGGGAACTTTGTCTGAAGGAGGCGAACAACCATAACAGCACCTTCTTTCCTCGCAACGCAGTTCTTTTCTTCAAATCCTATCTCCACAACTCCCCCTTCGGCTGCAAGTTTGTTCAGCTCGGACATACCCTTTTTGGGGACCATGACCCCCTTTGTCAGCTGCAGAGATTCCAGACTCGCTAGAGGCTTGTCGACAAGACTCAGCCTATGGCCATCAGTCGATACCATCCTAAAAAACAGGGCACCATCTTTCCTAACCTTCTCCGTAAGAATTCCTGAAAGCTTAAACCCAGTCTCTTCCATGGTAACGGCATAGATCGTCTTGTTGATCATATCACTCAGGGTCTCACCATCTATGGGCACCATTTTGACACCCTCGGGCTCTATAAACGCAGGGAATTCGTCGGCCGGCTGGCATGCCAGATCGAAGCGAGCTACATAATCGGTGATGAAGACCCAGTTGTTCTCTTTTTCTTTGATGTGGAAGGTAGGCCCCCTGCTTTCCTTCAAAATCTCAAAGAGCTTCCTGCCAGATATGGTCATACTTCCTTCCTGTATCACCTCTGCGGACATTACTTGTCGAAGCCCTAGTTCAAGATCCGTTGCGGAGATCATTAAATCAGACCCGCTTGCATTCAAGAGGACAGTGGACAGAATGGGCATGTTAGTCCTCTTTTCAATTATGCTCTGGACCCTTGATACACACCTAAGGAGCTCGTCACGATTAATCCTTGTTTCCATTTTTGTCCTCCAAATAAGAAGATCTTGGCGTTTGGTGCAGAGTGATTATAAATCTATATATATAAAGTTCTTTTATCATATACTTCATTGTCAAATTGTTAGATACCTACATAACCAATTGAATTTAAAAACAAATTTCCTTTATAGTTTTAACAAGTTTTAAGAAGGTTTAATAGCTAATCTCCTTTGGGGTAAGTTATTGACAAGTTTTGGATACATAATCGGCTTCCCTTACTCAATATTAGGTTAATCTACCACAAGATAATGGGATTTGTCAAAGAATTATCCACTATATTTAGATATTAATACCTCTAAAATAAAAATTCAGTTCACTTCTCTTATAATTGTCCTTCTATAAGCTTCAAGAGCTCGTTCATATCGTCTAGGACCTCGGTTTTTCCTTCCTTTACAGATTTTTCGATACGTCTTATCGCGTAAATTACGGTTGAATGGTCCTTCTTGCCAAATGCACCACCTATCTCCTTGAGAGAGAGATCGGTCAGCTGCCTAGAGAGATACATCCCTAGTTGTCGTGGGTATGAAAATTTCCGTTTCTTTTGAGCCGATAGGAGCTGAGTTACAGATATATTGAATTGTGTGGCTATTACTTTTTGTATATCATTTATCCGTATTACCTTCTGGGCCTCTCTTTTGCTTATGAGTGAATTGACTGTAGACATGTCGATTTGACCCTGATAAAGGGAGGAACGGGTTTGGAGCTCAGAGAGAAGTTCATGGAGGGTCTTTAGGTTATTTGACCTGTTGGCCAGGAAAAAGACCACATCTTCTGGAAGGTCTAAGTTGAGGTCCTTTGCCTTTTGCCTCACAATTCTTGACTTAGTCTTTTGCTCAGGGATACTGATCTCGCATAAGAGGCCCCACTCTAGGCGTGATGTGAGCTTTGGAATAAGGTTTTGGATCTGGGCCGCAGGGTGAGATCCTGCAATAACCATCTGCCTATTTGATTCATAAAACCTGTTAAAGAGGGAAATTAGCTCTAATTGTGATATTTCAGAGTCGGCCAAGAGCTGGATGTCATCCAGTAACAATAAGTCGAGATTTCTGTATTCTCTCCTAAAGTTTCTGAGTCTTCCATCTCTTAGGGCGCTCGTTAAATCTGAAGAGAACAGATTTGCCGGTAGATACCTCACACTGGCGGCCCGATTGTTGCTTAGGATCTCGTTGCCTATTGCATTCAAGAGATGGGTCTTACCCAGACTGAGCTCGCTAAATATATACAACGGATTATAATTAGCTGCAGATTGCCTTGCTACACTGAGGGCTGAGGAGTATGCGAGACGGTTACCTTTGCCTGTGATGAATCTATTGAATGTCAAGAGGGGATTGAGATTGTGGGTCGTGCCAACCCCTGAATTCTTGGTCGGCGTGTACTTCCGTGGGTAGCTTGTTGCCTGTTCGCCTTCATGGGTAAAGTGGATTTCGGGGGTGATCTCAAGATTGCTCTTGAAGGATTCTTGGATCTTAATGAGGTAATTATCGCGTAGCCACGCAGCTACAAACCTATTTGGGACTTCGATTATGGCCTTTTCTCGGTCTAGATTCTTGAGGGTTGTATTGGCGAACCAGGTATGGAATTCTGATGCGGACAGGCTTGATTCTAGATCTCTTGTTACTCTGGCCCACAGATCCTTTTTATTTGACATAATAAGCACTTAAAGAGACTCAAAGTATTTGGTAAGATAATTGGATTCTAAAAAAATTTTTTCAAAATTTCAACTTCAATTTATGCACAGAGGAGAGGTGTAATGACAGTTTCAATTGCCTTGGCTGGTAAGGGGGGGACCGGGAAGACGACGATGGCAGGTCTTCTCGTCAAATATCTTGTTGAAAAAGGAAAAAGGCCTGTTCTGGCCGTTGATGCAGACCCAAATGCCAATCTTAATGAGGTGTTGGGGCTTGAGGTGGGGGAGACCTTGGGTGAAGCCAGGGAGGAGATGAAAAGAGGGGTTTCAACCGGCATGACCAAGGATGTCTACATGGAGATGAAGCTCCAGGAAGCGGTTGTTGAGGCGAGCGGATTTGATTTGGTGGTTATGGGAAGACCCGAAGGCGCAGGATGTTACTGTGCAGCAAATACGCTGTTGACACAATATTTAGATAGGCTCATCGATAACTACCAATATGTTGTCATTGATAATGAGGCCGGGATGGAGCACATAAGCCGCCTAACTACCAATAATATTGACAGCCTAATTGTAGTATCGGACCCGACCCGGAGGGGTATCCAAGCGGCCAACAGGATCTTCGATTTGGTAAATGAACTGAAACTCAATATCGACAGTAGATTCCTCATCGTTAATCGCGCACGTGAAGAGCAGAAGGGGGTGATAGAGGAGAGTGTTAACAGATATGGGATGGAACTCGTTGGAATAGTTCCGGAGGATCCAGAGGTTCAGGAATTTGACCTTAGAGGTAGGCCAACCATTGAGATAGGGGAAGATAGCGTGGCCCTCCGGGCCTCATACGGGATTTTTGATAGACTTTTTTGACTTCAATATATATTATATAGCATAATACCTTAATACAACATATTGTATATTTTTTCTATATGAGAAGTATTTTAAATTACTAGAAAAATTTCTTGACAACAAGTAGAGGTTTATCTATTTTATTTCGGGCCTACCTCTTGTGGTGATAAGAGGTAATTTTTTGGCCTTCCTTGTTATATATTTCACAAATATGGTAGAAATCCAGGAAGGAGGTAAATACATTGACATTTCAGATTCCCAAACAGCCCTATTCCGGAAAGATAGGGAAGACTAGCATTGGAACGGGGGCTGCTGCCGTGGAGCTGGGGGGGGAGGACTGTTACCCCTTTTACCTCTTTGAGGGGAGTATGCCCAATCCCCCAAAGATTGCAATGGAGGTTTGGGACTACGATCCCTCTAAGGAATGGCCGGCCGCCGCAGTTGAGCCGTTTAAGGACGTGATTTCTTCGCCTGAAGCCTGGGCAAAGAAATGTGTTGAGGAATATGGGGCGGACGTAATTGTCCTGCAACTCAAGAGCACTGATCCAAACGGAATGGACAGGTCTGCGGAAGAGGCAGTTGAGGTAGCCAAGAAGGTGGCAGGAGCCATTGAAGTACCACTTGTCCTTTGGGGAACAGCCAATAACCAGAAGGATGAAGAGGTCCTTAAAAAGATCTCGGAGTCGGGCGAGGGGAAAAATTTTTCCTTGGCACCTGTGGTGGAAGGGAACCACAAGGGAGTAGGGGCAAGTGCCCTGGGTTATGGCCATACTATCGTGGCTTCATCACCCATTGACGTGAACCTGGCGAAGCAGCTCAACATTTTGCTGGGGAACCTGGGGGTGAAGAGCAACAAGGTCTTGGTGGATCCTACTACTGGGGGGCTGGGTTATGGCCTGGAGTACAGCTATTCAGTTATGGAACGGATTATGATGGCCGCCCTGACCCAGGAGGATAATAAACTTCAGGTCCCCATGATCAACAACATCGGAAACGAGGTCTGGAGATCCAAAGAAGCCGGACAGCCTGTTGAAGAGGCCCCAGCCCTTGGGGATCCAGAGAGGCGCGCCATATTGATGGAGGCCGTTAGTGCTGTCTGTTATCTGCTGAGTGGATCAAACCTCGTTATATTAAGGCATCCGGAAAGCGTTCGTCTCACCCGTTCGTTCACTGATAAGATGATTAATGGGGGTATGGCGGGCGATGTAAAGGAAATCTTGAAGAGTTTGGCGCTCGGGGAGGCAGACCTGATTTCCCTGTCCCCTGAACCCAACCTTGATTTTGGTGAGGCGGCACCGCCCAAAGAGAAGCCTGCCAAGCCCGAGAAGAAACCAGCGGCCAAACCTGCTAAGAAGGCAGAGAAGGTTGCAGCTCCTCCTAAGCCGGTGAAGGAGCCTAAGAAAGAGGCGAAGGCGGAGGAGGCCGAGGCAGAGGCAAAGAGGAGGGCGGAAGACGAGGCTAGGGCAAAGGCCGAAGCTGAAGCCAAGGCAAAGGCCGAGGCAGAGGCAAAAGCCAAGGCCCAGGAAGAGGCCAAGAGGAAGGCCGAAGAGGATGCCAGGAAGAAGGCTGAGGAAGAGGCCAGGAAGACAGCTGAATTGGAGGCCAGGAAAAAGGCCGAAGAAGAGGCCAAGGTCAAGAGGAAAGAAGATTTACAGGCCCTCAGGTATCAAAGGGCATTGGAGAGGGAAAAGGCCGAGACCGAAAGAGAGGCAATGGAAGGCGCGGGAGTGCCCAAGACGGCTGCGTCCCGACAGAAGACCCTTGTAGAAAAGTTGATCGAAAATATTGATCGCACTCACAGGCGTTCCTAAAGTTAAAGAGAAGGAGGAACTTCAGATGGCATCAGAAGAAGCCAACGTTAAGGTCGCTGAGACCAAGGCAAAGGCAAAGACAACGCCCAAGCTGGAGGATCTGAGTATTGATCCAGCAACCGTGAAAATGCTCAAGAGGTCCAGGGAGTTAGAGGTCGAGACCATCTTCGACCGGGCCCAGACCATGAAGCCATGTAACATCGGGATTCAGGGGACCTGTTGTAAGAATTGTGCACAGGGGCCCTGCAGACTCCCATTACCCAAGTCTGGAATCGAGGGAAAGGACGCGAGAAAGGGGCTTTGCGGAGCAACTCCTGACACCATTGCATCGCGAAATTTTGCCAGGATGGTGGCGGCCGGTGCCGCTGCGCACTCCGATCACGGGAGAGGGGTTGCAGAGACATTCTTAGCGGCAGCCAGGAAGGAGACGAATGATTACAAGATCAAAGATACCAAAAAGCTGCTTGAGATTGCCCCCGACTACGGCGTTGACATCACTGTGGAGGGGGAGAACGGGGAGATCCTTGATCGGGATATGGATGAGATCGCCGTCGAGGCAGGGGAAAAGGCCCTGTCCCAATGGGGTCAACAGACCGGAGAGATTTGCACCGTGAAGCGGGCCCCCGCCCCCCGTTATGAGCTTTGGAAAAAGCTCGGTGTTATCCCTCGAGGTATAGACAGGGAAATAGTTGAAATCATGCACAGGACTCATATGGGTGTGGATCAGGATTATGAGAACCTGGTAGAGCAATGCACACGGGCGGCCCTGGGCGATGGGTGGGGCGGTTCCATGATAGCGACAGATCTACAGGATGTGCTCTTCGGTTGTCCTTACCCCTTGAGGAGTTCGGCGAACCTGGGCGTCCTCAAGAAAGATCACGTGAACATCATCATTCATGGCCATGAGCCCCTTTTGAGTGAGATGATCGTTCAGGCCTCGGAGCTTCCGGAGATGATCGCGTATGCCAAAGAAAAAGGGGCCAAGGGGATCCAGCTGGGAGGCATTTGCTGTACGGCCAATGAGATACTAATGCGTCACGGTGTGCCTCTGGCCGGGAACTTTCTCCAGCAGGAGTTGGCGATCGTGACGGGGGCCGTGGATGCCATGGTGGTGGATGTGCAGTGCATTATGGAGAATGTTGCCAATGTGGCCCAGTGTTTTCACACTAAGATCATAACAACAAACCCACGGGCAAAGATCGCGTCCGGTAAGACAACCCACATCGAGTTTGACGAACATACTGCCTTTGAAGACGCCAAGAAGATCGTAAGGATAGCAATTGAAAACTTCCCAAACAGAGAGAAGGAGGTAGTGATTCCAGACAACGCCTCAAGTCTTATAGCTGGCTTTAGCTATGAGGCCATTAATTATCATCTGGGGGGGACCTTCAGGGGTTCTTATGTCCCGCTGAACGACAACATCATCAACGGCCGTATCAGGGGCGTTGCCGGTGTGGTAGGGTGTAACAACGCCCGTACGGTTCATGATGAGGCCCATCTTACAATTGTCAAGGAACTGCTCAAACATGACGTCATTGTACTGACCACGGGGTGTAACGCCATTACATGCGCCAAAGCAGGTCTTCTCACGCCAGAGTCGGCCAAGGTGTATTGCGGTCCTGGCCTGGCAGAGGTCTGCGAGGCCGTGGGCATCCCACCGGTGCTCCACATGGGTTCCTGTGTTGACAACAGCCGGATCCTGATGGCAGCCACAGAGGTGGTAAAGGCTGGCGGACTGGGAAATGACATCAGTGAGCTCCCGGCAGCCGGTTCTGCGCCCGAGTGGATGAGCGAGAAGGCCATCAGTATCGGCCACTACTTTGTTGCCTCAGGCGTGTATACGGTCTTTGGTGTAACCCTGCCGGTCAGCGGTGCACCGGTTTTTGAAGATTATTTATATAAGAAACTGGAGGGCATATACGGCGGCATGTGGGATATGGAGGCAGATCCCATCAAACATGCCCATAAGATGATCGCGCATATAGATAAGAGGCGGAAGGCCCTCGGCATTGATAAGGCCCGTGAGAGGGTACTAATGGATATGGCCGACAGGCAGAAGCTGGAAGCGGCCTAGATAGCCCTCAGGTTTTCAGAACATACCTCTTAGGAAGGGAGGAAAATAGGATATGTCGAAGTTAGTCGCGTTTGCAGCCATTCAAGGTGGATATAACATCGTCTCCAAGGCGGAGGGGAAGTATAAGAAGGCCTTGGAGACTTATGGCGGTAGTCAGAAGCTGGAGTTCCCCAATACCGCCTACTATCTGCCAATCATATACTCACTGACAGGGATAAGAGTAACGGATCTGGATTCTGCTAAAAAACCCCTTGAATTTGCACGAAAGCTCTTGCCCCCGCACGTAAAAAATGATTGCTATCTACCCTATCTCGGGCCGCTTTTGGACGCAGGTATGGCCAGCCTTTTCGCTGAAGAGATTGTGGAGGCAATTCGTTATGTGGAAGACCCCGATTTTTACCAGCCCGAGGTAGAAGATCCTGACATTGAAAATGGAAAGATCTGGCTCGGGGCCGCAGATGATGCCATCATGAGAAAGCGAGGGGTCGAGTTTGTGGATGGAACCGCCCCTGGCTTCGCTGCGATTGTGGGCTCTGCGCCGGATTCGGCCACAGCCAAGAAGATAGCCGAAGAATATCAGCTGAAGACCATCTACGTCTTCATGGCAGCCAATCAGAACGGGACGACATTTGCAGAGCAGCTCATCGAGGAAGATGTCCAAATCGGGTGGAACACACGTCTTGTCCCTTTTGGCCCGGATATCTCGGCTGCCGTCTTTGCCTTGGGTTTTGCAAATCGGGCAGGTATGGCCTTTGGTGGGATTGAGCCCGGCGATTATAAAAGAATGCTCAAGTACCAAAAAGACAGGATCTTCGCCTTTGTAAACGCCTTGGGCGATGTAAACGCCGAGTGGGCGGCCAACGCCGCCGGGTGCGTTAACTGGGGATTTCCTACCATTGCCGATACGGATATCCCGGAGATTCTGCCCACCGGGGTCTGCACCTACGAACATGTGGTGGCCAATGTTTCCCACGATGAAATGCCCTCCAAATCTATCGAGATTAGGGGTCTGAAGGTGACGATCACCGAGATCGACATCCCCTTGGCATATGGTCCTGCCTTTGAGGGTGAGCGCATTCGCAAGGATGATCTCTACCTTGAGATGGGTGGCGGTAAGACGCAGTGCACAGAGCTCTGCAAGATGGCAGAGATGAACGAGATTGAGGACGGCAAGGTGGTGTTGGTCGGTCCTGACGTAAAGGATCTCAAAAAGGGGGATCGTACACCCTTGGGTATTTACGTACAGGTGGCCGGCAGGCAGATGCAGCCCGACTTTGAACCGATCCTTGAGAGGCAGATCCATCACCTCATAAACTATGCCCAGGGTGTCATGCACATCGGACAGAGGGACATTGCCTGGATCAGGCTGGGCGAGCCTGCCGTTCAGAAAGGCTTTTCCCTGAAGGATATCGGCGTGATTCTACATGCCAAGTTTCATCAGGATTTTGCTTCCATTCTGGATAAGGTGGAGGTCACCCTTTATACGAAGAAGGAGGATGTGGACGAGCTGACAAAAAGGGCCAAGGGCGAATACAACGCCAGGGATGACCGCGTGGAAAAGATGACCGATGAGAGCGTTGAGACATATTATTCCTGCACCCTGTGCCAGTCCTTTGCCCCGAGTCACGTATGCATGGTCAGCCCTGAAAGGACAGGGCTTTGCGGGGCCTACAACTGGATGGACTGCAAGGCCTCTTTCGAAATTAACCCCACCGGCCCCAACCAACCTGTCGAAAAAGGCGAGTGCCTGGATCCCAAGCTGGGGCAGTGGAAGGGGGTCAATGACTTTGTCTATAAGGCCTCCCGTCAGACAATAGACCACTACAACTTCTACAGCCTGGTAACAGATCCCATGACCACCTGCGGTTGCTGCGAGTGTATTGCGGCGGTGCTGCCGTCCTGTAACGGGATTATGACAGTCCACCGCGACTATACCGGAGAAACTCCCTCAGGTATGAAGTTCACCACACTAGCTGGCGTGATGGGAGGAGGGCAATCTTCCCCCGGTTTTGTGGGCCACTCCAAGTACAACATCACTCAGCGCAAGTTCCTTGTCGGTGATGGCGGCCTTCTTCGGATGGTGTGGATGCCAAAGTCCTTAAAGGAAGAAATAAGGGAGCGCCTCATCAGACGGGGAAAAGAACTGGGTGTACCGGATTTGATCGACCGGATTGCCGATGAGACCGTCGGGACAACCGAAGAAGAGATCCTTCCGTTCCTTCAGGAAAAGGATCATCCTGCCCTGAAGATGGATCCTATCGTGGGGTAGGGTTCAAGGGCGTGTAGTTCAATTAGTGATAAAATTACAAAATCTCAAATCAGGAGTATATCATGGGACTAACTGGAATTCAGATTTTTAAGTTATTGCCTAAGACAAACTGCGGGGAGTGCGGTGTCCCTACCTGCCTGGCCTTTGCCATGAACCTTGCCGCTGGAAAGGCGGAATTGGATTCGTGTCCCTATGTCTCTGATGAGGCGAGGGAACAACTGGCAGAGGCCTCTGCCCCACCGATTCGGCCGGTCGCAATCGGGGCCGGGGTCAGGGCCTTCAAGACGGGGGGAGAAACGGTTATGTTCAGGCATGAGAAGACCTTTTATAACCCCACGGGGCTCGCCGCCATGATCGCCTCGGATATGGATAGCGAGGCGTTAGACAGGAAACTGAGGGAGTGGAACGCCTTCCAGTACGAAAGGGTGGGCCTGAACCTAAGGCCTGAGCTAATTGCCCTCAAAGATGCAAATGGGAATCCATCCACATTCGCCGCCGTAGCAAAAAAAATTGCCAGGGAGGGCGAATTTGGCCTGATTCTTATGAGCGAGAAGGTTGAGGCGATAAGGGAGGCCGCGGATGCAACTGCCTTCAAAAGGCCCCTTCTCTATGCAGCCACCGCCGACAACCTCGAGGAGATGGGACAGATCGCCAAAGACAAGGGCCTGCCCTTGACAGTAAAGGCGCAAAGTGTGGGGGATCTGATCCCCCTGACTGATAAATTAACAGGAATGGGGCTCAAGGATCTGGTGCTGGACCCGGGCTCACGGGAAATGAAAAAGGTCTTTGAAGACCAGGTGGTTATCCGGCGGGCGCCCCTAAAGGCGGGTAATCGCTCCCTGGGTTTTCCGACCATTGCCTTTCCCTGTGAGATGGCGGCCAACCTGGATATGGAGACAGTTATCGCCGCGATGCTGATCGCCAAATATGCAGGGATTGTGGTCCTCTCAGAGTTCAAAGGGGAGAGCCTTTTCCCTTTGCTGCTTGAGAGGCTTAACATATTCACCGATCCACAGCGACCCATGACAGTAACGCAGGGCATATACGAGTTCGGCGGGCCGGATGAGAATTCGCCGATACTTATTACAACGAATTTTTCTTTGACCTACTTCATTGTGAGTGGAGAAATCGAGGGAAGCAGGGTGCCCAGTTGGCTCCTGATTATGGATACAGAAGGCCTCTCGGTCATGACCGCATGGGCTGCTGGCAAGTTCGCAGGGGATGCGGTGGCTGCCTTTGTAAAGAAGTGCGGCATCTCCGAAAAGGTTGCCCACAAGAGAATCATAATTCCGGGTTATGCAGCCTCCATAAGCGGGGAAATGGAGGAGGATCTGCCGGGCTGGGAGGTTATAATCGGCCCCAGGGATGCCTCCTTGATACCCAAGTTCCTGAAGGAGCTAGTCAAATAGCGCGGTTATCCCTGGCTATAATAGTTCAATGCGGCAAACCCCATATTGCCGGTGAACTTGGTGTAAACGATAAACATAAAGATAAGGGGGTCTATCCATGTTATTGATCGGTGAGAATTTGAATGTGATCAACAGGGCTATAGGAAAGGCCTTCAAGGAGAAGGACCCGAGTCCAATTGCCGAGGAGGCCAAACACCAGAAGGAAAAAGGGATGGACTGGATCGATATCAACTTGGGCCCGGCCAGAAAGGGGGGACCTGAATTGATGGAATTTGTTGTAAAGACGGTCCAGGAGGCCATCGGTGATACCCCGCCCCTCTGCCTGGATACCTCTAACATCGAGGCCATGGAGGCAGGCCTTGCCGCCCACAAGGGGAAGGCCATCATCAATTCGATCATGTGCAGGCCGGAACGCTATGAGAAGATGATACCGCTGGCGGTCAAATACAATGCCAACATGATTGCCCTCATGTGGGGTCCTGAAGGACTGCCAAGGGATGAGAACGAGAGGGGGGCACTGGCCGCTGAACTCATATATGCGGCCAATGAGGCAGGGATCCCCAATGAAGATATATTTGTGGACGGGATTGTGACCCCGGTCAATATCCAGCAGCCCCAGCTAATGAGCTTCCTGGCCTTTCAGGAGATGCTCCAGGATATGTTTCCCGGTGTCAGATCCACATGCGGTCTATCAAATATCTCAAATGGTCCACCGGATCACCTGAGACCCATACTGAATCAGACCTACATGGTAATGTTGGAAAGGAAGGGGATGTATTCCTGTATTGCCGATGCCTACGATGACACCCTGATTGCAATTGCCAGGGGAGAGAGGCCTGATATTGTGGAGATGATCCACAAGGTAATGGATGGTGAGGCCATTGATATGGGCTCCTTGTCAAAGGAGATGCAAGACTATGTGAAGACGGCCAGGGTCATACTGGGCCATTCTCTCTATTCAGATTCCTGGCTTGAGCTATAGTATGGCCTAGCGTTGCCCTGATTTATTATTCGCGGGCCTCCCCGCAAATCTAAGGTTAGGTGGGGAGGCCCTTTTTTTCTTGCGCCGCCGGCTAGCCGGCCGTGGAGGTTGCATTTGAAATCGAGGTCCGGTAGTATCCATAGCATTGAAGATTGACTATTGAGGACCGACAATATTTGGTCTGCGAAGATGGAAAAGTACCACAGGGAAAGGTTTGAGGTCCAGAGGCGGGTGGCAAGAAAGATCGCCAGGTTCATGGAAGTAAATGACATCCTTGAGGCCATGAGGGAGGAGATAAGGATGGCAATCCCCTCGGCCATGGAGTCCTGTATCCTGCTCCTGGACCCGGATGCGAAGAGATATACCCGGCCTCTCCAGTGTGCCCTTTATGACAGGCCAGTCAATTGCCTTGCCTGCAAGAGGAGCAGGCCGGCGATTCAGAAGGCGATAACTGAGAGAAAGGGGGTGGTGGTCTCCAGGAGCGATCCGGTTGTGAGGCATGATGGGTCAGAGATCCAGATCGGTCCAGAGGCCGCTATGCCCATCTTAGTGGATGATAAGATACTGGCGGTAGTCAGCGTGGTCTCAAGGCCAGGGACCCGGTTTCGGCGAAAGGATTTCTACATGATAAGGGATTTTTCTGAGACCCTCAGTAATATCCTCTTGAATGCCAAGCAGCACTGGGAAATGACCCAGGAGAAGATAAAGATAGGCCAGATGCTGGCCCATCTCTCACGATTTGTCCCCCAGTCGGTTCGGAATATAGTGGAAAAGAACCCAGAGCTCCTGACACAGGAAAAGGAGAGGAAGGATGTGAGCGTGCTTTTTCTGGATCTTGAGGGATATACCAGGCTAAGTGCGAGCCGGCCGGAGAGTGAGATCAACGAGATCGTGGAAAAGATGTTTTCCAGTTTTGTTGACCCCATCCATCGGTCCCGGGGGGATATAAATGAGACGGCCGGCGATGGGCTGATGATTCTTTTCAAAGATGATGATGCCAAGACAAACGCCATTAACTCTGTAAAGGCCGCATTTGACATCTACGAGAGAAACCTGGATATCAACAGGGAGCTGAGAGAACGGATTGAGCCGATCAACGTGAATATGGGGATCAACTCCGGCAAGGCCCTGGTCGGTATGACCCGCTTTCGGGGCTCATTGGATACGAGAATGACCTATACGGCCACAGGACCAGTAACCAACATTGCCGCACGTCTCGCCTCGTATGCAACAGGAGGCGACATATTGATAGGGTGGGAGACCAAGAAATTGATCCTAGGGCTCTGGCCCATATATGATAAAGGGATGGCCCAGCTGAAGGGGATAGAAGAACCGGTAAGGCTATTTTCCCTCCTCAAAAAGGATTAGAGAGAGATAAGGCAGTCTATGCGGAGGACCTTGATCCCCAGACATATGACCCAGATCCTGGGTCTGTTTTTTTTCCTCTGGTCGGGGGGGGCTCTGGCAAATGCGGAACGGCCTTTTCCTAGACCTACGGGTCTTGTAAATGATTTCGCCAATGTGATTCCAGCGCCGTATGAGCAAAGGCTTACCGCGCTAACCGGTGAGTTGCTGAAAAAGACCGGGGTTCCCGTTGTGGTTGTTACCATGCCGGATATCGGGGGGGCGGAGTACAACGATTATGCAAATCGCCTTTACAGTAACTGGGGCATAGGCAAGAAAGGCCAAGATAAAGGAGTCCTGATATTTGTCACAATCAAAGAGAGAAAGATGAGGATTGAGACCGGATACGGGGTCGAAGGCATTTTGCCTGACGGTCTTGTAGGGGAGATACGCGATCGATATATGCTTCCCTATCTAAGGGAAAATAGATTTGGTGAGGGATTGTTCAAGGGGACCCTCGCCGTGGCTCAGGTCATTGCCAAGAGTGAAGGTGTCAGCCTGAAAGGCGAGGTGCCGAGCGAGGAACCGGAAAAGAAATCATCCGGTCTCTCTCTCCTGCCGATCGTATTTATCCTTATCGTATTCTTGCTGATATCGAGGAGACGTGGCGGATCATGGCTGTTTTTCCTGCCCCTCCTCTTTGGTCTCGGCGGCACATCGGGCCATGGTTCGGGATACAACAGCAGGGGGTTTGGCGGGAGCTTTGGTGGATTCGGAGGCGGATTTGGCGGATTTGGCGGAGGCATGAGCGGCGGCGGAGGTGCTGGCGGAGGCTTTTGACAGGGAGCGGTCATGACTATGGGTCCAAGAAATCCAAGGGAGATATTTCCGGAGATCATCTCCGATTACAAGGGCCTTTTCGGTGCTGACCTTGTAAGCATTATTCTTTACGGCAGCGCCGCAGGCAAGGAATACCGGCCCGGCAGGTCGGACATCAATTTCATGATTGTGCTTACAGGGGAAGGGATCGAGCAGCTTGATCGGGCCTTTGATATGGTGAAGAGGTGGCGCAAGCGCCATGTCGCCATCCCCCTCTTTTTGACAGAGGGTTATATCAAGACCTCTCTTGACGTCTTCCCCGTAGAGTACCTTTCCTTTAAGAGGAATCATGTCCTGATCTATGGGAAAGACGTCCTGGAGGGCCTGACCTTTGACATGGAATTGGTGAGGTTACAATGTGAGCGGGAGATAAAGGGGAAGCTGCTCTTGCTCCGACAGGCCTTCCTTGAGACCTCGGGGAGGGGGAAGGCACTGAAGGAATTGGTTGCGAACTCCATTCCTGCCTTGATCGCCATCTTCGAGGCCTTATTGTACATCAAGGGGAAAGAGATACCCACAGAAAGGAGAGAGGTCATCAGGTCTGTGGCAGAGGCCTTTGATGTTGAGAGGGGTGTCCTTGAAGGTCTGGTTGAAATACAGGCAGAAGAGGTCAAGTTAGAAGAAAGGGAAATGAGGGAATTTTTCAAGGGATATCTGAGGGAAATGAGGAGGCTTTCAGGCCTGGTTGATGCCTTAGGGGGTGGAGATGAATAAGGGAGTCAAGGGCTTTCTGATTGTTGTCGGCATATTTATACTCGTCATTCTCATTGGCTTTTCCTATTTCAGGGGGACCTATAACACCCTTGTGACCATGGATGAGGGCGTCAAGGCCGCATGGGCACAGGTTGAAAACCAGCTTCAGCGACGTTATGACCTGATTCCCAACTACGTGGAGACGGTCAAGGGGTATGCGGCGCATGAAAAAGAGGTCCTCCTGAAGGTCACTGAGGCACGTTCCAGGGTGGGGGGCGCCAGAGGTATAGAGGAAAAGATCGAGGCAAATAACCAGTTGTCCTCGGCCCTCGCCCGCCTCCTGGTCGTGGTGGAGAGATATCCGGACCTGAAGGCAAACGCCAACTTCATCCGTTTGCAGGATGAGTTGGCCGGGACTGAAAACCGCATAGCCGTAGAGCGTCGCCGTTTTAATGAGGCAGTGAGGGTCTACAATACCAAGATACGGACCTTTCCCGCCAATATAATAGCAGGGATGTTTGGATTTGAGAAGGCAGCCTTCTTCTCGGTTCCCAAAGAACGCCAGGAGGCCCCCAAGGTGAAGTTTTGAGGGGGCAGCAGGGGAGAGGCAGTTATGATTCGGGCAAGGCTCTGGTTTCGATGCGCTGCCATGCATGATCCGGTCACCCCTGTTGTAGTGAGGCCTGCATTGATAGGGTGGGAGGCCAAAAACAGGGTGGTGGACCTCACCATTGAAAGGGCCTTCAAGGGTGATGAGCTGGTCCAGCGGATGAAGGGATGGGTGACCGTTGACGTGAATAGGGTAATAGATATCGTCCAAAGAAGGGGATGCCTGAAGGTCCTGGATGAAAGGGAACTGGTGGTTGAGGTGGAAAAAGAGGAGGATTATGAAGTCCTTGAAAGGGACCTCGCCTTTCATTTTGGAGATCAGGTAAACCTGGAGAAGATATGACCGAGGAAGGACCTGAACCAATAGAGCTCCCCATTGATGGAACCCTGGATCTCCACACATTTTGGCCCGGAGATGTCTCCTCGGTTGTCAAGGAATACCTGAGGGCATGTGATGAGAGGGGGATTTACCAGGTAAGGATTATTCACGGGAAAGGGAAGGGGGTCCTTCGCGAGACGGTACACAGCCTCCTTGAGAAGGACCCAAAGGTCCTTGACTTTCACCTGGATTCCGGCCCTTCAAGCTGGGGGGCAACAATGGTTTACCTGAAACATCACCGGTGATAAGAGATCTCCTGGCTAGCCTCAGTCAAGGGTAAGACGCTGGCTGGCAGCAAACATGCGTCCCCTATCAACCGGGCTAACTCGCCTCACTATCCATTCCCTCATCCTTTCACCTGCCGGTATGGATTGCTTGTAACTCATAAAATCAAGCTTAATCCTGAGGGCATCCGCCACAGCAGTTGCCAGGATCGGCCATATCTCACCAATATCTCCTGAAATAGGGAGGCTTCCGGGGACCCTGGCAAAACCAGACATCTCCATACGGAAAGGTATCTGCATGAACTTTGTCTTGGGAAGACCCTTGTGGACAGCATCCGAGACCATGCTGCCCCTTCTCTCCCAACCCCAGGCCTTTTCCAGGTTGGGGTCCAGGTCAATGCGCACGATCCTCTTGTCTGCAAGGGAATAGGTCCAACCTCCCTCCCAGTCGGACCAGATGCCATGGCCCGTGAAGAGCTCAAATGGACCGTCGTGGACTTCCTGGGAAAGGGCGAGGGCGGACTCAATAATCACATCTGCCCCGGCCATAAGCCTGGCGATCCGCTGGCATCGCTCGGAGATGGAAATTGAATCCCCAATGGCAAGGCCCACCTCCCCGCCGCCCACCAACTGAGGCACGGTGACGAGTACCGGAACACCGCGCTCGGCCCCAGCACCTATCATGGTATAGGGATCGGCCCCGTAACCAACCATCTGTTCAAAGGGGACACCCGAACGCCTTGCTAGGGCAAGGACCTCGCGGGCCAGTCTCTCTGTTCGGAGCCCGGTGGGATATGCCATGTTTCCGGCCACCTTTATGACGGTATTGCCCTTGGCCCGACGCATCTTTCGGTAAAGGGCCATATCGATAGGGATTTCCCTCTGATACTCTTCCAGGCGCGCCTTTGAGATCAGGCTGACCTCGAACCGGCCGTCGCATGGCAGCTTCTCAGGGCTTAATCCGAGTGCCGCCCCGTCAAACCGCTTTACCTTCTCAAGGGTGCCGGCCATCTCGTGGTTTATAACCGCAGAACTGGTGGACACACCGTCGATGATTCCCTTGTGGATCAGTTCGGAGATAAGGGTAGTGACACCTTCATGGACGTTTGGGCCGCTCCCTACCACCGCCACCACCTTGCCTCCCTTCTCCTTTGTCTCGACGACCGCTCTTATGACCCGGTTCAATCTGGTCTTTACCCTTGCTGGCAGGGCCTCTTTCATCTCTTTGATTGCACCGCGATCAATTGCCATTCTTAAGCCCCTTTCCTGTTGTCTATGAGCCGTTTTATCACCATCGCATGTTTTTGGGCGGCCTTTTGGTTCTTGAGGACTGCCTTCCTGGCCCTTTGACCATATGCATTTGATTCCTCGGGGTGGGACAGAAACCAGATCGCCTTTTCTGCCATGGCCCTGGCATCCGTAACCAGAATGCCTGCCTTTTCAGCGTCCAGCAGGGCCCTCGCATCCAAGAAATCCTCCATTGAAGGGCCGTAAAATACCACCTTTCCCCAGACCGCCGGTTCAAGGGGATTTTGTCCCCCGAGGGGCACCAGGCTGGCCCCACAGAATACAATGGTTGCGGTACTGTATACCTTGAAAAGCTCTCCAAAGGTGTCGATAATCACAACCCTTGAGGTACGCCCTGCCCCACCACTGCCGAACTGGGAGCGGAGCTGGTAATCAAGCCCATGCCTTTTTACCAGAGAGCCAATCTCGCGGCTCCTTTCCACATGCCTGGGCGCAATGATCAGGATGGTATCTGGGAACTCCCGAAGGATCCTGTGGTACACCCCCAAGACCATTTCCTCCTCACCCTGGCGGGTACTCCCAGCAACAAAGACCTGTTGCTCGAGAGGGAGGCTGTATATGCGCCGGATTTCTGGTTCCACTAAAGGGTCTGCAGAGCCTGCCAGGAGATCATACTTTGCATTGCCATTTATTTCGATCTTTTCAGGTGGGGCCCCCATTGCCTTTATGCGCCCTGCGTCTTGTTCCGTGATCATGCTGAAGGCATCGAAGCCCTGAAGGACCTTGCGGAAGAAAGGCCTCAGCCTGAGATATCCTTCAATGGATCGGGGAGATATTCGGCCATTGATGAGGGAGGTTTTGATTCCCATGCGGCGCGCCTCGAGGAGCCATGAGGGCCAGATTTCGGTCTCAAGGAAGACCATGACATCAGGGCGAACCGTTGAGAGGGCCTTTCGTACTGAACCCACAAAGTCAATGGGTGCATATACCACAGGGACCTCCTCATTGAGTGTCTCCTGTGCCGACCTGCGACCGTGGGGAGTAGTGGTTGATAGAAGGAAGGATGGGGAAGGGATCATCTCCCTCAGGGCCTTTACAAGGGACCCGGCTACCATTACCTCACCAAGAGATACGGCATGGATCCAAATCCTTGGCGAGCCTGAAAGACGCTGAACAGCCCTGTGGGGGAAGAATCCCAGGCGCTCTTTTAGGTGATTTCCGTACCGGCCTGTGATGCGGGTATAGGCCAAAAAGGCATAAAAGGAAGGCACTATCAAGGTGCCTCCCATCAGGGCATAGGCCCCATAGGTGATGCTAGGTCTCTTGGATATTATCTCTTCGGTGCTGATCATGGCACAGTGATACCAGGGAGTCTCTCATGGGAATCGGCGATAAACCGGAAATAAGATATGGGGACACGGCCAAGGTGTCAAGGTCTAAGCCTCTGAGGGGTTTGATAGGTTGTCATATCCCGGAACTTTTTGAGTGACTCTTGGAAGGGCATTTGATATTGTCCACGTACTGGTATGTGGAAGTATCGGCATTACCAATGGCTCAGTCAGCCAGGAGCGGGAAGGGAAATGGATTTTGAGAAGAAGATCCTGTGTATTGGAGCCGGTTATGTGGGCGGACCTACCATGGCGATGATTGCCTATAAGTGCCCCCAATATAAGGTGACCGTTGTGGATATTAACAAAGAGCGCATCTCGCAGTGGAATTCAGAGAGGCTCCCCATCTACGAACCGGGCCTGGAAGATGTTGTAAAGGCGTCACGGGGCAAGAATCTCTTTTTCAGCACAGAGATCAACGAGGCCATCCGGGAGTCCGAGATCATCTTTGTAAGCGTCAATACACCCACCAAGACCTTTGGCGCGGGGGCCGGGATGGCCGCCGATCTCCAGTATTGGGAGAGGACTGCCCGGCAGATAAGGGAGTCTTCTGCTTCTAACAAGATAATCGTGGAAAAGAGCACCCTTCCCGTCAAGACCGCCCTGGCCATGGAAAGGATCCTTACCGCAAATGATGATGGGGTCCAGTTTGACGTACTCTCCAATCCCGAGTTCTTGGCAGAAGGCACGGCCATAAGAGACCTGGAAGACCCTGACAGGGTCCTGATCGGCTCAAGAGAGACGCCAAGTGGCCTAAAGGCCAGGGATCAACTGGTAGAGATCTACGCCAACTGGGTACCCAGGGAGCGCATAATAACCTCGGGTATATGGAGCAGTGAACTCTCAAAACTTGTGGCCAACGCCTTCCTGGCCCAGAGGATCTCGTCTATTAATTCTATCTCGGCCTTTTGCGAAAAGACCGATGCGGAGATTACGGAGGTTGCGCTGGCCGTCGGTATGGATAACCGGATAGGCGATAAATTCCTGAATGCCAGCATTGGCTTTGGAGGCTCATGCTTTAAAAAGGATATCTTGAACCTGGTCTATCTTTGCCGCTACTATGATCTTGAAGATGTGGCCAGATACTGGGAGGGTGTCATAAGGATCAATGAATACCAGAAAGAACGATTTGTGTTGAAGATGCTAAACGCAATGTTTAACACCCTTGCAGGGAAAAAGGTCTGCCTTTTGGGGTTTGCCTTTAAGGCAAACACGGGGGATACGAGAGAGAGCCCTGCCAAATTCGTGGCAGAGAGGCTCCTGGAAGAGAGGGCCGAGTTGGTAATAACCGACCCAAAGGCCTTGGATAATGCCAGGAAAGACCTTGAGGGCCTGGGCGGAAAGGTCTCCTTTGTTGAAGACCCTTATGAGGCTGCCTGCGGCTCTGACGCCATTGCGGTTATGACCGAGTGGGACCTTTACGCAGGGCTTGACTATGAAAGGATATTCCGTTTAATGGCGAAGCCCGCTTTTGTCTTTGACGGCAGGAATATCCTTGACCACAAGGGCCTGTATGAGATCGGTTTCAATGTCTTTCCAATCGGAAAACCGGCGTTGACGCATTTTTGACCGATATTAGAAACTCGAAACAGGCCACGAATCACGAGTAACGAGCAACCAGCAACGAGCAAAGGGCTTTAAAAATGATCCACAGACAGAGGCGTATCCTCGTTACAGGAGGCGCAGGCTTCCTTGGTTCCCATCTCTGTGACCGCCTGGTCGCAGAAGGCCATGATGTCCTGTGCCTAGACAATTTCTTTACCGGGAGCAAAAAAAACATCATCCATCTCCTTGGAAAGGCAAATTTCGAACTGGTCCGCCACGATTTGGTCCAACCCATTTTTCTGGAGGTGGATGAAATATACAACCTTGCCTGTCCCGCCTCCCCCATCCATTACCAGTACAACCCGGTCAAGACCGTCAAGACGAGCGTCATGGGGGCTATCAACATGCTCGGTCTTGCCAAGAGGGTGAAGGCCAAGATCCTGCAGGCCTCCACCAGCGAGGTCTATGGTAACCCGACGGTCCACCCACAAGGGGAGGACTACTGGGGCAATGTGAATACCATAGGGCCCAGATCATGTTATGATGAGGGCAAGAGGTGCGCGGAGACCCTGTTTTTTGACTATTACCGACAGAACAGGGTAAACATAAGGGTGGTGCGTATTTTCAATACCTACGGCCCGAGGATGGATCCGAATGACGGCCGAGTAGTGAGCAATTTCATTGTGCAGGCCTTGACAGGACAGGACATCACCGTCTATGGGGACGGATCACAGACCCGGTCCTTCTGTTATGTGGATGACATGATAGAAGGGATGATCCGGATGATGAATGGGCCGGATGAGTTTATCGGTCCTGTAAACCTGGGGAACCCGGGGGAATTTACTATCTTGGATCTGGCAAAGCTGACGGTCAAGTTGACCGGGAGCAGATCCAATATTGTATTTGAACCCCTCCCCCAGGACGATCCCATCCAACGTCAGCCCGACATCGGTCTGGCCAAGAGGAGGCTCGGCTGGGGGCCCACCTTAGGCCTGGAAGAAGGGCTCCGAAGGACCATCAATTATTTCAGGACTAATGTGCTTGACTAGGAATGAGGCTCCCCTGATAGGACGTCCAGGCCCCTGCCTGACAGAAGAATGGGCCGAGCTAATCCACTAGGGCGCTGGCTGTGCCTACCACCGTCTTCTCACCGCTGAGGCTTTCGCACCAGACTTCACAATTAAATCTGACCGCTGCGCCCTCTTCGATTTTTTCCTTTACAACACCCATGGCAGTAACCACATCCCCGGGCAAGGTGTATCGAATGAACTTCACCTCGATCTTTCCGCCTTGGAGCCAATTCTTACCGAAAAACCTGGTCAGCATCTCACAAAGATAGGCATGGGACATAAGACCCTGCGCGATGGGTGCTGGCAGCCCCCCCTTCATGGCTACCTCCCAATCCGTGTGGATGTTTCTGTTACTCCACATACTGAAAAGGCGAATGTTCTCGAAAGTAACCTCTTTTTTTACTGGAGGTAAAAGTTGCCCCACCTCCATGGTTTTCCTGGCTATCATCATGATTTGGTCTCCTTTTTGTTGCTTTTGTGGGTAGCCCTTGAGGGCGGGACGTGGAGAAGCCCATATTTGGCAGCTTCTCTAACGCGCTCATCGTCGATCATGGCATGATTCTTAGTACGCATGATCTGCACGCCATCCTCATCTACGATTAGAGACTCGATAACGATGTAACCCTTGTCTCGCTTCACATATTTATCCACGATCTTTGTGAAAATGCGAGCGGGCTTGCCGAGGGGAAGTGGGTTTAGGAATTCTGTCTCCTGCTTTGCATGAACAAAACTGAAGGGGTACTGATAGCAATGCATGGCCGCCTCCATAGGGGCGTCGTCCAGGAGAGGGTGATAGGTAATGGGGACCCCCCAAGGAGACTCACTGTAGTACCAAGGGTTCTCCTCCTTGAGGGCCACCAGGAACCTCCCCTGCATATTTTCGTCATAAGCAACTTTCATTTCAGGCAGTTCTTTGCCCAGTTCCAGTTTATCAATATCCATCACCGGTCCGTCCACTCTCGCTCTTAATGGCATTTATTCACCTCCTTTCAATTCAATCCAAAAACCTAAGGGGCAATTCCAAGTCTCCAACCCCAATCTATTATCTCCTTGACCACCATTACTCTTCCTTTCTCAGATAGCTGCACGCCCCGAAATCATGTGAACAACACGCTGTGGGAAAGGAATCTCGATGCCGTTTGTATCAAAGGCCTCCTTTATCTTGCGCGTCAGGTCAAATTTTACCTGCCAGAAGTCTGACCCGTTTACCCATGAACGGACAACAAGGTTTACACTGGAATCCGCCAGTTCGGAAACCGCAATCTGTGGGAGAGGCTCAGAGAGTACGCGACCATCTTCTTTGATCAAGGCTGCGATGACATCATGCGCCTTTTGAATGTCAGAGCTGTAACCTATACCGACCGTAAGATCTACCCGCCTCGTATCATAGGCTGAAACATTTCTGATGACATCTCCGAATAGCTTGCCGTTAGGGACCATAATCTTGACATTGTCCGGCGTAGCAAGCACTGTTGTGAACAAAGTGATCTCTTTTACAGTACCGGCTTCACCCGCGCCCATGATGTAATCGCCCACTTTAAATGGCCTAAGGACAAGGATCAACACGCCTGCTGCGAAATGGGCCAAAGACCCCTGCAGGGCAAAACCGATAGCGAAACCTGAGGCCCCAAGAATTGCTACAAAGGACGCGGTCTGGATGCCAAACTTCGCTAATGCAGCAAGGACAGCAAAGGTCAGTGTGAGGATATAGGTTAGACTGCCGACAAAGGAGATAATTGAAGTATCTACCTTCGATTTTTCAAGAACACTCCTGATAATCTTCCTCCCAATCCCAGCGGCAATTCGACCGAGGACCAGAATTATTATTGCGCCTATAATGTTGAGACCATAGGTTGTAATAAAAAACACCAATT
Organism: uncultured Desulfobacteraceae bacterium; assembly: GCA_964452575.1. GTDB lineage: Bacteria > Desulfobacterota > DSM-4660 > Desulfatiglandales > Desulfatiglandaceae > CAYVMN01. Next base: position 42,726 of record CAYVMN010000001.1, on the reverse strand, counting down.
GTTCGCTAAATGTCTGCATAGGCCCCTCCTTCAAAATACATCCAAAAGCTGTCGCTCAAAACCAAAATGCATCCTAACTCAATTTTCGTAAAATGCCAAATGATCAATCCAGCCGCTCGCTTGGGCTTTATGGTGGGATGGCACCGGCTGCAACGACGACATAGAGCAGCCCCAGTTGCTGAAAGGCAGACAGGGGGCCGAGCACGGCCTTTTGGGGCGTTCATGAGGTAGATATGTGAAATGCGCCAAGTCTATTCCACCTTTGCAATAGATAAATCAAGAGTTCCGATGTTAATATAAGGGGGTTGTTTCCTTTTGAAATGTTCTCTTGATAGGGTAAAGTATTTCAAAGTTCAGCAAGGATTTACAATATTGGGGAAACACTACTATTATTTAGACTGTCAAATTATATGAAAAAGGGACTATGAATAAGCAAAGCTTCCGGTGGATTATATTATTCTGTGCGCTGATCGGAGCCTTTTACTGGCTCGACCAGAGTGAGTGGTTCCAGGAGATTGTTCTAAGGAGACTTTCCCGGCTAAGCGCCAATGTCACCATATGGGTATTATCTCTTTTGGGTCTTCATGCTGAAGTGGTGGGCAGGGTGGTAAATATTGCTTCAGGGCGCTTTGAAATTGCAGAATCATGCACAGGAGGCTTTGTGTTTATGATGTACGCTGCCGCGATACTGCCTTTTCCCGCCACATGGAAGTGGCGTCTTTTTGGGCTGCTCTTGGGCCTCGTAACCCTCTTGTGCATAAACTTGTTTAGAACGTCCCTGATTATCCTGGTGGCATCCCGATTTCCCCATTCTTTATGGACTTTTCACATCATTATCGGTCAAATCATCGTTATTGTCGGGATGCTGGCAATTTTTCTTTGGTGGGCCAAGAACAGTCAACAAGACCACCAGCTCTCGCTTCTTAAGAGCAACCGGGCACTCTTACGGGCCCTTACTCTATTCTGCATCGGTTATCTCTGGGGGTATTGGCTTTATCAAATATTTCTGGACAGTTCATTTGGCCTTTTAGTTAAAGGGCTCATCGAAAGCCATAGCCTCTGGATAATGTCTGCCTTGAATGATGCCTTTTCACGGAACCATCTAGCCCTATTCTCATTTCAACATATCAGACTTATTGAAGGCTGCCTTTCCAGCCCCATGGTGGTGGTTTTTGTGGCCATAGTATTTGCCTGGCCCACCAACTGGTGGAAGCGCGGGGTGATAATTCTTGTCGGGTTTGTCCCATTCTTTTACGGGTATCATCTAATTCGGGTTCTTTTGATATCCATTACCATGGGATTCCAGCCAAAGGAAGTGAACTTCGTCTACAACTCTTACGGCCAGATATTACTAACAATAGCCCTCTTCGCCTTGGTCGCATATTCAAGGTGTTCTAAACAAAAAACGATCTCTTATGGAAGATTCTTACGTCTTCTTGTAACAAGCGGTCTGGTTGGTGTTGCGGTGGCGCTGGGGGCGGGATGGTTGGCACGTAATATTATCATTCCATTCTTGACCACCCGGATTTCTGGCTCACCGCTCTTATCCTACGATCCCGAACAGGTCATTAGCACCATGACAGATTTCCAGGTCTTTATTTGGCTCTCTCTGGTGGGAACAAGACCGGGGTTGGGCTGGTCTGAGAAATTACTCGTTGGCCTCATGGGCATCCTGGCCGCATTGGCAGTTCTTACCGGTATCGTTGTCCTTTTTGAAACTCTTAAATTGGCCCCCCATAAGGGCCTCCTTAAAGTCGCTGTAATCTTATTGCCGTTTTTCGTCTATTATCTCTGGTGCTTTCCTCCAAGAAGGCAGGAAAAGCTCCGCCAAAAGGAGGCCAACAGGATTGCTCGACTTCGTGATTCATAGATCGGCCTGTCAACTTACGGTCTTACTATCTGTGTTTGAGGTGACCCCTCCTGCCGTGGCAGGAGCCGTGTTCGTGAAAAACGCCGCTGCTACATCTGGCGCTTGAACCGCATATGTGGCCGTACATGTGATGTTTTCACCTGGGTCTAAAAAATTGTCGTGGTCACGCACCATGCTCACGGCCGGGCAGGTTTCATCAAGCGAATCCGCTCTTCTTCACTACATAGCTATAGGGCAATATATCCCCGGCTCACGTGAAGCATGCCTCGGCAGTTTGGTGCGCATGGATAGCCGGATTGGTCATTTAGGGATATTAAGGTCCGGGTAAAGCCTTTTAGCACATTCAGGACAAATACTGTGGCTGAATTCCGCATCTGAATGATCTCGAATGTAGGACTCAATTTGGGTCCAATATCCGCTGTCGTCACGAATCTTTTTACAGCTGGCACATATGGGCAAAAAACCCCGTAATGTTTTGATCTCCGAGAGGGTTTTCTTTAGTTGTTGAATAAGCTTGTCGCGCTCCTTTTCTGCCTCCTCGCGTCTCTCTATCTCCCGTTGTGCATGCGAAAGTTCGAGCTCGATTTTGGCTACCTGCCTCAAGATTGCCAAAACAGGGCGATTCTCAATTTCAATTCCTTTCTTGTTGCTTTGCCAGTGCAGATAACCAAACAAAAAGGGTAGGGCGAAAACTGAGATTATAAAGCGGCTGATAAGAGTGCCTTTCATAATGCTTAGGTAAGCGGGGGTTCCTGCAAAGGCGCCGGTTGCGAAAAGAATCACATCCAGCCACATCACTCCTAACAGGGTCAAAAATGCTCGGAGCCAAAGCTGTAAATTTAGGTTCGGTTTTCCAAGATACTCCCAGGCAATAGCCAGAAAGACCAGGTCAATAAGGGTTGTAGCTACCGATGCTGTATTGATTCGAAGACTGGGCACAGGGACATAAGCAACATTGACGTTTCCAATTATTTCCGCCTGAAAGTGTAAGGCCACGGCTATAATCGGGACCATGACTGAAACACCGACTACGGTTGAGATTGCGATTCTCGTGGCTTTTGGGCCGTCAAATACATATATGACAAATACCCCCAACAACAGAGAAGTATAAAATACGGTTGAACCGACGACAAAAGTAATTCCAGCAAACTCAATTGTTACTCCTGCATCGGTTACCCATGACATAATAGCCGTGATTCCTCCGATCAATGCATAAAAATGCACAGGCCCGAAGCGGTGGCGCAAGGAGTGAGCCCCAAGGACCAGAAAATACACAACCATTGCCTCAAATATCAGAATAATTACTTCTGTGCTCATGGGTCGTTTTACCATTCACCTAATAAGGGTTCATTATTTAAATTCCTTCATTCATCATATCGGAATCTGAGACTGGTATCCAATGGGTAGTTCCCGACCCAAGATAACGACAAATTCCCTCATCGGATATGAGGTCGAGCTTACATCAAACGAGAAATTATGTTCCCTGCTTTATCGAATTCCAGGTACAGGTCTTCCCCACCTACTTTCAAGTTCTTGGGATCCTTCAGAAAAGGAAGGCACCCTTCAGAGATTAGCAGCCGCTTGGGATCCAGGGTGTTCCGGATATGGACTATGCGCACGTCCTCCAGGGTGCAGGGCCTGAGAGTCATCATGGCCACAGCAAGGGCCTCCTTGTCGGTCTCAAATGTCATGGGCAAAAAGGCGCCCTCCGGCCCACAGGCGGTGAGACAGTTGATGGCTGTGGCTACAAAGTCAATCTTATCTACGAGCCGCTTGGTAGTAAAGTCGGCCTGGCCGATGCCCACGGCACTCCCATCGGTTGCCTCGGTCAGGTCGCGAACGAAGATTCGGGTGACCTTGGGCAATTCCCTCTTGGCCCCGTAGGAAAGGCAGTCACGACCCACCACATTTGGATCGATCCCCTCACCGCTGATCTCCTTGCCCATCTCATCAATAATCAACAGGTCGATCTCGTTCAAAGGCAGTGTGGGAACCAGTGCGCGGGCCCATTTCAGCAACTCGGTCTCCAGTGATTCCCACTCTTTAGACCTTGCCATCCTGACAGCGACTGTCTGATGTTCCTGATTTTCCACCATTCCTACGCCAAAGAGGACCTTGCAGCGCTTGAGCAGTTCACGGCCTGCCGATATGATAATGGTGTACTGATCCTTAATCAGTGCAAGACGATGGTAGTGTTCGGCGCCCACCTGATTGCCTAGGCCTATGGCCATCATCTTGAGGACGCCGCTTTCCCAAGGTCCAACAAAGTTGGTGTGGGGCTTGATGCGATTGATGGGTACGATCCCGTCTGCCTCCCAGGCCAGGCGATCTATGAAGAGCGGGATGCCGTCCACTTCTCCCAGGGAGACAACGTCCATGGTCGCCCTTATGGGTGCCCCGACAGACTTCTCGGTCACCCCACGATGGCTGAGAACACTGATTTGACCTTCAGCCGTTGCCCCGCCATGGGAACCCATGGCCGGCGTAATAAACGGTTCATACCCGGCCTCTCTTAGCTTTCCCACCACGGCCCGGACCGTCTCGGCCAGGTTCGAGATCCCACGGCTACCCACGCCCACAGCAACGCTGGATCCTGAAGGCAGATTCAGGTTGTCCTTAACGAGGCCCCACTCGCGATCCACCTCGGCCGTCACGTCAACCGGGGGCGGCACATCATAAATCTGTTCCACCATTCTCATCTTTGGCAGTTTCAATTGCTCAGCCATTGCCTTGAACATGCCTTATTTTCCTCCTTTATCTCAGCGGCCTTTTTTCGGCCCTTGGTCTTTTCCCTTTCCCCATGGAACTATCTTGCATGCGAGTCGACAATATAGACGATACTTCTGATGCGATCAATAGCATAACTTCATGCGCCAAGAATCCAATGATAAGAATCTCAACAACGTCCTTCTGGTTCCCTGTGAGGGTATCCCTTCAAGCGCTGGCCGGAGGATAGACATCTCCTTGGACTTTCAGATCTCGGGGCCTAATTGTGGAGTATGGCACGGTGCAATTAAGCTATCAGATGGCTGAATGGCCTGATTTGCAGAAGGTTTAAAGCCCAAGGCCTTGCAAATTGTTCAGGGTTCTGGCATAATGACGCCAAATTTCCCAATAAGGAGGCAAAAAGATGAAGGTTATCAAAATTGGCGGCGGTTCTCTGAAGGGGAAGAGGAACATCAGGGAGATTATTGACCTGGTCGCTGAACGGGGCCGAGGACATATCGTGGTGGTCTCGGCCCTGAGTGGAATAACCGACATGCTTATTGACGGAATGTCTCAGGCCCTCAAAGACGACACCACCATTCCCACTTTCATCTGAAGAAGCCCTCTCCAGGCCCTCCACTCCCCGCACTATGACATGGTGCACAGCCCCATGAACATCGAACGCGGAGTTCACAGCATAAAGGATAAAATCTCCCTGAAAAACTCCATAAAGAAGGGATTGACCCCACAGCACCATGGCTTTATAATTTTGAGTTGGATTTCCGATTCCGATAGAATTATCACCCAAAATAATCTAATTAATTAGCCCAATAAAATCGATGCTGGAGTGGGATTTTCGGTGGAAAAGGGAATGGAAGATCGCCCTTTCGAAAACAGAGTGGCCCTGATCACAGGCAGTTCCCGAGGGATCGGCCGTTCGATTGCGCGGAAATTTGCCCTTTTGGGGGCCCATGTGATCATCACCCACAGAAAGGTGGGCGGATCGTCTCAGGCCCAAGGAGAAGAGCTGTGTGAGGAGATCCGACAGGGGGGGAGCCAGGCTGTTTTGGTCCAATGCGATATCTCCATGAAAAGCTCCGTGGTCCAAATGATGGCAGAGGCTGAAAGGCATTTCGGACGTCTCGATTTCCTCATACTGAATGCCGCCAGGGCCCCATTCAAACCCATTGAAAGGCTTTTTGAACGGGAACTGCGAGAACTGGTGAACACAAATTATTTGGGGAATATTTTTTGTATTCAGTATGCGCTACCGTTGCTGGAGAAAACCGAGGGGAAGATTGTCTTCATTTCCAGTCTTGGCAGCCGATTCTACAACCCCTCTTATCCATTGGGAAGCATGAAGGCGGCCATGGAATCCGTGGTTCGTGACTGTTCTCAGGGCCTGAGAGAAAAAGGGATTGCGGTAAATGGCGTCTGCGGGGGTCTGGTGAAAACCGACTCTTTCAAGACCATGAGACTATACTGGGAAGGCATTGAACACCTGCCGGAGCACCTGTTTATGGATCCCGATGAGATCGCAGATGTGGTCATGTTTTTGTGCGGACCTGGCAGTAGAGGGGTTTGTGGCCAGACTCTGGTGGCGGATAGAGGCCTGAGCAACAGCCTGTTTTGTTCGATTGCTGAATAAGGGTTATTACATTTGGAGGATGTATGGGGGAAGGCATTATTAGAAAGGAAAAGGTATTTTCTGAGGTGAAGAGCGCTGTTTCAAAGGCCCTTGGGGTTGATGAGGCCTCCATTCGGCCTGAGAGTGTATTGACACGGGATCTCAATGCGGAATCCCTGGATTTCCTCGATATTAGCTATAATTTGGAACAGACCTTTGGTTTCAAGATGGCCCGCCACTTTGTCCTGGAACATGCAGAGGAGATGTTTGGCGAAGGGGCTTCCATTGACGAATATGGCCGGTTGACGGATAAGGCCGTGGCGCTGCTGACCTTGCGTTTTGGAGGGAATCAGCCGGACTTAAGGCCTGGAATGGACATGGATGAGGTGGTGAATATCATCACTGTGGAGTCTATGGCAAAGGCCGTCATGGATATTCTCAACACCCTGCCGGAAAAATGCCCTGCGTGCGGCAGTTCCGAATGGAAAAGTGATGACGGAACCCATGTCCTGTGTGGTTCCTGCGGCAAGAATGCCGTATATAAAAACGGAGACGACCTCATCACGGACTGGTTGAAGCAGGCCCAGGAGGAAAACAGGATATTTTGATATTCAAGAAGCCGAAAAGAGATGTGGAAAAAAGCTTCAAGGCGTCGGGTGGTGATTACGGGGTACGGCATGCTCACGCCCTTGGGCAGGAATGCCGAAGAGACCTTTGATCACTGTAAGCAAGGGGAATCCGGAATAGACTACATCAAGGCATTTAATGTGGAGGGCCTTCCGTGCCAGATCGCCGGTCAGATCAACGACCATTGGATCGAAGACATCGCATACGAAGACAAAAAAAGTCTCCTCAAATTCTCTTCCAGAGGCCTCAGGTTGATGAGCATTGCTACAAAGGAAGCCGTTTTGCAGGCCAGACTCCATGAGGTTTCTGCCCGTGATCGAATCGGGGTTTCTCTTGGGTCTTATGGCGAAAACCCCTCTTTGGAAGATATCGCCTTTCTGCACGGATTTTACGATGGAAAGGAGAATTGGGATCTTCAGGGGCTCATGAATGAAGGAGGATACAACTTCTTCAATTTTTACCGCAGAAAACCGGATATGGCATCTTCCATCCTTTCCATGCTTTTCGAATGCAAGGGATCAAATCTCTCCATTGCATCGGCATGTGCCGCCGGCAGCCAGGCCGTGGGGGAGGCCTTCCGGATCATTCAAGACGGCAAGAATGACGTGATGATCGCCGGAGGCTGTGAGGCGACATTGACCCTTACAGGTCTTATGGGGTTTCTTCTGCTGGGCGCCTTGGCCGAACGGTATGTGACGCCCCAGAAGGCATCAAGGCCATTCGATCGAAAAAGAAATGGCTTTGTCTTGTCCGAAGGGGCGGCAGCCTTGATTCTGGAGGACTATCACCATGCCCAACGGAGAAACGCCCCCATACAAGGAGAGATCCTGGGATATGGCGTCTCTGCAGATGCCTATCGCATTACCGATACCCATCCCCAGGGGAAAGGCGCTGTGCTGGCCATGGGAAAGGCCATTGCCGATGCGCGTCTTTCCACGGAAGATATTGATTATATCAATGCTCATGGGACATCAACCCCGAAAAACGATCTATGCGAAACCAGGGCCATAAAGGAAGTCTTCGGCCCAAGGGCCTATGAAATACCGATCAGCTCCAACAAGTCCATGCTGGGCCATAGCATTGCGGCAGCAGGTCCCATAGAGCTCATCCTTACGCTCATGGGGATGAACCGTTCCGTTATCTTGCCGACCGTCAATCAAGAATTCCCTGATCCCAAATGTGACCTGTGGTATGTACCCAACCTGGCCATTCGGCATCCTCATTCGGTTGCCATCTCCAATTCCTTTGCCTTCGGAGGACAAAATACATGCCTCTGTATTGGTAAACCCCTGTGAGATCCAGGGGATTGGGCCAACGCCATAAAGAAGGCATATTCACCATGGAAAGCGCCGTCATTACCGGAACGGGGCTGGTGTGCTCCCTTGGCACCACCCCTCAGGAAACCTTTCAGGCCCTTCTGTCGGGAAGGCAGGGCATCCGTCCCATTGTTGGGTTCGAAACGCAGGGCCTTGATTGCCAGGTGGGGGCCCAGGTATGTCCATTTGACCCTTCCCATTCGAGGATTCATCCCAGGGATGCGCGAATGATGGGCATTCATTCCCGTATGTTGATGAAATGCAGCAAGGACGCCTTCGTGGAATCAGGGCTGAACCGGGCATCCGTTCCCAGGGATGGGATAGGGTTTTTCGTGGGCATGGGAATGGTGGATTATGAGATTGCCGACCTTCTGCCCGCTGTCATGAAATCAAGGGATCCTGGCGGAATGGTGGATTATGAAAGGTTCTTCGAGGAGGGATACAGAGAAATATATCCCCTGTGGCCGTTTTCCATGCTCAACAATGTCTCGTTCTGCCAAGTGGCCATCGATCTGGGCATTGGTGGAGAAAATGGGGTCTTCTCCCCACATGCCGATGCCGGCGCCCAGGCCATGGCAGAAGGCGCAAGAACCATCCAGGACCAGAAGGCAGATGTAGTTCTTGTGGGGGGTGTCAGTGAAAAGATATCGCCATTGAGCCTGGCCCGAGGCCAATTGGCCAAAATCCTGAATACCGATGAGCCGGTTCACAGGATGGCATGCAGGCCTTTTTCAGAGCGCAGAAAAGGGGCATTGCTGGGAGAAGGATGTGGCGCCCTGGTCCTGGAATCCCGCGCTTCCGCTCTCCGGCGTGGCGTGCCATTTGTCGCCAAGGTGTCGGGCTATGGGTCGGCATGTGAAAGGGAAGGGCAAAAGCCCACCCCCACGACAAAGGCCATGGCAAGGGCCATGAATGGAGCCATAAGGACGGCCGGAATTGAGCCTGGGGATATTGATCTTATCATGGCCCATGGAGACGGAACCGCTGAAGGGGATGGCAATGAAATCGAGGCCATTCATCGTGTCTTTTCCAGTTGCCTTGAAAAAATGGTGGTTTTCTCTTCCAAAGGCGCTCTGGGGCATCTGTTGGCAGGTTCATCGGCAGTGGACGCCGTCTTGGCGGTTCAAATGATTCACCATGGCGTGATCCCCGGCACGTTGAACGCCGACCCCTTGGAGCGCCGTATCCGTTTCCATGTGGTTCGGGGCAAGGGGTTCAGCAAGAACGTGGGGCGGGTCTTGATAAACAGCCGGAGCCACGAAGGCCCATGCGCATCGTTGATCATGGAGGCCTGCCATTGAGATTCTCAAGAATGATTACATCGCCTGTTTTCAGGCGCAAGGGGGGGATCGAGGATGCGGTTTCTTTTTTTCGACCGAATCGTCCAAATTGAAAAAGGCAGATCCATCGAAGGTATAAAGGCCTTTTCCCTCTCCGAGGAATTCTTGCAGGAGCACTTCACAAGAATCCCTTTGATACCGGGTGTGGTATATGTGGAAGCCATGGCCCAACTTCTTGGATGGTTGATTATCTACTCTCATGATTTTCAATATCTTCCAATCCTATCCATTGTCGAAGATGTGAAGGTTATGGCCGATCTGTGTCCCGGTTTTAAGGCTCATATTCAAGCAGAAATCCTCTCGACCACCGAGACGGATTCACTTGGAAAGGCCGAGGTGCATATTGACGGTGAACCTATAGCCAAAGCCGATCGTATGATTTACAGCCATTTTGATAGCCCTGATCCGGAAGCACTCTTGAGGCAGTTTGAGTATTTTTGCCACGATATGAATACCCAAACACATGCCTCCGGCAGGAGTAGCGTCATTGTTTGAAAACCGATTAATTCTAAAGAAAAGGGAAGCATGTCGAACAGGAGAGTGGTGGTTACAGGACTTGGTCTTGTAACCGCACTGGGGCTTGGTGTGGAAGAAAACTGGGAGAAACTGCTGGCAGGCGTTTCGGGAATTCGAGAACTATCCCTTCCACAAAGTGCCACGTCCCCCATTCGGGCTGCCGGCGAAATCGGGAAATCCGATTGGGAAAAGATACGAAATTCATTTCCTGAGGATGCTTTGGCCGAAGGGGAACGAAGGACGCTTTTTGCCTTGTGGGCCGCGAAATCCGCCCTGGAAGATGCGGGAATCCTGGACGTCGAAGGCAATAGAGAACGTTACGGCACCATTTCTGCGGCTGGTTTGGGAATCGTAAGGTTAGAGGACATCGCAGCATGGATAAACGAGAATGGGAGATTCGATTTCGTGGGGTTCAGTGAGAAACATGCCAATGTGCATCGGGAATCGATTATCAGGAACAACGCCAACAGGCCGGCAGCTCTCATATCAACAAGGTTTTCACTGCACGGTCCCTGTTGCACGGTTACTTCGGCGTGTGCATCGGCGACGCAGGCCATTGGGTTGGGGTATCGGAATGTCCGCAGAGGGGACGAAGAGGTCATGCTTGCCGGTGGGAGTGATTCCATGATCAACCCCGTAGGTGTGGCGTTTTTCCATCTCCTCACGGCCGCTTCCGTTTACTCGGGAGATCCTAGGACCGCATGCCGGCCCTTTGACAGAAGGCGTTCAGGGCTGGTGATCGGTGAGGGGGCGGGATTTGTGGTACTCGAGGAACTCAACCATGCCCTTGAAAGAGCGGCAAAAATCTATGCTGAAATTGTGGGTTATGGCTCGTCCATGGACGCTTTTCGGGTGGCGGCGCCTGATCCACAAGGCCGGGGTGCCGCAAGGTCCATGGGCAATGCTCTGGAGGATGCAGCCATGAACCCTTGGGATATCGATTATATCAATGCCCATGGCACCGGGACAAGACAGAATGACCTGTCAGAGACCATCGCTATAAAAAGCGTATTTAGAGAGCATGCGACCACATTGTCTGTAAGTTCGAGCAAGTCTATGATCGGACACTTGATGGCGGCATCGGGAGGGCCTGAGTTCATATACACGGTATTAAGCGTCAGGGATGATAAGGTTCATCCTACGATCAATCTCTTCAATCCAGACCCCAAATGTGACCTGGACTATGTTCCCAATAAGAAACGCACCCGAGAGGTCCGGGCTGCACTGTCCAATTCCTTCGGTTTTGGGGGGCAGAATGCTACAGTTGCCGTGAAGAAATACGTCCATTGAAATCATCCTCTCGCGAAGACGGAGGAATAAGAAGACCATGAAATTGGACCTGACCAACAGGATTGCCCTTGTGACTGGTGGATCCAGGGGCATCGGGAGGGAATGCAGTCTGGGGCTTGCCCGGGCCGGCGCAACGGTTGTGATCAATTTCAGCCGTTCTCAGGAAAAGGCCGAGGAATTACGAAGAGATCTTAGCAGGGAAGGATTTGAGTCGGATATCTGCCGTGCCGACATTTCAAATCCCGTTGAAGTCCGGGCCCTTTTTGATTTTGTCAGGAAAAATTATCATGGCCTGGACATCCTCGTGAACAATGCCGGGATCGCGAGAGATAGCCTTATGTTGAGCATGCGCTTATCCGATTGGGAAAAGATATGTGATGTTGATCTAAAAGGCCCTTTTCTGGCCTCCCAAATGGCCGTGGAAATAATGCTGCCAAACCATAGGGGAAAGATCATCAATATTGCTTCTACAAGTGCCATCAGGGGCGGTAAAGGACAGACGAACTATGCGGCCGCAAAAGGAGGCCTGGTATCCTTTACCAGGGCATGTGCCGTCGAATTGGCAGGCAAGAACATTCAGGTGAACGCTGTCTTGCCGGGTGTGATCATCACCGAAATGAGCCATCGGATAAGGAAAAAGGCCGGGGAGGCAATCCTCAAGAAGATTCCCGCCTCAAGATTCGGCGAACCTTCTGATGTGGCAAACCTCGTTGTCTTCCTTGCCTCCGATAAGGCAGATTATATTACCGGAGAGGCAATCACTGTTGACGGGGGGCTCAGCGTCTCATAATGCGAATATATCAGGCTGTGGATATTCTTGAGATCTCCAGATTCAAAAAGGAAACCCTATGCGATACCTGCTGATCGATCACGTGACCGATTACCATTCAGGAGGCTTCATCAGGGGGGTGAAGAATATCACCATGAGCGAAGACTTCCTTGCCTTTCATTTCCCCAAAAACCCTGTAATGCCGGGGGCTTTGCTTCTGGAAGCCCTGGTTCAGTTATCAGGATGGCTTGAGGCCAAATCCTCGGATTTCAGAAGATGGGTATTGCTGCGCAGAATCACAAAGGCCGCCTTTTACGGCTTCGCCTTGCCTGGAGATCAGGTGCTACTGGAGGTCCAGGCCCAGGGTGTCTCCATATCTGGCGTGAACACCTACAAAGGGACTGGGCATGTCGGCGGAAAGAAGAAGGTGACGGCGATATTCGAAGTAGACATCGTACCGCTTTCAAGGATCGGCGAAGCCCATGAATTGGCGCATCTCTTTCGAATCTTGACCAGAGATTCAGGTTTTTCGAAAGATGAATGAAGGAGAGATCGTTATAACAGGGATGGGCCTTCTGACGCCTCTCGGGAAGGGTGTGGAGGAAAACTGGCGGAACGTCAGGGCCAAAAAAACGGGAATCGGTTATTTTCCCCATGAAAAACACCCTCAGAGACTCTGCTATATGGGGAAGATAGCCAAAGTTCCATTGCCCGATGATATCCCTCAGGGATTCCTGAATCAGATGAAATTTCTGAATCGCGGGGCCCTGCTGGGGTTTGTTGCGGCCCATGAAGCGGCAACACAGGCAATGATGAACCTTAGCGACATTCCTCCTGAACGCAAGGCCCTCTACCTTGGCACAGGAGATCTTACAAGAGTCGGATACGATTTCATGTTTCCGGCCATGGAAAAAGGGACGGATGGAGGATTCAAAGAGATTCATCCCAGGCTGCTGAACACCGCATGCCTGAATGAGGTAAATCCTTTTTTCCTGCTGGAATCCCTTCACAACAATCTGTTCAGCTTTCTGTCCGCCCGTTTCGAACTCAAAGGGCCCAATGCCTGCCTAGCGGGCCTTTCCCCTTGCGGCCTCCATGCCGTCGAATTGGCCTGTAGGGGCATCCGACGACGCGAAGTAGAGCAGGCATTGGTCGTGGGCTGCGGGAACTGGATCACAGAGGTCCCGCTCTACGAAATGGACGGACTGGGATGGCTTTCCAGATGCAGGCATGGCATACACTCGTTTCGACCCTTTGATCAACAGAGGGATGGATTTATCCCCGGAGAAGGCGGAGCGGCCCTCTTCCTGGAGGCTGCCGAGATCGCAGAGAAACGCGGTATCCCGATCTATGGCAAGGTAAGAGGAACAGGAAACTGTATGGAATTCTCGTCTCAAGGAGGTCTGGGGGTTCCGCCAGAGGCGGGAAAAAGGTGTATGGAGATGGCATTGAAAGAGGGGAGTTCAGACATTCACGATCTCGCATTCATCATACCCCATGGAAGTGCCACGCCGAAAGGTGACGGGTCTGAACTCGGCGCCATCCAGTCTGTTCTTGGAAGGCACGTTTCGAAGATCCCTCTCTGTGGTTTGAAGCCCTACACGGGACATCTCGCCGCCGCGAGCGATATTGCTGAGGTCATTATAGGGATAAAGGCACTAGAAGATGGCGTCGTGCCGGCAACCCCCAATTTTCATAAGGCGGATGAACCGTTTTCTCAGCTAAGGATCTCGGACTCCCATCTTTCATGCAATCAAAGCCAATTTCTGACCCTGTCTTACGGGATGGGAGGCCAGTCATCCTCTGTTTTGCTGGAGGTCTGATCCAAGAAATGCGATTTCTCGTTTTCAAATCTAAACACCTGAAAACCCTTCGGGGCATGCTGGACAAAAACCGCAAGGAGTTTTTGCTGGTTTTTCTCTTCACCGGTTTGTCTTCAGCAGCGATCATGCTCGTCCCCTTCTGGACAAAAACCCTCATCAACGAAATCATCCTCAAAAAGGATTTCCTCCTGCTATTCAAGTATCTCATGTGGGGATTGCTGCTGTTTCTGGGCATCCTTTTCTTTGAATTTGAAAGGGAATCAAGAAAATTTCGCCTGGGCAATGCCGCAGAAGCCAGCGTTCGAACCCTGTTGTTTCAAAAGCTCATTAGCGTGCCCATGAGAATCATGCCGGAGCACAGAACAGGGGATATGATCTCCAGGCTTTCCAATGACGTACGAGTTTTTGGAGACGGGATTCGCTTCGGCATATTCAATCTGATTCCCAATGCCATAATGGTGCTGGGCCTGATCAGCCTGATGCTTTGGTATTCCCCTGGACTCACGATCATCACGATCCTCCTGATTTCCCCCATGGCATGGGCCGTAGACTCCTTTGTGCGCAGGATCAGATCAAAGTCACGACTTGCCCAGGAAAGGCTGGCATCGGTCAATAACATGGTGGAGGAATCACTCAGGGGACTGAGAGAAATAAAGTGCTACGGTAGAGAGGAACTTGTAAAAGGGAGGTTCTCTCTTCTGAACGAAGCGACCATGAAGGTCCATAACCAGCAAGACCGACTCCGTGCCATGAACCCGGCCATTGTTTCATGCCAGACCTTCATTACCATCGGGATTCTGATCTTTATCTGTTCCTGGATGGTCGTTCGCGGGTCTTTGGCCATCGAAAACTTGACGGCCTTTATCACATGCCTGCTTCTCATATTTACGCCCATCTCAAGGATCTCGAGTTCCTTCGGATTTATAAGCAAGGTCTTTGCAGCGATGGATAGATTTGATGAAGTCCTCAATCTGCCCACAGAATCCATTCACACGGAGAATCTGCCACCACTTCCGGTGGTAAAAGGCCATATCCTATTTCAAAACGTTTCTTTCTCTTATGGCTCGCAGGGGTTTCGTCTGGTGGACATCAATCTTGAGATAAAACCTGGGGAGACATTGGCCATCATCGGACCCAGCGGCGCTGGAAAGACAACCCTCGTGAACCTGGTCTTGCGCCTCCTGGATCCCATTTCGGGAACCATTCTGCTGGATGGGCTTGACATTCACCAGCACCGAATTGACAGCCTGCGGCGACAGATCGGGTTTGTCCCTCAGGAGCCGGTCCTTTTTCACGCCACGCTGGGAGAAAACCTCTCTTTTGTGAGGATGGATGCCACGAAGGATGAAATCAGAGCCGCTTCCAAAGCAGCTCACGTGGATCAATTTGCGCGGGGGCTTCCCATGGGATATGATACCCAAATCGGGCAGTATGGAAGCAGGCTTTCTGCTGGTCAACGTCAAAGGATCGCCATTGCAAGGGCCTTCCTGCTGAATCCGAGGCTTTTGATTCTGGATGAACCAACCTCAGCACTTGATCCTGAATCAGAGCACTTGATCAGCGATTCCCTCAAATCCCTTTGGTACGGCCGAACCACGATCATCGTTGCCCACCGAATGTCCACCATCAGGGATGCGGACCGCATTCTCGTCCTTGATAACGGCCGGATCGTCCAGAATGATACCCATCAAAACCTAATAAAGGAAGAAGGCCTGTACCAAAAGCTCTACACATATGCCAGGGCCTGAGCTCAGTATCAGGACAGCATGACGGAAACCCTTTGCGGGTTCAGAGATGATACACCCAGAACGGTTACGCTAGGGCCGTGAACGCCTGCCCTCAGCGTGAACTCAGCGTTTCGGCAAGGTAATTAAGGATGTCCCGGCCGTTCCTGAACTCCTTTATTCGGTCATCGGGAATATCTATGCCGTAGCCCTCTTCAAATTCAAAGACGAGTTCTACCGCATCCAGCGAGTCCAGGCCCAAATCATCCACCAGGGAAGATTCAAGGGTTATCTCATCCGGATC
Source organism: uncultured Desulfobacteraceae bacterium (assembly GCA_964452575.1). Taxonomy (GTDB): domain Bacteria; phylum Desulfobacterota; class DSM-4660; order Desulfatiglandales; family Desulfatiglandaceae; genus CAYVMN01. Next base: position 26,814 of record CAYVMN010000001.1, on the reverse strand, counting down.
CATGGAGGCCTTGTCAGCCAAGACCTCAAGCACCTTTTTCTCGATCTCTGCGATATCCATGGGCATCGTTCCTTACCCTCGCGATTCAAAGAATTTCCGGAAAACAAGACATGCATTCACACTGCCGAAACCAAAGGAATTGGACAGGATAGTATCAATCTCTGCCTCCCTGGCCTCGTTGGGCACATAGTACAGATCGCATTCCGGGTCAGGGTGGCTCAGGTTTACAGTCGGTGGAATGACTTGATGCTCGATGGCAAGGCAGGAGACAACTGCCTCTATGGCTCCCGCAGCCCCTATGGCATGCCCGATCATCGATTTTGTAGAAGAGATGGGCACGCTTCGGGCCAAATCGCCGAAAACCCGCTTGATCGCCTTGGTTTCCGCAATATCGTTGGCCACGGTGGCGGTTCCATGGGCATTGATGTAATCGATATCTTCTGGCACAAGCGCTGCATCTCGCAACGCCAGGGAGATGGCCTTTGATGCGTCCTCCCCGTCGGGCTGTGGCAATGCCATATGAAAGGCACCACTGGTCAATCCGTAACCGATGATTTCGGCGTAGATATGGGCCCCCCTCTCGAGGGCATGATCCAGGGCCTCCAGAATCAGGACCGCGGCCCCTTCTCCCATGACAAAGCCGTCCCTCTCCTTGTCAAAGGGACGGCTGGCCTGCTCGGGGTTATCATTTCTTTTGGATAGGACACCCCGCAATGCACAGTAGGCCCCGAAAGTAAACTCCGTCAAGGGTGCCTCTGCTCCGCCTGAAATGACTATATCGGCTTCATCGTTCTGGATCTTTCGAAAGGCCTCACCAATCGCATGGTTCCCTGAGGCGCAGGCCGTAGAAATCACCAGATTGGGCCCCATCAGCCCGTGCTGGATCGCTATGTGGGCGGCAACGGCGTTGGGGGTGATCCGCGGAACACATAATGGGTTAAACCGGTGGGTTCCTTTTTCGTATGCGGCCATGATCTGCTCTTCATGGAAGAGCACGCCACCCAGACCGGAACCAATGATCACGCCTGTTCTGTCTCTATCCTCCGCCCCTAAATTCAAACTACTGTCATCGATCGCCATCTTAGCGGCAGCCAGACCGAAATGGACGAACCTGTCCACCCGTTTGGCAACTTTATCAGGCATATATTCCAGAGGATCGAACCCTCTCACTTCAGCTGCGATTCTCGATGCATAATGGGATGGGTCAAAGCAGGTTATTTTTCCGACGCCAGATACACCGCGGGTGTTCGCTTCCCAGAAGCGCTCTTTGCCAACCCCGTTGGCCGCAACCACGCCCAATCCCGTAGCAACTACACGTCTCTTTTTCACCTAGATTTCCTTCTTTCCCAACGCGAAGGCCCCGGAATCTATGTCCAGGCCGGTAGCCTGCCTGACCTTCTACAAAAAAAGATCAAAATGATCAAGGGAATCATCTCCTGCCTTTCTTTTCAGGATTTTCCGGTCTGCCCCTTTCCCATCGAGGCGTCAGCAGAGAAAACCACTGATCCGGATGTCTTCTGATCACTTCTTCGTATTTCTTGTTCATGCAAGTCATGATAACCTCACAGTCTTTCTTCAGGTCCCCGCTTTTTTCAAAATGATAGGGCCCGTCAAAGGTGAGCAGGTATTTTCCATCCTCCTGCTTGATGGAAAAACAGAATACGATTGGCGTACCATAGAGCAGATGTAATCTTGCAGGCCCGTCTGGAGTTGCGGCCTGCCGTCCAAAAAACGGGACAAACACCGGGTTATTCAGGTGCCGCTCATCCGCAAGAATGGCCAGGGTCCCATTCCGCCTCAGGTGGGCAACCATGGGGCGCATGGCAGAGACCTCATCATAAAAACACCTTATCTTCCCATCCTTTTCACGAATTTCCCTCAGCCATTTGTCTGTATAAGGGTTTAACTGCCTGTGAATGACAGCGCCAAGGTTCTTGCCCAGTTTGGCGGCAATGCTCCCAAGATATTCCCAGTTGCCCACATGGGCGCTAACAACGATAAAGCCCCTATCTTCACGAATTGCACGGTAAAGGGCCTCATCTATATGCACAAATTCCAGGCAGTTGTCTGCGGTTATGTTGCGGATCTTGAGGTATTCAAACGCACTTGTGGCCATGTTCACAAAGAGTCTTCTTATGATTTGGGTCTTTTCCTTTTCTGACAGAGGGTGTTCCCAATAAATGATATCCAGATTCTCGCGGGCACGGTTTTTTCCCTTTTCGCTGATGCAAAAAAGGAACAACCCTGCCACTGATGCTATGGCCCTACCTGTACGCCAGGGTAGAAGCAAGGCCAGGTTCCCCAGTGGGATGACAATTGAGGCCTCTAAGACAAAACCCACCCGTCTTAAAAACGAGATTTTTTTCTTTCCCAAGAGAGATCTCTTCAAAGATTCAGTTCTTGCCGGATGACCATGTTGCCATTCAGCTTCTCTGCTCTCGGTATGGATCTAACCAAAGACTGCCGCAAAGATTCTCCCGGAGGCGCCTCTTTTTCCACGAACCAGCCCAAAGGCCTTTTCTCCCGTGGCCACAATGCGCACTTTATCTCGTAAGAGATCTTGCAGGTCTTGGCGCAAAGACTCCCTGTTTGTAGGGACCAGCGCGCCTTCGCTTTTGAACATCTCATAGATATCCCGAAAGTTCTCCATGTGATTTCCGCACAAAATGCACTTTTTGTATAAGGCGGGCTCGATGATATTATGGCCACCGATTCTCCTGGAGAAACTCCCGCCCATGATGATTACATGGCATTTTGGATAGATCCCTGCTAATTCCCCAACCGTGTCCACAAGAAAAACCGGGCTCCTGCATTTCCTGTTCTCCGACCGCAAGGTGTATGGTAGATCGTGCCGGCGCAAGGTTCGAATGATTCCCCGCATGCGCTTGGAGTGCCGCGGGGCGATCACCAGGCTTGTGCGGGGAAATGTGGCGCGAATAGTTCGAAATGCCTCTATTATGGGGACTTCTTCTCCCCGATGGACTGAGACCGCACAGATGGCAAGGCCGTCTGGCAGAAGGTCGGCAATCAGGCTCTGATGGGCATCAATGGGCACATCAAACTTGAGACTTCCCAGGACCTTGACGTTGTTATGATGACAGATCTCTTTTACTCGCCGGGCATATGTCTCGGTCTGCATAAACAGACCGGAGAACATGGAAAAAACATGCCTGAAAAACCAGCCAAAAGCCCGATAACTGCGAAACTCTTTATCTGCCAGCCGCCCGCTGATGAGATATAAGGGAACTCCCCTTTTGTATACTTCATGGACAAAGGCGGGCCATATCTCCATTTCGCACAAAAACACCACATTCGGGTCTATCCTTTTAAGGAAACGGTTGCAGATGAACCAAAAATCAAAAGGAAAATAGAAGAGCTCGACCCCTGCGTATCTTCTTTGGGCGGTCACAAAGCCGGATTCAGTGGTCGTGGAAAGAAAGACAGAGTAGCCCCTGTCTTGAAGGCGCCGAATCAAAGGGGCACAAGAAATGATTTCTCCCACGCTCACGGCGTGGAGCCATACCCTCTTTCCGCGTCTTGACGTCCTTTTGGGCATCACCAGAGAGAGTCTTTGAAGATGGGGCCAAAATGCACGGGGTCGGCCTAGCGTGTGCAAGACCAAAACCACCAGGCACAGGGGGAAAAGCAGTGATGTCGCCAGCAAATAGCCAGAGAGAAGGATCCTTTTCACGTTAGGATGCCGGAAGGGTTGAGAGTTCCGAATGACATGACCTGTCGCGATCTTGAAAAAATGCACGGCGCCTGCTACAAGATAGCATCCTATTCGGCCGGCCAGGGCATGTCCATGGGACAATGGAAGACCATCTTATGAGATCCGTCCCGGGCTGTCAAGCCGGAGCCCGATCTGTCACCTTGAGCTTTTTCGTTCTGGCAACACGTTAGCATACGGTGGCTCCCAGATCATAGAGACGACGTGATCATGAAACACAAGAATAACGTCACGCTAAGACCTGTTGAGAGATATTCTCTCAGAATGAACCTGGAACAATGTAATGTTACGCGTTTTTGAGATGAACATCCATGCACCGGCGTTGCTCCCCCCGGGGATCGTGCCAAACAAGATTACCAGTTTGATCAGATGACACTGAAAAACAGCTTCCGCCACCTCTCGCCCATCACCAAGATTGGCATTTGGATAGCAGGCATGACCCTCAGCATCGGGATCATCATGGCCGTAGCCAGGCTATTGGGGGTCCATGAGGCCGGGTGGGATCCAAGACGCGGGGGCGTGTTTGCCTTTCTTGGTTTGGGACTGGTGGCGCTGATGATGGGCCTTGAACAGAGACCGCTTTCAGCCTATGGCTTTGTCCCGCAAAGACGATGGCTGCGGTCGTGGTCCCTCGGTTTTCTGATCGGCCTCGCATTGCTCTTCGCCTATTTTCTGGTGCTGTGCCTGCTCGATCTGACATCCATGCGAGGAGATAGGGGGCTATTCCTACAAGGGTTCATTCGGGGCATGGACGGCCTCGTTGCCTCTCCCGTCATTCAGATCATATTTTGCGGTTATGTTTTGGGATTATTCAAGGATCGGTACGGCAGCGTTGTGGCAGTCTCAGTGACAGGTTTGCTCTTTTCATTGAGCCAGACTGTTCAAAGTTCCTTACCCCTGTTGTCGCCAGGCTCCCTGCGCATGGCAACGGGCCACTTCATGATCATGGCCTTGTTAAGCATGATGCGCATTGTGCATGGAGACATCTACTGGGGCACGGGGGTCCTCAGCGGGTGGATGATGGCCCTGCGCATCTCAGACGAGAGCGCGGTTATCCGCATGACCGGCAAATATGCAACGGAATGGATCCGCTGGACCATACCCGAAGGGCATCCGGAGCAAGGAGTTGCCCTGCGGGCCGTTCTGGGGCTGGCTATTGCCATATATGTCATGGTGCTCAGGCAAAGGGGTGAGCACAGGGCGTCGGAATCGAGTGGGATGATACCAAAGGATTTAAAGCGGGTCTACCCTTTTGCGCAACCGAACATCCTGGCCCCCATGGATCTCTGGTTGGGCAGACTGCGGCACGCGCGGTTTCTTGTAGGTGTTGTCTATGTGCCGAGGCTTGTTTGGGTTTTGTCCATGTCTCTTTTCAATACCCTGTTGACGTTGCCGGAAAGACTGATAGTTCCCCTTTTTCTGCGAACCAAAGAAGTGCCCGATCCCATATTCATTGTCGGCGTACACCGCAGCGGAACCACCCACCTGCATAACCTTCTTGCCCTTGATGATCGATTAATTACTCCTAGGCTGATTCAGGTGATGAACCCCATCGGTTCTCTCTTTACGGGCTGGCTCCTATTACCCCTTTTTGTATTCAGCCCTCCCCGCAGACCGATGGATCCTATGCCCGTCCACATGTTTTCGCCAAGTGAAGAAGAATTCGCTTTAATGAATCAGACCCACCTATCGCCTTACTGGGGGATTGTTTTTCCAAGGCAGGGAGATTGCTATGACCGATACCTTCATCCTGAGGGTTTCACGCAGCGCGAGCGAGAATCCTGGAAACGGCAATACGAAGGGTTTCTCAAAAGGTTGACCCTTTTTTCCCGAAAGCGGCCCCTATTGAAGAACCCAGTAAATACGGGGCGGCTAGGACTACTCCAAGAAATGTATCCCAACGCCAAATTTATACACATCCGCAGGCATCCTTATCACGTGTACCGATCCAATGTGCACATGGCCCAGGAAGGATTTCTGTTGTTTCAGCTCCAAGACCCCGAATCCGGCAGATCCTATGAGGCTAGGTTTCCGGACAACTACGTGAAGATGGAAGACCGATTCGAAAGGGATGCAGCAAAACTTCCGGAAGGGCGCCTTGCCCGTATCCGCTTTGAGGACCTTGAAGTCGATCCCATGGGCGAGGTCGAACGCATCTATCGATGGCTTGACCTGCCCATGACCAAGCGGTTTCGGCAAAGGCTTGAGGATTATCTTGAGAGTATTTCAGGCTACAGAAAGAACAGGTTCCAAGAATCAAACAGAGAATTGTCAGAGGGAATCCGTTCAAAGCTCGATTCCCTCTGCAAACGGTACGGAGACCCCGTGCAGGGCTGACGGCATCCCTTTTAATTTGATTCACGGCCATCCTCCTGGGAACCGGAAGCAAAGCCAGGCCATTTCATAGCGCCGCGCAGACGGTGCTCAGTGGGATCGAAAGGGATGAGAGAAGATGGCCGCCAGGCCTTCCGCTATTTTCCTGAGGCCGAAACCGATGAGGACAAGGGCGTCTGCGATGAGAATCGGGTCCGTGGTCAACAACCGGAGGTTCCTCATACTTGGGCGTGGAGACAACTCCAGGATACCTCCCTTGTGGATGTGTGCAGCCATCCTTTCCAGAGGAACCCTTTGGCCGAGCCTTGCAATCTCTTCCAAATCAAGCAACGGACCTTTGACCGGGCCGGTGTCTGTGGTCTCACATATGGATACCCGTCGGGTGCCGCCAAGCGGTGTGACCGTGAAGTCCACGTTGCGGCCAGGCGAATGTCGAACCCGCATGGTGAGGGAGCCAAACCATTTCACCAGTAGAGGTGCTCTCCTGGGCGCTGTCCCCTCCAGGTCCTTGCCTGTGGAGACTAGGGTGGCATCAAAGATGAAATCCTTGATATCTTCCCTGTTGTTGGCCGTATTCACGCGGGCTGCAATCTGGAGGAGATACAGCCGTCCGATCAAATAGGCCACCATCCCTGCAAACCCTTCCCGGGCAAGAGGTGGGTATTTTTTGTGGAATCGGCCATAGCAGTAAGCATACATCCGCGTGAGGGTCTTCAGGTCCATCTCCCTGGTATCTACCACCGGGGTAAAATTATTGTAGTGGTCCCAATGAGAAGAACGAATTCTGTTCTCCCTTTTGTATTCCTCAAAGACCTGGGTGTCAGGGTAGGGAGTCATGAGCATGAAGACGGCATAGTTGAGTCCCAGGGACACCGCATACTCGGGATATTTCTTTATGTCCTCCTGCGTCTCCGAATGATGTCCTATGATGAAATAGCCCTGTACCCTGATGCCGGATCTTCTCAGGATTTGGACGGCCTTGCGGGACATGTCTTTGGTGGTGCCTTTTCTTATGAATTGAAGGATTTCACCACTGGGGCTTTCAATGCCCAGGCAGACCTCCCTCAGGCCTGCTTCATAAAGCCTGGGGACGATGGATTCGGCCCGAATGATATCGTCTACCCGTGCTTCGGTCCATATATGGAAATTGCTGAGCCGCTGTTTGACCATGAGATCAAAGATCTTCTCTACCCTTTCGACGTCGGTGAGAAGGTTGGCATCCCAGATCTTGATGAGCTTCTTTCTTCCCGGTCGGTGAAGGGCCGTCAGTTCCTCCAGCACGTTCTCGGGGCTGCGTGCTCGCCATCTCTTGTTGACCGTGTGATTGGCGCAAAAGGTGCAATGCCAGGGGCAGCCCCTGGAGGTATAGACAGTGTCTATGGAATAATCATCACCGTCCTCCCCAAATCGCTGGGGACGCAAACGCCGCAAAGGGTGGGGGATGGAATCAAGATCGTCGATCAGAGGCCGAGCGTCGTTGACAATTATCTTGCCGGCCTCTTTATAGGCAAGGCCTTTTACATCCCTGCTCGGCCCATTCGCTACTAGGTCCCTGAAAGTCATTTCTCCTTCACCGATCACAGCGGCATCAACAAAAGGGGATTCAAGGACTTCGGCCGGCAGGGCAGAAGGGTGGTATCCACCCATAACCACATATTTTCCGCAGCGTTTGGCAAGGCATGCCAGCCTCAACGCATTGTTGAAGGCACCGGTCATTGTGGATATGCCCACAAGATCCACAGAATGGTCTTTGAGATGTGTCTCCAGCTCCTTCAAAGGGTTCCGGCTGAAGTAATCGAGAGGGATGGAAACAGTCTCTGCCTGCCCTTGAAGGGCCGAGGCCAGGTAACAGATCTGCGTCAGGTCCGATGAACCTTGTGCGTGGGGTGCCTTTGAAATATGGGGTGCTTCTATCAGACAGATATTGCGAAAATAGCTCATGATCATTTCTTTAGGCGAGGGCCCTCGTGGTGTGCCCATGATTCAAACTGGAAAGTTTTTCCCTCAACAAATGATGATCTCTGAATAGAAGCCCTCCTCAATGCCTTTCAGTGTCCTTTCGTATTTTCCCATCCACCGATTCATCAGATGCGCATTCATCCCATAGGTGATTCTGTTTCCGGGCGCATGGACAAACATCCTCCTGAAGTCATAAAATCGTTTATTGGCCATCCTCACCGCCCTTTGCAGCCGGCTGGGTCTTATTCGAAGGGGAAAAAACACGGAATGCTGGCAATCATAATGGCGCCACTGTCTGTTGAAGATCCTGTTTTCAACCCACGTCTGGCGGAATATGTCAGAACCGGGAAGAGGGGTCAGGATCCACATCTGCATGACGGCCAAACCGCTTTCAATGGCGAAATCGGTTGTCTCTTGAACCGTTTCTTCCGTGTCATGGTCGGAGCCCACCACAAACATCCCATTGATTTTTAGATGGTATTTTCTTGCCTGCTCTACGCTGCGGACCATCTCATCCATAGACTGCTCTTTTTTCCAGTCTCGCAGGGTATGATCACTGATGGATTCATAGCCCACATGAAGGAGTTCGAAATTGGCATCCCGCAACAGGGCCAAAAGTTCCTCATCCCCAAAGGCATTGACTTTGATCTGGGTCATGAAGGTATATTGCCTGGGAAGTCTCAGAGAAATCAAATTTCTCAGGAAGGTCTTTGTCCTCTGCATATCCATGGTGAAATTATCATCAGCGATACCGATGTCTTTTCGCGTAAGTGCGGTGGTGTGTCTGATGTCTTCCAGACACCTTTTCAAGGAACGATAACGGGGCTTCCTCCCGGCAAATCCGGCAATGGTGCAGTAGCGGCAATGGAATGGACATCCTCTTGAGGTATACACCATCGGTATGAATCGGTATCTTGACAAAAGCCCCCGAGAAAATCTCTTGACACCTTTGATCAGGCCGAGGTCAGGAGTCACGTCCAGATAGTAGGATTTGAACCCTCTCTCCGGGTTGTGATTGATAAGGCCGTTTTCCCGATAGGAAAGACCCTGAACGCTATCGAGAGGCCTGTGGTTGTTTAGGGCATCAATCAACTCGGGCAGGGTCTCCTCACCTTCGCCACGAACGACAAAATCGGCGTGTCTTAGGCCATCTTCCGGGAGAAACGTTACGTGAGGTCCTCCCAGAACGATCTTGGTTCCATATTTCTTGAGCCTCTTCGCATACGAATACCCTCGGTTGGCGGTATTGGACAAAACCGAGACCCCGATCAGATCGTATTCAAGAAGCTCTTTGATGGCCGGGGCCTTGATCCCTTCGACAAAAATATCAACCTCGTATCCCCTGCTCTTCAGGATGGTACCGATAGCAGGCAGTCCCAGACGCGGTGAAATGGTCAAGGAATAGATGTTGGGAATATCGGTGGTGGGTTCGATGAGGGCGATCTTTCTTATCATTGATCCATCCATGGCGTTTTGCCTGTTCATGGGTCTCAGCCAAGGCGCCTCCGGTGCTCACGATACCACAGCTGTAAAAAATCCAAAAGGTATTGTTTGGGTGGACCTAATTTTCTTGACAGCGGAGTTCTATTTTGTCATAGTCGCGCCGTCTGAGTGATGCTGGTGTTTCTCAATGATAAAATGACACCGAAGCCCGGATGATCCGGATGTGAAAGGAGGTCTTGATCATGATTCAAAGGGCAAGATCCTGGTCTCTCATAGGGGCGATTACCGTAATCCTTGGCTTCATGGCCTTTCCCGCGGTGGCAGCGGTGCAGCAGATTGAACCCCCTTTCTTTGGTCCGCCCAATATGAACGCAAACACCCTGCCAGGGAGAGTAGATACCCAAGGCACTGGTCCTGGTACCGGGGAACAGGCCTATCCGATGTGGGACAGCAGCATGTATCCCACTGGTATCTTTGTGCAGAGCCCATGGAGGCCCTGCGCCCATTGGGGCAATGACGACTTTATGATTCAGGCTGTGATGAACGCCGCAGCAGGGAAATATGACCAGTTCAAGCATTGGGGCCGCAGCGTGGTCATCGATCTATTCGATGGTGCTGGCCACCCCATTGGTGCTACATATACCGGGGGATTAGGGTGGCCCAACGACAACGGCGTCGGCATCCTGGAGAAATCCGATCCTACCAGTGACTACTATGATCAGGTGCTCTTCACGGGCTCAAAGATGGTGAATGGAAACATCCAGCCAGTAAATGTGAGGCTCTCACTGGTGGAGCAGTCCGGCTATATCGGTGTGGCCAACCTTGCCTCTGTGGCCACCGACATGCAGGCCTGCGGAGCTGCCAACAAGAACACCCAGATCTGGATCCCCATGGGAAAGGTGGATGGCAAGAATACGGTGATCCCGGATATCAATGGTGATGGGGTCGCGGATACGGATTTCATAGGGACCCTGGGGACCCCCCTTGCAGGGGCATCAGGGCCACCGATTCCTACCCTAACCGAGTGGGGTTTAGCGGCATTCACCGTGATCTTATTGATTCTGGGTCTCCACTACTTGCGAAAAAGGGGTTTCGCTACACCGGCCTAAACGGGGCTAAGGGGGATCTCAGGGCATATGAGTTGCCCCTAGCCTTATGGTCGTTTGCCGTTCGCCCATTTGCCTTTCACAAGATTGCCCATGGATATTGTGGTGCGGTTTTGGCTTTTGCTGACCGCCTCTTACATTCTTGCGCACGGACTTCTTTTTGTGCTCGTGTGGCGGATAATCGACCTGCGCCTCGAGGTCGTGGCGCAGTATGCCTCCATTCCGCTTCTGCAGGCAGGGGCCCTTGGTTGGATTGTTTCCGCCCTTTGCCTGCGTCCCAGTGTTCGGGCAGTGAAACAGTTGCTCCGCCGGCCTTCAGTTGCGGCCGTGTGGTGCATTGAGGCCGGTTTGCTCCCTGCCTACTGGTGGCCCCGAGCTGGGGAGAGCCTCTCAGGGATCATCCTCCGAATAGCCGGCATTGAGACCCTGCTCGCAACGGGGATTATCCTGGTCCGGCTGTTCCCGTCGCGCAAGCCAGGCAGGACAACGCCCACTACCTTTATCCTTTTCTCTCTCCTTCTGTTGGTCCTGGGCTCCAATGCCCTAAGACCGTGGCTCAGCCTTCTCCCTGCCTGGCTTCCTGACGGATGGCCTCTCCTTGTGAAACAGACGGTGATCCTATCTGTTCTGCTGGTAACATTGATCCTCCTTACAGCGAAGGTGCAGGCCGCGATAGCAGAACAAAGCCCCCTCGCAGCGGTTATCCTTGGTTGGATGCCGGCCTTTTTGGTTGTAGGGGTATTGAGCCTGGTAGTGAACGGGTATCTCTATGCCTTTCTGGCCCGCCCATGGATGAACATCGTCACCAGTTCTCTCTCCCTGGCCGCAGCCTGCCTGCTCACCTTCGCCCTCTCCCTTACACCGCGCCAAGTCCCAAATCAGGCCAATACGCACAACCACAGCCAGGTCCCCAAACGTTACCCAGGCCTTTTCGACCTGTGGTTTGTCTTGACCCTATGCGCCTTCGCCGCAACGGTGCTCCTCCGGGTCTTCTTCTTTCGGCATTGGAACTGCAACCTCCAGACCATCTTGTCTCTGGCACTCATTCCCTTGGTCCAGACCTCATGGCTTCGCTGGGCCCATGAGCTACACCCCGGATGGAGGGTTGCCCCTAGACTGGCAAAGGGCCAACCCTTACTTTCCGCGCTCCTGCTGATGGAGATCATTTTCTTTTGTGCGATTGCCTTTCCCCGAAATCTGTGGGGGGTCCGGGCCTTCACCATCGCGGTCGCAATCTGGGTAGGGCTTAAACTCGTCATCCTCGGATCAGGGCTCCTGAAGGCGGCGATAGGAGATGGGCTTCAAGAGACCCTCAGAGGGGTCTATGGGGCAGGGGCCGCGATCTGCGGCATTGGCGCGGCTTGTACCGGCGGATTCCCGAAAGCAGCATGGATGATGGCGGCCCTCGGTTCAGCCTTTATCCTCATGGAAGTTTGGCGGTCTGTCCATCCGGTGGATACGGCCAGGTTGGCGGGGGCAACTGCCGAGGCATGCCTCATGCCGATCCTGGTCATGGCCCTCTGCACGCTGCTGACATGGGCCGATCCGATGGGCCCATTGTCTTGGGTTGCCTACAGCCTGGTGGCCTTTTCGACCACATTTCTGGCAATCGGGTTGCGGGAGAAGATGTGAGAAGAGGCTTGAACACGTTTTCGGGGTCTTGGTTTCATCCCTTGGGAGCATGATTTCAGGGGCCTATGCTCCGGCTCGCCATCGGCGACGGTGCACAAAATAAAGGCGGGCCAGATCGGCAAGAGCGACCAGCCCGTCAAGGGCCGTGACCTTGGAGCCGCGTATATCCACCCAGCGATAAACAGGAACTTCCACTAGCAAAGTCCGGGGGTTGTCATCCGGTCGCATCTTACGGTCAAAACGCACCAGACGGGAAATCAACTCTACATCGAAGACCCATCGGGTCGAGAAGGGCGAGGCAAGCAACTGGCACCAGTCGGGGCAAACCCGCATCACTTTGGCGCCGCACTGTGTATCATAAACCGGCAGGTCCAGCACAAGGGAGGCCAGGGTAGCATAGAGACGTCCCAGGTAGTGACGGCCTGCTTTTCGCTGGATATCACGTCCCATCAGCAGAACCCTGGACCCCAGCGCCATTCGGCAATGAGGCCTATTTTCCAGGGCCTTGACCAGCCTCGGGAGTTCCGTCAGGGGAGTCGATTGGTCGGCATCAAAATAACCCATATACGTGGCCGCACCAGCCGCCAAAATCGCCAATAGCCCACGCCTTACGGCCTCGGCCTTGCCGGCATTGGACCGCAAATCATGAACCCGCACCTGGGCTGGATTGGCTGCAGCCAGTGCTTTCAGACAGGATAGGGTGCCATCGGTGCTGCCATCATTCACAAACCGAAAAAGATAGTGATGATGGTTCGACAACCAAGCCAGAAAGCGGTCGCCGTCCAAACGCTCCACCTCATTGTAACAGGGCACCACGATTTCTACGAAAAAAAAGCTCACGGGGAAGACTCCTGGGCAGATGGGGTGTTGTTACGCGGGAGGCGCCGAACCACCCGCACCATATCCCGCCGGGCGTTGTCATTAGTATTGAGCACTGGTATCTTATAGAGGGTTTCCCCACGCTGAACCGGTCCAAAGCGGCCGATCATGTCTAGCCAGAGGGAATCGTACACCACCAGCCACCCCCCTCCAGGTTTGTGGAGCCACGCGCTCAATGCCTCGGGCTGTGGCACCACTACAGAGATGGGTTGATGGGCGGGCAAATTCATGTAGAACATGAAACTGGGTTCGACATAGCCGCACGCGGCCACTGGCTCCTTTGAGGACCGATGCGCCTGAATGGTCTCTGCCAGCACCGGGGAGACCTTGATCAAAGGCTCAATGGCAGGCAAACTCAAACACGCCGCAAGCAGCACGATGAGGGGCATTCCAAATAGGAATATCCGGGCCACCTGGATCATCCGTTCCTTAAGAATTAACCGAACCACGAACAAGCCATAGACCAAAGCCACCACCCCTGGCAGCACCCCTACAACGCGCCACAAGCCACGACCCATCAAAGGGGCTGCCATTCCAAGCGTCAGCCCGGCAACAAATATCACAGGGGCCAAAAACCACGCCCCGGAGCGCAACCAGGCACGATCCTTTTCACCGAGCATTCCAACCCGCCAGGCCTCAAAGGTGCCCGCCGCCAACAGGGCCAATGGAGGGAACACCGGCAAGACGTAGTGAGGCAACTTGGTGGCTGCCAGGCTGAAGAAAATGAAAATAGGCAGAACCCAGGTCCAGATGAAGACCTGTGCGCTTCGCCCACCCACATGACCATGAATCGAGGCCAAGACCCCTGCGGGCAGAAAGGCCGTCCAAGGGGCGAAGCCGGCGATCAAAACGGGAAGATAGATAGGCAAGAGGGCCAGATACCCTAGCAGGCTGTTGGCCCCGTGTCCCTCCATGGCAGTGAAAAACCGGCCCACGATGTGGAGCCCATGGCTTTCATGGGTAAACCCAGGGGCAAGCTTCTGAACAGGCAGAAACCAGGCCACATACAGACCACAGCCCACGGCAAAGGCCGCCATCAAGCCCAGCCAGTAGCTTTTAGGGATCTGTTTTTCCTTTCGCAACATCCAGGTGCTGAGAAGTGTGGCAGGTGCCAACACTGCCATCCCCACCGGGTGTTTCGTCAATTCGGAAAGCCCTATTGCCAAGGTCAAGACCGGCCAATAGGCCCACCACCTCTTGGGATGATGGATCCCTTCCACGTGTGCCCACATGGCCAGGCAGATAAAAGTTATTAGCGTAGCATCGAGCATGGCCGCGCTGCCGAGGTACATGGCCATGGCCGAGCTCATCAACATGGCACTTGCCCAGAAGCCCACCCGGGGCGAAAAGAGCCTCCTGCCCATCAGGAATACCAGCCATCCTGAGGCTGCCAGCGAAAAAACAGCCGGCAACCGTACCGCCAAGGCGTTTACACCGAATAGGGCCATGCTGCCCGCCATGGCCCAGAGTGAGAGGGGCGGCTTGTGGGCGAAGACCTTTCCGTTGAAGGTGGGCAACAGCCATTCCCCGCTCTGGAGCATCTCAGCGGCGGTGCGAGCAAAAACTGACTCATCCCGATCCCAAAGGCCTGATTGGGTGGCGAGTGCAAAAACAACTAGGCCCAGAGAGAAAATGGCCAGTAAGGTTTTTCCCACGTAGGGTTGTCTCAGCATAGCGATTATATCCATGGAGTGATAGGTTCCCAAGGCTGATATGGCTCTTTCGGGCATCTCCTAAGCCATTTGATCACCGAGGCTTTCCGTTTGACACTCAGACCGTGGTTGACTACACTCCTTTCGAAAAAAATGGCGCTTTAGGGCTATGTTGTACCGGGTCATACCTCAATTTGCAATACAATCTCCATTTTCCAATTCAGGGGATTAAAAGGCGTTGAGCGGGAAAGTGGGCGTTTTGAGGGGTCCATTGCGACCCCAGTCCTGTTATGCAACGCCTAAAGGATATGAGTGGACGCTGCCAGCAAGATCGAACCAATGGGTGGCTTTCGCTTTTTAGCTTGGACCGCTGCCGTGATTATGGAGGTGTCTCGTTCAAAATTTCCAAGAGTAGTGCGTATCGAGACAACCAACCATTGCAATGCCCACTGCGCATTCTGTCCTAGCGCATCCATGGGTGGGGAAAAAAGAAAGATCCTGCTATGCAACAGATGTTTTATGAGTTTCTTTAGGCCTAAGCTCTCATTGCGCAGGGGAGACATTGCCCTGACCCTTCCCCTCTTTTTTGCATTGCGCAAAAAGATGCCTGGTGCCCACATGGGGTAGGTTGTGGACGAACCCTTTGCCCCCCTCCTTCACGGCTTCTCCCAGCTGGATCGGGTCCACGTGTGGAGGGGAGCAGATAGAAATCCCCTTGGAATCGGGCGGTTGGTGCGAGGGATCCGTTCTGAACACTATGGAATCTCTATCGATCCCCAGGGCCTGACCCGGAGTGCCATACTCCCTTTCTTGGCCGGCATTCCTGTGCGCGTAGGGTTTAGCCCCGCATCCCTTGAAGGGAGGGAACTGGCCCCTCTTTTCACCAATCGCCGGGTGTCCCCACCTGATGAGCTGAGCCATGTGAGCGTCAGGAGTCTATACCTGGGCCGGGCCCTTGAACTGGACATGCCCCACCATATGCCCGTGCCATTCCCCAGGGATCCGAAGGCGGACGCAAAAATCCGGCATTGGTGGAAAGAAAGCCGTCTTAATGAAAAAAGAACCATTTTCGGCATCGGCGCCGGCTGGCTCACCAAGATGTGGGCCGTGGAAGAGATGGCCGCCCTGGTAGAGGAGGCCAGGGACCATGGCTATGCATCGGTTATTCTCTGGGGTCCAAGTGAATAGGTTAATTGGTGGATGAGTCCATCATACTTGTTATTAAAGCCAAAGAAGTCAAAATAAAGAAAACTGAACAATATTCTGAAAGAACTCTAGCACATTAAGGACGCCACGGAAGGCATTGGGATGAAGTTTGATTCCCATGAATTTATCGACATAGAGGCGATTAATTTGAAATTGTGGGATCTAGAAGATGCCATCCGTCTGAAAGAGAGGGGTACAGGTTAAGCCACATGCTATGGTGGTTTTGTCCCAGACTGCTGAGAAAAAGATATAACAATATCTTCTGGTAAACGATCCGAGAATTCCCTGAGATTCAATTCCAGCTCCCTGGCCTTCTGAGGGTTGCTGGCATAAAATCTCACGATTCTGTCCCTGAATATATTTCTGCGTCGAATCCTCCAATCGCAGACATGGGCCCATCCCTTGGGTAACACTCGATGCCATTGCGTGTAATTCGATTGAAATATGGCGATCTCGGCCCCAGAGTCTCGTACCCAGCGTTTCATTTCGGAACTATGAAAGCCTCGACCCTGTGCAAGGCGCCAACGAACCGGCTCTATACTTCCTAACCCCAAAATATCCAAGAGCCTGGCTTTCGAAAAATAGGCCATGGCACCGAGATCGTTTATTACAAGCGTTGCACGGTCGTAGTAGTTCTCCACGAACCTTGCCGTCAAAATGTGTTCCTGGAAGCGGTCCTTCATCCACAAGGCAGAAGTCGTTGCAGATTGTCCAATACGAGCCCCGTAAGTCGTCAGTGCGACCAAGAAAAAGAAGATAATTGCCGGACGAAGGGGACGGGAAGATGGCATCAGAATCAAAGCCTTTTCGCGCAGGGACGCGGAGGGCGTCGGCAAAACAACTGAGATCAGACAGGCAATGGCGATCAGACCATTCATTACCAAATAGGCCTCGTAGCGAAAGAGCCAACCGGTGCCTGCATATTGGAGGTGGAGCAAGGTGATCAAAAAGACCATCATTCCCAAAACGTTGGGACGGGAAAGCAAATTCTTGGTTTCCCGATAGTGTCGGAATATCAATAGTGCGAGAGAGACCAACAGACAGGTCATAGAAAGGTTGATGGAATTGAACAACAATCGTATGGCCCTTCCACCGAGCGTCATTACCCATCCGTAGAAACTCGTGAAATCGGGCAAGTTGCCCTTCATAAGAATCGAATTGGGCAGCCAGTAACTCCCATTCTTGCTTGAATAATAACCGAACAGTAGTAGCGGCAGGAGTCCTGACACACCGATAAGGAAGGCTTGGAGATAACGCCTTCTAACGAGCAGAAACAGGCACGCGACACTAACCAAGAAGATCCCTTCAACCCTTAAGGCAACATCCAGGGCTGCGCTCAATGCCACGAGCCCAAGTAACGTTTGAGAAGACCCTTGCCTTTCAGTTGTCACTAGTTTGACTGCCAGCCATAAAAACCACATTGTGGCCAGAGCGTGAGCGGAATGTTCCATACCAATGAGGGTAAGCACTGGAAGAGGTGTGATGAGGACCAAACAGAGCAAGGTTAGCAGCCTGAGACGAGATCCGATTCCAAAATCCGTTAGGAGTCGGTCGGCCCAATAGATGATCAACAAGCTGAATACGAAATTTAGGATAAGAGGAATCCATTCCCAAAGCCCGATCAACTTAATACAAGCACTCAGCATGATCGTCCAAAGCAGCGAGGAGGAAGAGGCACTGAATTGATGTTGTGTGGCTCCCCACACTCCGTGATAGGCGAAATTTCTTGCCATTGCCATATGTATATAGGTGTCATCGAGCGGATACGTAAAAACCCACCCGTTATCTGCAAGTCCCCAGATAAGCAGCAAAGCTGTGGACAAGATATAGATGCCCCCAGCACAAAGGAACGGAAAACGAAGGCTACTAGAGATATTCATAAAGGAAGCACACCTAAATTACGAACCAATATCGAGAGATGCCCTTGTGAACCTGGATGTATCATAAACGATACGCTCCTTCACTTGATCCTGATCAGCATATGAAAATCTGCACTCATCTTAATTATGGAGTTTACAGAGCGTAAACATCCATTGAGGATGTCCGAGTTTTTAAGAATTCTCATTTGACAATTCCTTGCTGCATATAACCAAATTATGAAAATTTAGTTGTGGTGATTCAGAATAAGGAAATAATTTTATAAACTTATCTATTAAGCGTATATTCGGAGTTATTAATCTTCCAATATGTTTAAATCTTAATATGCCAAGAGAATTATCCTTTATCAACCCTATAAGATACTTAGTGCTGAAGTTATAAAGACCCCATTCCCTTGGAACGGGAAGAAAGATCAATTTTTGAATAATATTATCCCCGTTCGGTTCTACTAGAACAACATGCCTTCGTGATACCCTCTTTGCCTCCTTAATTACATGATCGGGGTTATCCACGTGGTGTAAGACGTCGAAGCACATAACAATATCAAATGACTCGTCTTTAAAAGGAAGCTTTTTGGCATCACAAACCATCCTTTTCTTGACGGGGTTCAACGAAAGGATTTCTCTATTAATGTCAGTTGCCAGCAAATCACATGAGCTGTTGAAATAAAAAGAGAAATAACCATTTCCTGCACCAAGTTCCAAGACCGTTGTCTTCGGAATCAACTTAATAGTCTTCTTAATATAGTTTACCTTATCAATAACATGCGCTTTTACAGTAGGATGATCAAACCTCCTCAGTTTCCTTACTTTTGAAGAATCATAAAATTTCTTTGCCCTATGTGCGATAGTCGTTTTTTCCATGGTCAGAGGAGTGCCATGCCGCAGCCCGGACCCGTCGTCACAACTCTGTATCCCGACTATCTCGACGGCGGAATATTTCAAAGTGCTCAATTGTAGTCTTATGAATATATCCAAGGCGGACAAAGGAGTAGAATTCCGGAAACTCTTTGAAAAATACCTTGGAATTCTTCAAGATAAGATGATTTTTGTCCATATCGGCGACAACGATAAACAGGGGTTTGTTCCTGATCACGTCTTGCATAAATTCGCTTCGGTAGCGGTTATAAAATTTCGTACCTTTGGAGGCCACCAACGGATAGTTGAAGCAAAAGCGGGTCGCTGACTTCCTTCCGGCGAGAAAGTAGATTCCCGGTTCAAAACCCCACACCAGCACGCAGTCGTTCTTGTTGGACCGTTTTCGGACATATTCGGCCACCTGCAGATCGGCCAGGAAAGAAAAATCCCCCCGGCCGTACTGGCCGAAATGGCTGTAATATTCTGCTGCCTGGATTTTTCCCAGCGCATAAGATGAGGTCAATAGGAACTGTTTACAGCCCGGATACGCGGTCACAACGATAATGATCAGGCTCACAGCGGGAATCAATTTTTTCCCAAGTTCTCGAAACCGGTCGTCCTTAGACCTTCCAAGCAGATATTGGGGCAGTGCAATGATACCGAACCCCAGGAAGATAGCTACTGGACCATAGGTCGGTATCCATTGGTACTTCGCGTGGTACCAGCCCTGTGCGACCACGAGGGCCAATCCTGTTACCCAGAACAGGGTCACACTAATAGTGAAAGGGCGAAATCTACGCCAGCAAACTAGGAGGCCCGTGATTACGAATGGGATGATCAAAGGGCGGCGGATGAGATATCCACAAAAAATTGCTCTCAGATCCAGATTGAGATGGAGGAATTTTATATTCGCGCTGTGCATCTTCATGTGTACCAGCCGGTTAAAGTCAAAGACAATGCTTATATATTCATCCAGAGCCTGGTTGGATGCGAGCCAGAGAAGAGAAAGACCGTTCACTAGCAGAAAGCCCGCGAACAGGGTGCCGCTTCGTAAGGCCCGCTCATAGACCGACTTAGCATGCACCCCCGCGTCGTACACAATCAATGGAAATAGGAATACAGCGTATATGAATTTATATTGAGTGGCCAGGCCAACAAGCATGCCGGCAGCAAATAGGCGCGCATACCCGGCCCGGCCATATGTAGGTAGGATCAAGAGGGCGATTAGCAGAGACATACCCGCCCAGCCATCAGGCTGAGCGGTGTGCCAGTATCCTAGGTCCAGATAGGCGAAACAAAAGAAAAGGGCGCCAGTATGGGCGGCCAGGGCCCCGGCCTTCTTGAACAAAAACCGCCAGAGAAATGTCGCCGTGATGGCCAGGCAAACCAGGTCTAAGAGCCGAATGCCCCATAGGGTTCGGCCGAAGATCAAATGGGACAGGGCATAGGTGCACAGGCCGGCCGGGCCCTTTGGTTCCCACATATCTCGGTAGGGCACGCCACCGCCGAGGACTATGTCTCCCCCCAGGGAGAAGCTTCCCTGGTCCCGGCCCATAGGCCACCAAAGTGAGGAGATAGCCAGCAATATCAGAAGCAGGTAAAGCCCAAGGAAAATCGTATTCTCATAACGGCCCATGACCGGAATCCCCCTTTGGGCCATCTGGGTCCCCGACCTCTTCGATTCCGAGTCGGGAGACAAAATCTTCCGAACAAGGCCATTGATTTATCTGCGTGAAAACCCGGCCGCGACTCTCTTTGCAGTAGGCCTGTCCTAGAAAAAATGAAATATTGGCCGCAATATCAAGGATAGAGGTTTTCTGAGGTAAGGTCCCGCTGCGGATGTCTCTTCCAATAAACATGAGTGGAACGAATTCTTCCTGAGGAAAGAGAATATATGCGTGTTCCCCGATGAACAGCCCGTGGTCCGATGAGATGATGAAAAGGGTATCATTCAGGAAGAATTCTTCCAGGCACCACTTGAAAAAACCCTTGATCACGCTATCCAGTTTCTCGATAGCATCATAGTATTGACGGGAATAGCTGCCCCAGGCATGGCCGCAGTAGTCAACCATGCTCAGGTCAACCACCCAGAGCCTGACTTGCGAGTAGAATTTCAAGCCCTCTTTCAGTTTTCTCATCAGTGCTTCATCTGCCTTATCATAAGACAATTCCACCAGCGAAACCAGTGTGACGCTCCATTCCTTCCGGGAAAAGTGTTTGATGTG
This sequence comes from uncultured Desulfobacteraceae bacterium, assembly GCA_964452575.1. GTDB lineage: Bacteria > Desulfobacterota > DSM-4660 > Desulfatiglandales > Desulfatiglandaceae > CAYVMN01. The sequence continues at coordinate 5,913 of CAYVMN010000001.1, read as the reverse complement.
CATGGAGCCGTAAAGACGCGTATCCACAATATCGGGAAGGGCTTCAATCTTAATATTTTGACCGAAATTGTTATTAAATACCCGATGACGGGCAGGTTCGGAACCGCTTAGTATGCTGGCAAAGGCCGGATTTGTAAACGCCTTGTAGACTGTACTTGCTCCGCCAGGGGCGTATGCGAATTCTTTTTCAAGGTGGTGCAGGAAGGATGCCTTGGCGTTCTTGAAAGCATGGTAACTCAGGCCGTCAATGTTCAGCAGGATAACCCGACTGTAGGCATCCTGGGAGATTGGAGGGTGGTATGTGGGTGGAATGAAGGTGCGTTTCATGAACAGGCGAGTCAATACAGCAATGCCAAGAACCGAGATGCAAATATAGGCTGTATTCAGAGAAAAAGGATCAACCAGAACTCCTCGCAGCGAAACAAACATAATGAGTTGATATCCGACGGTCACGGGCAGACTGATAGTCGTGGGGGCCAGAACGAGAAAAGAGTTTAAATACATTCTCATGGCGACAGCCGGACTGCGAGAGGCCAAACTCATTGGCAGGCCCATGAATACAATCTGAACAAGAGAGGTAAAGGCAAAAAATAATAATAGGGCGGTAAACACCTCTGTTGCCCAGAAAGGAGTAGCCCGCTTTGTTAGGAGTACGACAACGGGTAGGGCTGTCAAAAACAGGACGTGGAAGTCCGCAATCTTGCAGCAGACATACAGAAAGACAAAGCCGCTGCAGATAAAAATGAGGGGGCTAGTTATAGGTGGCAGGCCATAGGAGGATAGGGAATTCGTCTGGACCCATCCCAGAAGGCAGAGGATGGAGAAGGGGAGAAACGTATCAATGACGTTAAAAAAGTACATCAACCGCACAGCAATATCCTCGAGCCCTTGTAATTTACTCATATCGAATTCTTCAGTAGGCCGTATTTAAGGTAATTCCCCAATGGGAAGTTGATCATCGGTTCCCAATAGCAGATGTACATGGTCCGGTCGCATTCCCGGCAGGCCTCAAGCCGCATCTTCTGCCGGCTGAATTCTTCCGAGTTCACCTTTTTTCCCAGGTCGTTCCCTATGTCAAGCGTTCCTTGCCAGCCTGTCGCGAACATGCAAGGTGAAAGCCGGCCATAGGCGTTGGCCTCTACAAAAAAGTGAGGGACAAGGCACCGGGGCCGAATCATGGGGCATTTGAGGCTGTTGTCGAAATAATCAGGTATCATCCTGAGAAAGGTGGGGCTGTTGATCAGATGGGATTCGCGAGTCAGACGCCGAATAAACTCCTGGACCTTCAAACGGTCTGCGGCCCCAAAATTAATGTGGTCTGGGCGATGTCCCATACCGGCAATTTGAAAATGCTTGTTCACCGGCTGCAGTTTGTGTTTGACCCCCAGGTGTCGAGTCAACCGCAAGGCCCACTCGACCTGCTCCAGGGCTTCGGGAAACAAGACACTGTTAACGACGATATCCATTCGTGGGGCATTTCGTTTGACGGCTTCTATGGCGCCAACGGCGGCATCAAAGCTCTTTGCCGAATTCCTGATCCAGTTGTGCCACTGCCTGTCGCCGTCTAGGCTGAAGGATATTCCGCTCAGACCTGCCTTAGACATTTCGCGGACTGCGGCATTGTCAACCAGAATTCCGTTGCTGACCAGGTGGATATACGGGATGCGCTGGCCGGCAAATGCGATCATATCCAGCACTCTGTCTACCATGAGAGGTTCTCCACCGCTAAAAGAAAGGTAGCATAGTCCCGGTCTAAAGGCTTCCACCAGGTTCTGCAGTTGTTTGAAGCTGAGCGTTTGTTTATTGGGATCCGTCCAGATCGAGCACATCCTGCATCTTAGGTTGCAGCGGTTTGTCAGGAAAACACCGCAGACCAGGGGAAATCCCTTCCTATTGAGATAAAAACGCATGTGCCAGCGAAAGCTGTGGTACAGAAGGGGAAAAAAGGTAGAGGTCGAAAAAAGTGTCTTTTTCATCCGAACAGACCGTCAAATTCGCGGTTTATGGTTAGATAACAGCGCTGGCACTTACAGCACCCGCGCCTGAAGACGTCGTAGGCTTCGGAATACCATATCTCCTTTAAGGATCTCCCTTTACTAAACAGACTAGCAATTTTCTGACGGTTTTCGAAGTTGCATTTGCACGTATAAACATGACCTTCATAATCGATGATCAGAGTCGTGTAACCCGCCCGGCAGCCAGGAGGGGGCTGGTCACCCCGAAGTACAGAATTGAGGTGACTGAGGTATCGGTCTGAATTGTCTATAAGTGCTCGATCCGCGTGGCCCAGGAGGAATGCCTGGACATCATAGTCCACGATCACAGGCGAAACATAACAGCAGGCATCTCGGAATTCATGGAGAGGACAGAGGATGACGCGATCAATTCCGCTATCCCGGCATAGGCTGATAATATTCCCAAGGTCATAGATATTCTCCTGGGATAAGACTGTTGAAGCGACAATTTGCATATCCGACCTTTGGCGTTCAATCAGCCGTTTCAAGGACTCTACGCCTTTGATTGAGCGTTCAAAGGCCCCCTTACAACCTCTGCTTCTATCATGAATACGCGGTACCGACCCGTCAATCGATACATTGACCACATCGGGCCCGGCCTGGATTACCTCAGAGGCGAGGTTGGCTAGTCTCAAGCCATTGGTGACAAGAATGGTGTCCAGATCGAGTGCCTTGGCGCGCCTGATAAAATCGAAGATGTCCGGCCTGAGAAGGGGCTCACCCCCTGTAAAAGATACCCCGCTGGCGCCTAGTTCGGCCAGTTCATCAATGATTTGGAAGCCTTGGCCGGTGTTAATCTCAGCCCCTTTTTCCCGTGTTGGAATATCGCACATAGGGCATTTCAGGTTGCACCGACATGTGCAGAAGAAATGGGCAATAACCGGGCCGCAAAGGGCCCGACCATCCCCACGTCTGAGGGCCCTTTTTATGCCCCAATATTTTTTACCCTGCCGGATGAGCCATGGAAAGTCCAAGCGCCTCATCTTCTGCCAGGCGATACTAATAAACCCCCTGCGCACTTTCATGGCTATCGCTCCAAACTATCATCATGATTTGCGCACACCCGTTTTCGATAGTCTGCAACCAGTTTTTCCTCGGAAGCCTCGAACAAGTCGACAACTTCACCCAGAGAGATGTCTCGTAGACATTTCGAGTTGAAATCACAACGGCTCCGCTTGAAGTTGGTGACGCTCAGACAGGGGCTGCAGGCCAGTCGTTTCCAGAAAAAGACATTCAGCCCAGAGGTTGGCCCGTAGATAAGCGGCGATTCGGTACCGAAAAAGGAGATAGTGGGCAAGCCGACTGACACGGCCATGTGAAGCGGACCGCTGTCGTTCGTGACGAGGAGAAACGAATAGCGCATGAGGGCGAGTGTCTCGTCAATCGTAGTTCGGCCTGCAATTGAAATAACCCCGTCGCCAGACATCTGTACCGCCCCCCTTGTCCTTTGTGCATCTTCAGGTCCCCCAACGAAAATGACTTGGAAACCCTTTGCCCTGCAAAGATCGCCAAAGGCGACAAAGTTTTCGAGAGGCCAACTTCGGTCTATGCCTTTTGAAATGTTACTCGTATTTGGATTCAAGAGGACGATCAAACGGTTCGGGTCATGAATGTCGATCTCTTTAAATTTTTTCTTAATGTTAAAGGTTGCCGTGTAAGGCACCTTGGGCTTGTCTATCTCCAGGCTGGCCTCAGCCTTTAAAAAAGCGGAAACCAAATCGAGAAAAGAACGGATAATGTGCCGGTATGGGTTAAAATGAGCGCGGAAATCAAGCATATCACCCCTGTAGATATTTCGGTTGAAAAAACCAGTACGGAAATCGGATTTCAGCAAAAATGCAACCAGGGCAGTGTAGCGGGAAAAAAATTCGCCATCTATGATCACAGAAAACCGGAGCCTCCTGAGCACGCGGATGACGTTGAATGTGTCCAACACAAAAAGCACCATAGAGGTTCTTCGCACGCAATAGACATGGTTTGATATCCCATAGGATTTGACGATGCTTTGGTTTTCCTCAAAAGTGAGAAAATGGATGTTGATATCTCCATTGGCCTCCCGCAGTGCCCGGACCATCGGCGTCATTAGCACGATGGTGCCTAGGCCAAACATCTTAATAATAAGTACATCCCTAATATAGGACGGGATTTTTCTCACCTGGGGATGTGACAGGGATACGAGAAAGCACAGAAGTTGCCCTAGATAACGATCGATCGTTTTCATTAGCTTAATTCGCATCTGGACTAAGCCCTTGCTTCTTATAAAGGAATGCGTCGAGATCGATGCCGCTTTCGGCCCAATATGTACAGTGGCTGCAAGATCTTATCTCGCCGAACCGTTTATGAAGATGGGCCAATCTAACGCTTTTTAATTCTGCCCCTTTCCATATTTCCTCCATTGAAGATTCGTTCAGGTCTCCTATAACTGACTCCTGGTCGCAGGCTGCACAACAGAAAAAGACCCGTCCATCCCAAGACACCACTGGGTAATACCACAAGAAATGACAGGCAAACCTGTCCGTTGGCACCACTTCAGTGCCCTCGTAAACGACCTGGTTCCCCCAGTTCGAAAAAGGTGTCAAAACGGCTTCATCAACTAAAACCGACCACATTTTAACAAAAGGGCTGAAGGTATGTTCATAACCCTTTCGCCGTACCATTTTGGCACTGACGTGTGGTCGCTTTGTCTTCAATTCTTTTTTCAGGCGCATAATGCACCGAGCGTTTTCAACCACCCGTTCCAGCAGGTCCTTCCCCTTTAAGGATGCATAATCTTCTCGATTGTAAGCGTCAACGCTGAATACTAAGCCATCTAGACCGGAATTGACCAATTCCCGAGCCAGATCCTCAGTCAAAAGTGTTCCGTTGGTGGAGAAGGTTACACTTCTGGCGATATCTTTCGCCTTTGCCAGGCTGACCATGCGAGCGATATCCTTATTCATCAGTGGCTCTCCGAAATTATGTAGAATCAGCATCCAAAGCTTCCGATGATTTAGGCATTCGTCAAGCAACCGCTCAAAAAGTACCATGTCCATCACGCCCTTCCTTTCCTTCATTCTTATTGGACCACAAAAAGCGCATTTGAGGTTGCATATGTTAGTCGGGTCTACCCCTATGACAGCCGGAAATTCTCTGCTCACCATCATCCGCGTGCTGATGTTGCGCAACAGGCGAATGTAGCGGGTCCGATTCTTGAGCGGCACTATTAGGGAATCCAGGGCCTTCATATCTTCTGGTTCCAATTCCAAACGCTACTTAGGTTCAACGAGAACATTAGGTTCAGTTCGACGTAACAGGCGATAATGCAAGACCTGCATGGTACGGATGGAAGGACGTTAAAGGCCCTTTCAAGGCCGTTTACCAAGCAATTGACCGGTTGGACCCGTCCCATGACATCACCGCAGGGATAAAGGTCCCCATTGGCGTCAATATAGCAATACAGCTTGCCGGCCCAGCAACGGTAGTACTTGGATGATCCCGATCGATAAATCTCTGAATAATCTCCCCAACTCTTGAGAATCTTGAGATACATAGGCGACGAGGCGATGACACCCCGCGAATCCGATTTCTTCATGGTGAGCAAGTAGTCTATGATTTGCGTATAATGTTTGGGGTCGGTTTTCAGGTCATCGTCCATATCATTAAGGTGGATAGACCCTGGAAGGTACTCATCGGTTCCGGTAAAGTAAAGCAGGTGGTAGTTGGTCAAAAATCCTTCTTTTCTGGCTGTTTCCAAGATGAAATCCATATGATGGATATTCATAGCGGTTATGACGGTCGTGGTCCAGAAGGGTTTGTTGTTTTTAGACAACGTATCCATCGCATCCCTTAGCACATCGTACGCACCGTCCCCTCGCTGACAGTCGTGGATTTCTCTGGGGCCGTCGAAGCTGAGGAAAAA